>JAFQMP010000003.1 GCA_017396225.1 Clostridia bacterium | reverse complement strand
GCGTGGTAATATAAAACACAGTATGCGTATCCACCAAAAAGCCCTGCACGTCGGTCGCGATATCGCGTATCTCGCGCCCGTTATCACTGACCGCAAGCACGCCGTCGGCACGGTAAAAGCAGAACAAATCATCGGCCGTAACGGCAAGTGTTCCCTGCACAACGCTATCGCAAAGTAGCTTAGTATCGCCCGAGGCACTCCAAGCGTACAGCTTATCGTTATGCTGCTCGGTATACAGCACGCGACTGCCGTCTACGTTGGTCTGATAATCCGATACGTCCCAGGCAACGCGCTCCTTATTGGTTTTGCGCGGCTTAATACGGTAGAGAATGGTATGCGTATCGGTACCACTCTTATCGGTAAGGAAGAAATACACGCCCTTGTCGGTAACGGTAATGCTCTCCTCGCCGTCAACGAAGGAAAGGTCTGTTAACTTCGCTTTTCTGTCAAGTCTTGCCACCTGCTTGCCTGTACCCACCAAATGGAGATAATAGGCATTAAGGAAGCTGCTTGCCATATACTGCATGCTCTCGCCAAGCGGCAGCATTGATACACGGCGGTTAGGCAACAGCGTCAGCGTATCCTCTGCTGCGGCACCGACAATCTGACGGCGCTCACCCCTGACAAAGAGCACCGTTGCCCCACCCTTTTCGGTAAAGAGCAGCTCGGTGCAATCGCGGTTGAATACCAGCGAGCCCCGGTCGGGTGACTCTGAGCAAACAACCGATTTCTCGGTCTTGCGATTATAGATGTAAAGCACACCGTCCTTGGTGTAATAGATGTACTTGCACTTATTCGATACCGCCACAGGAATAAGCCCCGCCACGCTCTCAATATAAGGCTTGTTATCGGTAAAGGATTCAATCTGCATGAGCGCCGCCGCATCGGGTGCGCTCTGATAGGTATAAACCAGCTCCTTGCCGTCGGCAGAGAGGCAGTAATCCGCGCGCATACAGTCCTTGGAAATCAGCGAGGCGGTATCCTTCTTGCCTGTTTCGCGATAATAAAGCGAATCGGCAACACGGTAAGCAAGCGCCGTACCACCGGCCGCAAGCTGATAATCCTGCACATTGTCGGCTACAGTCAGAATGTGCTTGCCGCGAATAATATAAAGCGTGTTACCCACCACTGCGGCATAGACATCACCTCGAGCGCTGTGTGCCGAGCTTTGCAGGGCACCCGCCAACGTGCCGCGCACCGTGCCGTTCACGACAACAGTAGTCTTATCCTCGGCAGCGGTATACAGGAAATTAACGGCACTTGTACGCTCCACATAAGAGGTGGGACGGTGCAGATAGATGAAAACAGATGCCGTGAGAACAGCCACCAACAAGAGCAATATGCCGAGACGGGCAAAGAAATTGCGCTTGACGGTTGCCTCAGGAAATCCCACGGGCGGGTGCGCCTCACCAACCTCACACGAGCCTGCGCTGACAAGCGACTCGGCATCAATGAGGGGCAATGCGGGGAGCGCATCGGAGGATTGCTGCGATGCAGATGCCGTCGGCTCCTCTGTCACGGAATCGGGGGTTACCTCAGGCTGCGTCTTAGGCGCGGTTTTCGTTGATTTCTTGGCGCCCGCAGTCGTTTTCTTCGCAGTCGATTGCGTACCGCCGGTGGTGGTCTTAGCAGCACCTGTTGCCTTCTTCTTTGCTTCGGCTGCTGTGCTCCCGCCACTTCCCTTTGCGGAGCCTGCCGTCTGCGTTTTCTTTGCTGCGGTCGTCCCCGTGCTGCTTTTTTTCGTGGAGCCTGCATTGCTTTTTTTCGCTGCGGTCGTTTTGGGCTCAGCATCAGGCATTTCCTTACTCTCTGTCGCAGTGCGCTTACGCACCGCCGTTGTTTTAGTGGTCGTGAAGTCGCTATCAGCCTTCTTTACAGCGGTCTTTCCCTGTGTGCCTGCTGTGGACTTTTTCGTAGGGGTGGTCTTTTGCGTCTCGGCGGCCTCTACGGGTGTTTCCGCAGTGCCGTCATCGGTTCTTTTTCTAACGCCTGCCATATTTGCTCCCCTTTCTTTAGATAATATGCTTATTGTATCATACCAAACGAAAAATTGCAAGCCTTTCGTGGGAAGAAAAAAATACCATACGGGATTAAAAATCCCGTATGGCGTCCAAAACTGCACGGCGGTCCGAAAAAAATTGCTTTTTACCATGCACAAGCTGCGTTTCCTCGCGCGGCTTGCCGAGAATCAGGAGCGTATCTCCCCTGCGCAAATCAAGCACCGCCGCGGCAATTGCCGCGGCGCGGTCTGTCATCACCAGATACCGTGCAGAATCGGCGTTTTCTCCCACCATATCCAGGGCAATCTGTCGCGCGGACTCCCCATTTCGGTCGTCTTCGGTAAAATACACAAAATCCGCGCCAGCCAACGCAGCAGCACCAAGCGGTGCACGGCGCGCATACGCACGACCGCCAACAGAGCCGAGCAGCACCGAAAGCTTCCCCTTGGTCACCCCGCGCAGAGTCGTAAGAACCGTCACAAGGTCCTCCGCTTCATACGCTGCATCAAAGCAGACACGGCGACCACCCGCCGGGCAAATGCAATCCAATCTGCCTGCGGCACGTACCGCAGGCGTCAGCCCCGCAAGGCGTGCGGGCTGCTCACCGAGTATGGTTGCAAGCGCCAGCGCGGCCGTCAGATTATGTAGATAAGGAACGCCAAAAAGCGGTGTTTCAATCGGATACGCTGCATCACCATCATAAAAGACAGCAGAGGTAGCCTCCACCGAGCCTACGGTATGAGTGCCCTGCTCCGCGACACGAAAATCAGCATCAATCTCACCGACGCCATAGCGTAACACCCTGCCACGGGGTGTGAAATCCGCAAGTCCGACAGGCAAAATTGCCACAGGTGCATCTGCCTCCAAAAGCCTTGCCTTGGCAGCGCGATAGGCTGCTATATCAGCGTGCTCTCCCTTGCCGATGTGACGCGGCGCGAGGTCGGTGCAAAGCACTACGGTAAAGGGGGTTCCCTTTGTCGCACCGTGTGCAAGCATATAGGCGGAAAGCTCCACAATGGCAATTTCAGCACCTGCCGCAACCGCCCGACGAAAAAAGCGGGCAAGGTCGGCGGCATCGGGCGCAATCTCCCCTGCGGGAGAAAAAGAGTCGCCAATATCCGTGCCGTCGGTCGTGAGCAGCGCCACTTTTCTGCCGCTTCCCGTCAGCAACGCCGCAGCAAGCAAAGCGGTGGCGGTTTTGCCGTGCGTGCCTGTGATACCGACAACCGTCAGGCTGCGTGCGGGGTATCCCTGCACACGGGACGCAAGCTCACCAAGCACCTCACGCGTATCGGGTGTAAGCAGCAGCGCGGCGTCGCTCGGCAAAGGAAGCAAGCGCTCTGCGACAAAGTGACGACAGCCGCGCTGATAGGCCGTCAGTGCCATATCGTGTCCGTCATATATCGCAGTCACACACGCCACAAACACGGTATCAGCACCGGCGGAAAGCGCATCTGTCACCACATCGGAAGCAGCCGTTGCCTGCGGCGCCATATACCCCCCAACGGGGTGTAAAAGTTCACCTGTCAAAAGCTCTGAAAAGGTCATATTCCGTCCCCTACCCCCAACAAATCATTTGCACGGCGCAGAATAAAATGCGCCTCAAGCTCCTGTGCATTGCGCGCAAGAAATCCGTCATACGCCGCATCACAAGCGACCAGCAGCGGCAGGCGCAGGCCGCTTTCTCCGTCAAGATCCCTCAGAATTGAGAGCAGCACCTCGTCGTGCAGGGTTGGCGGCGCAAAAAGCACACGCACGGAGGGGAGAAAACGCAGGGTGAGCGCACGCTTGCCCGTCAGCACTGTGCTGCCGACGCCGTAGCGCTGCTCCATGCGTCGCACGCAGGCGTGCCCCGCGGTATTGGAGCCCAATATAATGGGGAAAAGGCAATCCCCCAGCAGCTCGTTCATCGCGCACCTCCTTACTTTGTTTACAGTTATTATTATACGCCGAAACGGTCACTAAAACAAGCGAAATTTGGCGTTTTTCAAAATTCCCTTGCACGCACGCCAAAAATTTAGTATAATGGTAGCCATAGCCAATCAATCCGAACGGAGGTCACCATGAAAAAGGAAAATCTCTATCGCATTTTTTCGCGTATGCCGCAGCTTGAGAGCGAGCATCTGATTCTGCGCCAGATACGTGTGAGCGATGCGCCCGATATGTACGAATATGCGTGTGACCCCGAGGTAACGCGCTATCTCCTATGGAGCCCCCACAAGGATATCTCCCACACGCGCGATTACCTGGAATACCTGGGCAGTCGTTACCGCATCGGTATGCATCACGAGTGGGCGGTGATATTAAAGTCAGAGGGGCGCATGATTGGCACCTGCGGCTTTGTCAATTTCGATATTCCGCACAAGCGTGCTGAAATCGGCTATGTGTTAAATCCGCGTTACCGCGGACAGGGCCTGGCCCCTGAGGCCGTGCGCCGCGTGCTGCAATTCGGCTTTCAGGTACTCAACCTCCACCGCATCGAGGCGCGGTATATGATTGGCAACGACGCCTCACGCCGCGTCATGGAAAAGGCGGGCCTCCGATTTGAGGGCGTGGCGCGTGAGGCCATGCTTGTGAAGGGCGCTTACCGCGACATCGGCACCTGCGCCATTCTTGCCCCTGATTTTCGTACCGTATAACATATTCCACAAACGGCAAAATCCTCCTCGCAATCTTGCGAGGAGGATTTTTATTGTTTCGGATTATAATTGCTTAGCGGTCCTTAATGGCATCAACGGGCTTCTTTCTTGCGATACCGTTGACGGGCAGGAAGGACGCAAGCACGGCAACCACAATGCTGACACCAAGCATAATGGCAATCTGCAAGGGGCCGAAGCTGAGAAGCGTGATATTGATGCCGGATTTTCTCATATAGTAATTGACGATAATCACCGCCGCAACCGAGGTTACTGCTGCCAGCACGAAGTTAATGAGCGCAATAATAAACGCCTCGCTGAAGAAAATCTTAAACACATCAGAGGATTTTGCACCAACCGCGCGAAGAATACCAATCTCACGCTTCTTGTAGGAGATAGAGGTGCTGATGAAATTCATCAGCAAGAGCGAGGAGAATACCGCAAGGCCAAGTCCAACCCAAACAAAGACCTTCGCCAAAACCTCAATTATTCCGTTGAAGCGGCCGAGCGTGTACATGACTGCGTTTTGCATCTTGTAAAGGTAATCAGTGGTATTCTCATCGGCGTAGGTCATTTCAACAAGCTTGGCAATGACAGCCTCATCATTTGCGGCAATGGCAGCTACGGCAAAGGCGTACACACCGGGCGTATGCTCCACACGCTCCTCGGTGTAGCCGGGCTGACTCTCCGTCTTGTCCTCGTTAAGCACCTTCGTTTCTTCCAGCCAGACCATATACGCATCGTGAACGGAAGAGCCAACGACCACGTTGCTGCCGCTGTCGTTTTCCTTAAAGAACAGACCGACAACAGAAATGTCCTCTAATTTCTTATAAAGCTCTCTATCCGTATCACCGCCTACGTTGCTTCGCGTTTCAAGCTGATAATAGAAGCCATCAAGCTCGGTAAAGAGGTCTTCTTCGGTGGTGCCCGTCAGTGCAAACCAAGTGTCAAACGCCTGCTTGTGAAAGTCCTCGTACGCAAGGTCGTATTTTGAAAGATTATATCTGATCTGCCAGTAATCACCCGCCAGCTGCTGCAAGCGCTCCTCGTCGCTCTTTGCCAGCCAGTCAGTGTTGCTGATTTCGGCGTCGGTCAGATATTTTTTTACATAAGCGGCCTTGTAATTATCGGCAAGATGGTAACCGTTTGCAACGACAAAGTTGATCAGGTAAAACTCGCAAAATCTGTTATAAGCATCTTCAAGAGAAACACTGCTGCTATCTCTGTAATTGTTGATATACTCTACCAGCTTTTTTACGCCCTCCACGGTTATGTTTGCAGGGCGTTCTATGCCGTAGACGGCAAGAATGCCGTTTTGCACGGCAGTGTCTGCAAGAAGCTCGGCTTTAATCGCCTCGGCACTCTTAATGGTGTAACCGTCTACCTGCGGAACATAATCGTAACCCCCATGAGCCCATCTGGTGTACCAGCACTCATACGCGGTGGAAAATCCGCTATTGATAGCGTCCTGCGTGACCACATCTTCGATGGCCTGAATGGCGAGCTGCTCCTTGATATATTTATCAAAGGCAGCATTATAAGCAGCGCGCATGATGTCGCCATCGGCGGCTTTGCTATTCGCGTAGGTGGTGAGGTCAAGCTTGCTACCAAGCCCCTTAAAGGCTGTATCAAGGTCAGTGAAGTCAAGATTTGCTTCACGGTCACGCATATATTCCTGCAAAGAAAGTGCGGAAATCAACACCTCTTTGTCGCCAAGCTCGGTCTTGGCGCCGTCCTTCCAGAGAATGGAGGTGAGTGAGCTCAGCATCTTTGCATCTGCCACATAATGAATGCCCAGATTGACATTCTTGTCATCATCAATATCGTTATCGGCAGGCTGGTAAGCAACGAAATACATGATTTCGTCATAGGAGTTCATATACTCACCAAAGCTGCCGCCACCGTGTGAACCGCCAACGTATCGCGTCATATCCGCAATATCGTCTGCATGTGCAAAGGCAAGACCGTGGAAGCCGTAATCACGCTCATACTTGATTTCTGACAAAAGGAAGGTTTCCATCAGTGAAGGCTCTTCCTCGGGCATATCCGGATGCGCGGTCTTATCCCGGGGCAAAAGGCCCTCATAGCGCTCGTAGTTAAACCTGGTATCGACAACACCGACAACGGTCATCTCAAAGGCGCTTTGGTCGTTAAGCGGATTGTAGCCTATTTTATTGATAAGCAGCGTTTTCCCGATGATATCGTTGACGCCGCCGTCACCCGTCATGGTGAGGTCCTTGCCCTCAATCACGGTGTTTTCATAGCTGTAACCGTACTGCTTTAGCTGACGGAAAAAGAACTCGGTAATGGCAATCTCGCCCGCAGCCTCGGGCAGGCGGCCCGTAAGCGTGTAATCTGCGGGCAGCTCCGCCTGTGTCATCGTCAGAAGACCTGCAATATCACCCGTGTAAACGGCATTGCTCTCATACTGCTTGAACATATGCTGCATATCAAAGCCACCTTCACCGTGGTTATACTGCGAGCCCGTGAAAACAGGGTGAAAATCAAGTCCCGTTTCGGCCTTCAGTCGCGCAAGGTCCTCGGCATTGATGCCCTGCTCCTCGTGCCAGCTGTTTATATCGCCGTCGTCGTAGGTGGTTGTGCGGCGCACGCCCATTGTTACGGCGGCAGAGCGAATTTGCGTATCGATAATAGACTGCGTAGCGGCGTGCATCTTATCATAAGCAGCCATTGAGCTGGACAGACCGAACATCGCAAAGGCGATAAAGGACAAAAGAATTGTCATCACCAAGCGGAACTTCTTATGCTTCAAGCCCGATGCGCCCATTTTGACGGCATTTTTCATCGGAAGCTTGGAGCGAATAAACTTGGCATCGTTCTTTTCATATTTCTTCACACGCACGTCGCGCTCGGGCACGGTTTCCTCAAATACGGTGGTGGAGCCGTCCTGACCGATGCCTGCGGCGGAGCGCAGCTCGTCATTGATGCGGCCGTCACCCGACAAAAGCACATCGCTGCCCGACGTGGCAAGATAGGCGTTAATCATTTCCAAATCCTTTGCCGTCAGGCGGTAGCCCTTTTCTATGCGCAAAATATGGTCACTGACACGGTGCACACCGTCCGAAACCCTTTCGGCACGATGCTCGTGCTTGGTGACGTCCTCAATGATACGACCGTCGGCAAGCTCGATAATACGGTCGGCATAGCGCTCAGCAAAATCGCGGTCATGCGAAACAACAAGCACCAGCTTTTCACGGGAAAGTGCCTTAAGGGTATCAAAAATCTGCTTACCCGTGTTAGAGTCAAGCGCACCCGTCGGCTCATCTGCCATAATAATCTGCGGCTCCTTGACAAGCGCACGGGCAATTGCCACACGCTGCTTCTGACCGCCCGAAAGCTCATTGGGCTTACGCTTGGCATACTCCAGCATACCAACCTTATCAAGAATGGCGCTGATAGCCTCATCGGTTGCCTTTTTTCCCTGCAGCTCCAGAGCCAGGCCGATATTGGCGCCAACGGTAAAATCGTCAAGCACGTTATACTCCTGGAAAATAAAGCCGATGAAGGTATTGCGGTAGGCATCAAAGTCCGAGCCGACGAAATCATCGGAGGATTTGCCCTTGATGATAAATTCACCGCTATCATAGCTGTCGAGTCCACCCATAATATTCAGAAGCGTGGATTTACCCGAACCGGATTTGCCCAGAATGAAAACCATGCCCTGCTCGGGGAAGGTCACGCTGACATTATCCAGCGCCCTGACCTCCTCGCCCGTTTTAGAGCGATAAATCTTTGTCAGATTGCGTATTTCAAGCATAAAAAATCTCCTTTTTATAAGCGTTCTAAAATTATTATAGCGTATGTTTCAAAAAAATGCAAGAGGATTTTGCCCAAAAAAGCTGCACGCGCCATAGGCGCGTGCAGTTTTACATATGTGTTTATTATCAACGGAAGAAATTCACAACCGAGAAGCCGAGCAGGAAAAGGATAATGAAGGGCAGCACGTAAGTCATATAAACGGTAATCCAACGCGGCATTTTCAGGCCCTCGCCGGCATTGAGCTCGTCGGTGAAATTCTTTCTGCCCCAGCCAAAGCGTGTGGTGCAGAAAACAACATAAACAAGGCTACCAAGCGGCAGCAGCACATTGGAAACGACAAAGTCCTCCATATCAATGAAGTCCTTGCCAAACATCACGTCCTT
>JAFQMP010000037.1 GCA_017396225.1 Clostridia bacterium | reverse complement strand
TCCTTTGTTTGATGCTGAGGTAGAAACCCTTATAGGGTTTCATTTTTATGTGTGTTTTTTATCCGCGCTCTCGGTACTCGGTGTATCATATACACCTCTCGCACCGCGATCACGCCTTCTGCATGCAAATCCACCTGCCCTCGCTGGCAAAATTGAACGCAGACCAAACCGCAGTTCTACAAATAAACAACCGCGCGACCGATTTGGTCGCGCGGTTGTTTATTACAATACTTTAGCAAGGAAATTCTTCAGTCTTTCGCTTTTAGGGTTATCGAAAAGCTCAGCAGGGGTTCCCTCCTCAGCAATCACACCGCCGTCCATGAAAATGACGCGGTCTGCCACCTCGCGGGCAAAGCCCATTTCGTGGGTAACAATTGCCATTGTCATACCCTCGTTGGCAAGCTGCTTCATCAAATCAAGCACCTCACCGACCATTTCGGGGTCAAGTGCGGAGGTCGGCTCGTCAAAAAGCATCACCTTGGGGTTCATCGCGAGCGCGCGCACGATAGCAATACGCTGCTTCTGACCGCCGGAAAGGGTAGAAGGATAGGCATTTGCCTTTTCGGCAAGTCCAATGCGCGCCAGTAGGCGCATTGCCTTTTCCTCTTCCTCGGCAAGAATCTGCTGCTTGGTTTCGGTGGGCTTTTCTGCCTTGCCAAAGAGCGCCTTGCGTTTCTGACGGTGCAATCTCTGCAAGCGCAGCATGACAGGAGCCAGGGTAATATTCTGAAGCACGGTTTTGTTATTGAAAAGATTGAACTGCTGGAATACCATGCCCATTTTCTGACGGTGCACGTTAATGTCCACACGCGGGTCAGCAATATTTTCATCATCAAAAATAATCTCGCCGCCCGTGGGGTCCTCCAGACAATTCAGGCAGCGCAGCATGGTGCTTTTGCCGGAGCCCGATGCACCGATGATAACCACCCTTTCGCCCGCCTTGATATCAATGGAAACAGACCTCAAAACCTCCAAATCGCCAAAGCTCTTAGAGAGGTTTTTCACGCTGATTAACACATTATTTTCCACTTGCTGCACCTCCCATATTGCGGTCGCTCTTTGCCATTCTCTTTTCAATCACGTGCAGCACACGTGTAAGTGCCAGCACCACCACCAGATAGAAGCAGGCGGCAATAAGCAGTGGGAAGAGATAATCAAAGGTACGCGATTGAATCAGACCGGGGATTTTACCAAGGTCATAAATACCAACATAGCCCACAATAGAGGTTTCCTTAACAAGCATAATAAACTCATTAAAGAGGGGCGGCAATGCGTTGCGCACAGCCTGCGGAATGATAATCGTGCGCATCGTCTGCCAGGTGGAAAGGCCGAGCGAGCGACCTGCCTCCATCTGACCGTCATCAATGCTCTCAAATCCCGCACGCGCAATTTCTGCCACGTATGCACCGGAATTCAAGCCAAAGGTGATAGCACCAATCATAATGCCGTTATCCCAGAAAGCAAAGACGACAAAATACAAAATCATCAGCTGCAGTACAACGGGCGTGCCGCGCACAATGGTAATGTAGAAATTGCCGATTTTGGTTGCAACCTTCAGCTTTCCTGTTTTCTTATTGATGTAATTAAGCATGGCCAGAATGACACCGATTGTGATGCCGATGATAGCGGCCATCAGGGCAATCAGCAATGTGTTGCCAAGACCCTGCAAATACATTTTCCAACGGTCCTGCACAAGAAAAGCCTTGGCAAACCGTGTCCACAATTGTTCCATAAATCCTCTTTTTCAGTATAGAAGGGTGAAGGCGCGATGCGTCTTCACCCTTTTTTGTTGATTCCTAAAATCAGTCAGCAGCGCTGAGCATGGTCAGCGCGGGAAGCTTATCCATAAGGATAGCATCAATACGGCCTGCCTTAAGGTCAGCAAGTGCCATTGCGTACTTCTCGTACTGCTTAGGCTCTGCGCCCTCGGCCTTTACGGTAACGGTAATCTCCTCACCGGCATCGTTCTCGGTCTTGTAGGAATAGCCGTCACCCTTTGCTGCGGTAATGATGATATCGCCGCTGGTGCCCTGCTGTACGCCAACCTTCTTGCCTGCAAGGTCCTTCACGCTGGTGATAGGATCCTTCTTAGCAGAAACGATAACAAGGGTAGAGCTGTAATAAACGTTGGAGAAATCCATCTTCTCTGCACGCTCAGCAGTGATGGTGAGACCTGCAGCTGCTACTGCAAGACCTGCATCGTTCTGTACGCTGGTGGGAATGGTGTCAAATACAACGTCCTTGACAACAATCTTCTTGCCCATATTTACGGCAACCTCGCTCATAATCGCGATGTCAAGACCGACAACAGCGCCGTCATAAACGAACTCGAAGGGAGCAAAACCGGACTCGGTATAAACGGTAATTGCCTCAGTTGCTGCGCCGAAATCCCAAGTAACCTTAAGGCCGTTTGCGTCGGGCTTTGCAACATCGCCCGTGGTGTCCTCAGCAAACTCGGAAAGCTTCGTGTAATAATCCTCGTACTTCGCCATAGTACCGTCGGCAACCCACTTGTCAACAACAGCGTTTACGGCAGCAAGCAGCTCAGGAGAGCCCTTCTTGACACCAATACCGAAATCCTCCTTAAGGAGGTCAGCTGCATCGGTGGCAACAAAGTCTGCATTCTTCTTGCCACAGGAAGCAAACGCCAGAGTGGTCAGAATCATCAGAACTGCAAGGGCCAAAGCTAAAAACTTTTTCATGATGTGTTCCTTCTTTCATAAGTAAAAATATTCTTTGCCCGAGGGCATGTTGCAATTATAGCGCATAAATATGCACTTGTCAAGGACTTTTTTTGTTTTTTTCGTTTTATTTTGTTTTTCTATAAATATTTACGCGCGTGCAAAAGGGCTTTATGCACAGTATTCACACATTCTTGCATAAAGCCGCGATATCGGCAGCAATCTCCCCTGGCGTGCGGTCTGCCTGCAGCGTAACGTCGCAAAGCTCCTCGTTCCGATACTCATCGTCAAGTGAGAGAATACGGCGGGTTTTGTCGGCGGGAGAGAGGTCGCGGCTGACAATGTCCTGAATGACGGCATAACGGCTTCTATCCATAAATACCGTCATCGCACGGGTGCGGTAGCGGTTTTTGAGGGTCAGCGCACCGCAGATGTCAATCGGAATGACGGCGCATTTTCCTGCGTCCACAATCGCATCAATGTCGGCGGCACGAGTACCAAAGTAATGACCGCTGTAAACCGTGGTTTCGAGGAAGTCCCCTGCCTCACGTGCAGTGATAAATTCCTCCTCAGAAAGAAAACGGTAATTCCCCCCTTCCTCACCCGCACGGCGGGGGCGCGTGGTGGCGGTAGCGGGCTTTACCATACCAAAGGTATGGGATAATGCTCTGGCCACCTCGTTTTTACCGCTGCCCGTAGGGCCGACCAGACAGACAACACCGCCACCGGAAAGGTCGGGGCGCTCGTCTGCAAAGGCGTGGCAAATCATATCCACAAGGTGGAGAAAATCATCATAAGTGTTGACCGAAAGCAAGCCTGACAGATGGGTGTTCCAGGGCTTGCGGAACAGCACGGGATAGGTCGCAGGGGTGCGCGTGATATTGTGGGCGCCGTCATCAAGAAGAATATCCAGACTGACCACGTCCTTGCGCGTGCCGATTAAAATATTGGAGGCGGGAATTTCGGGGAAATCGCGGGTCAAGCGCTCGGCGCGTGCCGACATACAGGCAGGCGGCACAGCAGTGACAAAAAAGACCTCTGCCACCTGAGAAAGCCTGCGGACAAATTCCTTGGCGCCTGCCAGCACAGGCTGATTTTTCACAAACAAGGGGTCACCGAAATAGGAAAGGCGCTCGTCCACGCGCGATTCTCCCCTGCCCCAACCGCGGATATCGTAAATCGTCAGCGGCGGCACGATACCCTCACGCTCATTCAGGCAAGCAAGCGCGTAGGCGTTGCAATCATACAAAATATCATCAACATCAAGACCGATGCGAAGTCTGTATTTTTTCATCAGGTCACCTCCCGGTGGCATTTTTGCGTTCTTTCAGTATAACACAGATTGTTCCCCAACGCAAGGGCACAGGGGCGATTTTTTGCGATTTTACGACAGGCAAATTTTTTTGCTTTTTTTCGAAAAAAGGTGTTGACAAACACCCATACTTATGTTATAATGTTCAGGCGTTCAAAAATGGCGGGATAGCTCAGTTGGCTAGAGCAACCGGTTCATACCCGGTAGGTCATGGGTTCAAGTCCAATTCCCGCTACCATAACAAACACAAAATGCGGATTTATAATCCGCATTTTGTAATAAGGCCCGTTGGTCAAGCGGTTAAGACACCGCCCTTTCACGGCGGTAACAGGAGTTCGATTCTCCTACGGGTCACCAAAAGCAAAAAGCCACCCAATCGGGTGGCTTTTTGCTTTTGACGGCCCATAGGGGCCGTAATCGAACGAGGCGCGCCAAAAACAGTTAAAATTTGAAAATTTTGCTATCAAGGGTGGCGCGCAGGAGGACGAAATATTGCACCGCCGCTTCCGCGTCGGAAGCCTTGCAGGGCGGTGCAAATTCTTCTACGGGTCACGCTCTGTGCAGAGCACAGAGCAAGAACTTGCTTGTAAGCGGCAAGGCGAAAAAATATTCGCCGCAGGCGAAATTCTCCTACATTCCCGGGACGTCGAGGGCGCCGTCCCCGACAAATTGAATTTTGCCCCCTCTCGCAAAAAGAGCACCTGATTTTCAGGTGCTCTTTTGCTGGATATTCCCTCTTACAGCGTTGCGCCGAAGTCAGAAACAATGACCTGACCCGTAATGGCACGGGACTCATCACTTGCAAGGAACAAAAGAATGTTCGCCACGTCAATCGGCATACAAGGGCTGACGGTCAGATTCATATGCTTGTTCATCTGCCCCATCATATTGGGGTCAAGCGACTTGGGGTCGGTCGTCATCGTCATGGGAGTCACGATGGTGCTGGGGTTCACCGAATTGCAGCGAATACCCGTACCCGTAAAGCGGAGCGCGGTGTGCTTGGTCAAACCAATCACAGCAGCCTTACTGGTCACGTAGGACGCGCCGCCCGTACCGAATGCACCTGCCACGGAATCAAGATTGATGATAGAGCCCTTGTTCGTCTTCATCATCTCCTTGACAACGGCTCTTGTGCAGTACAGGCAGCCCTTGGTATTGATACCAAGCACCCATTCAAGGTCCTCATCGGTGCAGCAGTCGATGGGCTTAAGACCCGCTTCAAGCACACCTGCATTATTGACAAGAACGTCAATCTGACCATAGGCTTCCACAACCTTGGCAACCATTTCCTCAACAGCCTCCACACGGGATACATCACAGGGAATGGGCAGCACCTCGCCACCTGCCGCACGGATCCTCGCAGCGACCTCCTCAAGCTGGGGCACACGTCTTGCCGTAATGACGACCTTTGCGCCCTCCTTGGCAAACAGCTCCGCGGTTGCGGCGCCAACGCCCGAGTTGCCGCCCGTAATAATTGCAACCTTTCCGTCTAAACGTCCCATACTAAAATCTCCTATCTTTCTCACCCTCGTGTGGGCTTATTTCAATTTTTATTATACAGGATTCTCCCCGTTTGTCAAGAGGATACTCTACGGTAAGTATACAAAATAAGGCTTGTGCCTATTGTATTTTCGGCGTTTGTGTGCTATACTGTATAAGTATCACAAACAACTGAAAGGAGTGATTCCATGGAATATGTGCTGCAGGCCAAAGGGCTTGTCAAAAGCTACCGCGGCAACCGCGTATTGAACGGTGTTACCATAAACATTCGCCGTGGTGATATCTACGGCTTTGTGGGCGAGAACGGCTCGGGTAAAACCACTGTTATCCGCCTGATTACGGGTCTGATTTATGCCGACAGCGGCGAATTTTCCCTCTTTGGCATCAAAAACAGTGACCCTGCCATTCGTGGCGCACGTGCACGCATCGGCGCCATTGTTGAGGCGCCCTCTATTTATCTCAATATGTCTGCCAAGGACAATCTCCTGATGCAAAGCGGCATTCTGGGCTTACGCAACGAGGAAAAATGTAAGGCAACCCTTGCCACCGTTGGTCTGGGTGAGATGTGGGAAAGCCCCAAGCACGCTGGTGATTTTTCGCTTGGTATGCGTCAGCGCCTGGGCATCGCCATGGCTCTCCTCGGCGACCCCGAATTTATCATTCTCGACGAGCCGATGAACGGTCTTGACCCTGCGGGCATCGTGGAAATCCGCGAGTTGATTCTGCACCTCAACCGCGACAAAGGCATTACCTTCCTCATCTCCTCGCACATTCTGACCGAGCTTGCATTGGTTGCCACACGCTACGGCATCATTTCCCACGGCAGACTGCTGCAGGAAATCTCCGCTGCCGAGCTTGAGGGTGTTTGTCGCCACACAACGGAAATCAAAACAACCGACCGCGCGGCACTGGTTTCGCTGCTTGCCCCCGACTTTGACAACACCCAGATGTTCCTGGTTGACGGCGGCGTACGTATTGACGGTAACATTGACCTCAACGCCGTGCTTGGCAAAATTATTGCCGCATCGCTCACCATCACAGCCGTGAACACCCATCACTCCAGCATTGAGGACTACTATCTTTCTATGACGGGAGGTGCCCGCCGTGCGTAATTTGTATATTGCAGACCTCAAGCGTATCCTCAAGGATAAGCTGTTTATGGTTACCTGTATTCTCGCAGGTGTCTTTGCCATCATCAACCCCCTGCTCAACAAGGTGCTCTTTGAGGCACTTGATATGGGCGACCTTCTTGGTGGTATGATGAATGCGAAATCCATGCTTTTCACCGCCTTTCTGCCAGGTGATAACCTCGGCCTGATTATGCCGATTCTGATTGCCATTATCGTATGCAAGGATTTTAGCCAGGGAACGGTACGCAATAAAATCATCAGCGGCAAGTCAAGAACCGCAATTTTCCTCTCACATCTCCTCGCCGCTGCTACCGTGATGTGCACTCTGATGCTGCTGCACGCGCTCCTCACGCTTGGCGTGTCACTTTTCTTTTTCCCCTATCAGGAGGCAGCCTTCACCTTTGCGGATCTTGGCTACCTTATGGCATCGCTTGCCTTTGAGCTGCTGGTTTATGTTGCCATCGCCGCCATTGTCACCCTGATTGCAACCCTTGCCAAAAATATGGGCATTTGTATTCTCCTTTACCTCGCTGTCGCGCTCGGCTTTTCCATTGTAGGTGCGATTTTCCAGGTAGCAGGTGCATTCCTGGACCCTGCCGCCAAGGGCTATGGCGCGGTTGAGCTTTTGAACGCGCTCAACATTTACACCTCTACCCTCATCGGCGCGGGTACCACCTACACTGCCAAGCAGGTGCTATATATCCTGATAGCACCGCTTGCCCTGACCACAGGCAGCATACTGCTCGGCATCAGCCGATTTGCACGAAAAAATCTCAAATAAGTGCCCATACGGGTAAAAAAAGAGCAAGGCTTTTGCCTTGCTCTTTTTTATGTAATCATACAATACGATTCTGTGCATTACCTGCGAAAAATGCCTTGATATTCTCGGCGATGACGGCAACACAGCGCGCACGCGCCTCAGCGGCGCCCCACGCCATATGCGGGGTCAGGCAGACGTTATCACGGCCAAGGACACGGCACAAGGGGCTATCGGCGGCAAGCGGCTCACGGCTGAACACATCAATGCCAAGTCCGCCAAGATGTCCGCTTTCTATGGCTGCGGCAAGCGCTTCCTCGTCAGCGACCGCACCGCGCGCCACGTTAATCAGAATAGCGCCCTGCTTCATCTTGGCAATACGCGCCGCGTGTATCATACCGCGCGTATCCTCGGTCAGAGGCACGTGCAGAGAAATAATATCCGCCTCACTGCAAAGGGCATCGAGGTCGGCAGTCTCAAACTCGGTTTCCTCCGCCCTGCGACACATCAGCACACGGCAGCCAAGTGCTTTTGCCATTCTTGCCACACGGCGCCCGATACCGCCACCGCCGACAACACCCCAGGTCAGGGTAGAGAGCTCGTGATACACGGGAGTCAACGCATTGGCAACGCCCGACGCGGTATAAGAGCCGTCTGCCACATAGCGGCGGTACGCAAACAGGCCTGTCGCAAGTGACAGCGCCATGGCGAGCGTAACCTCTGCCACACTCTCCGTGGAATACGCGGGAACATTACAAAGGGTAATACCGCGCGCGCGGCAGTAGGCAGTATCCACATTATCATAGCCCGTGGCGGTGACACAGATAAGCTTCAGAAAACGCGCACCGTTCAGGGTCTTTTCGTTCATTTTCAGCTTGTTGACAACAATAACCTCAGCATCAGCCACACGCGCGGCAATCTCTGCCTCGGCAGTGGTATCGTAGACTGTAGCATCGCCAAGCGCCGTAATGGGCGAAAGGTCAATATCGGCACCCAGTGTAGCGGCATCTAAGATAACAATTCTCATACCGTCCCCCCTCAAAGGTCAAATTTCAATACCATATGATACTTATGGAGAATATCGACAGGATTATAAGAGAGCTTTGCCTGTCTCAATCCCTCATCACCCGTATCGTCCTCGCGATTAATCAGGCGAACCCCCATTTTCTCATAGCATTCGCGGGCAAACAAGCGGTTAATTGCCTGATACGCACCCTTGTATTCACGGTTAGCCTTCTCAATATGAACATATAATACATCATCGACAATTTCGCCTACGGTCAGCGCAACAACCGCGCCCCCGACCGTCAGCAGTGCGCCAATCGCGGGCAGTCTTTCCCAATTTTCAAGCACCGAAAGCACCAGACGGTTTTCGTTCACCTCGTCCTCGGTCATCTCACCGCTATTCATGAAATCGTGCATAAAGGAAAGGGCGGCAGAAAGATTTTCCGCAGTCAACGGAATCAGCGCGTAATCGGGATAAAGGCGTTCAAACTGATGTACCAGATTGCGCTTTTTGCTGAATTTTTTGCCTGCAAGGGTAGCAAGCTCCTCTGCTGAATAAATGTAATCTGCCCAGCGGCGCGAGGTGCCCTTTTCAAGCACCGTTACCGCGGATTCCACCTCATCTGTGAGGTGTGCGGGCACGCCGCAGATGCGCACGGTTTCCTCACCCAGAAGGGAGAGCGCGGGGAGAGTCACGGAAATCGGCTTGTCCATTGCCATAGGCGGGTGATAAGATACACCGAAGCGGTTGTTACGGCGCAAAAAAAGCACATCATCACAAATGGCGTATTCAATGCCAAGATAACCGCTCCACATGAAAATGTAAAGGGCGCTGTATTCCGCAGAAACAAGCCCCTTACCCTGAAAGTAAGGCAGTATTTTTTCAAAGTCCGCAGGGCGGACACGCTGAAAATCCAATGCTTGCAGACAAGTGCTTTCCATTTGCAACCTCGCATTCAAAAACTATCGTTAGTATAGCACAAATCCCACAAAAAAACAAGTGCTGCGCACAATTTTCGGTGTGCGCTTTCTATCCCGTTGGTGTATGATTTTCAAATAATTCTTGCATTCTCCCATAAAATGTGTTATAATATGTTTTACTTTCCTGTAAGGAGCGCGCCGCAAGGCGCAGAAAGGCATACTTTTTATGAACATTCTGATTGTAGGCGGCGGTTCTGTCGGCTCCGCGATTTGTGCGCAGCTGACCCGCGAGGACCACAATATTACCATCATTGACGAAAGCGCAGCGGCAGTAGCGGAAATTGCCGACAGCTGTGACGTTTTTGGCGTTGTCGGCAACGGTGCAGATATTTCAATTTTGCGAAAGGCGCACGCCGATAAGGCTGATTTGCTGATTGCCGTTTCGGCAATGGACGAAATCAACATTCTTTGCTGTGCGGCAGCAAGACAGCTTGGCACCAAGCACACCGTTGCACGCGTGCGCAATCCCGAATATTCCGAGCTGATGGAGCTGCTGCAAAGTGAGATGAACCTCTCCTTCACCATCAATCCCGAGCTCGCGGCAGCAGCGGAAATTTCCCGCCTGCTCCGTTTCCCCTCTGCCACAAAAATCAACACCTTCTGCGGCGGAAAGGTCGAGCTTGCCGAGTTTGTCATCAGCGAATCCTCTCCCTTCTGCGGCGTGTCGCTTTACGATATGCGACAAAGGCTGAACATCAAATTTCTGGTGTGCGGCGTTCTGCGTGGCGGCGAGGCACATATCCCCACGGGTCACTTTGTGATTGAGGCGGGCGACACCGTCTGCATCACAACCTCCGACCGCGAGCTGACAAAGCTTTTCAAGGCACTCGGCATCTACAAAACCCCCATCAAAAATGTACTGATTGCAGGCGGCGGACGCACGACCTACTATCTTCTTTCTCATCTGGCGGCTGCCAAAATCAGCGCAACCGTGATAGAAAAGAACCGCGAGCTCTGTCGGGACCTCGCTGCGGACTATGCCGATGCCACCATTATTTGTGACAACTGCACGCATCAGGAGGCGCTGCTTGAGGCAGGACTTGAAAGCACCGATGCATTTCTCGCCCTCTCGGGCGTTGATGAGGAAAACGCGATTGCCTCCATGTATGCAAAGACCCTGAATCTGCGCAAAATCGTGACGATGATCAGCCGCCTTTCCTATGTTGATTTTTTCAAGAGCGCGGGGCTTGAAAGTATTGTTTCTCCCAAATCCTCCACCGCCGCCAATATTCTGCGCTACGTGCGCTCTCTTGCCAAAACCAAGGACTCGGATATTGAGGCGCTCTACAAAATCCTTGATGACCGCGTAGAGGCACTGCAGCTTTCTGTCAACGAGGAGATTGAGGGCGTGACAGGCATCGCCCTCAAGGCCCTGAGGCTGCGCCGCGATGTGCTGATTGCCTGCATTGTCCGCGACGGCGAGATTATCATTCCCACGGGTGACACTGTGATTGCCAAGGGCGACACTGTCATTGTCATCACAACCGGTGAGCGCACCTCCGGCATTCGTGATATTGTCTGACGCTGTCGCAAAAGGAGTTTTATGAACTACCGTATGATAGGATACCTGTTGGGTATCATTCTGCTGATTGAGGCGGCACTGCTCTGTCTACCGATGATTGTTGCACTGATTTTCGGTGAAACAACCGTACCCTTTCTCCTCACCATCGGTATTCTCGTGCTTGTTTCTGCCCTACCTGTGCTGTTCAGGCCCAAAAACACACGCATCTATGCCAAGGAGGGCTTCGTTGTCGTTGCCTCCGCTTGGATTCTGATGTCGCTTTTTGGCGCCCTTCCCTTCGTATTCAGTGGCACAATCCCCAACTACATTGACGCGGTTTTTGAAACCGTTTCGGGCTTTACCACCACGGGTGCATCTATTCTGACCGCGATTGAGGGCCTGCCCTTCGGCATTCTTTTTTGGCGCAGCTTTACCCACTGGGTGGGCGGCATGGGCGTGCTTGTCTTTATGCTTGCCATTCTCCCCTCGGATAACGGCCACGCCATGCATCTGCTCCGCGCAGAGGTACCCGGTCCCGTCAAAGACAAGCTGGTACCCAAAATGCGCCAAACCGCACTGATACTCTACGGCATTTACGTTGCACTCACGCTCCTGCTGATACTGTTATTGCTTACCGTTGCCGGAATGCCGTTTTACGACTCGCTCGTCAACGCCTTTGCAACCGCAGGCACAGGCGGCTTCTCAGTCAAAAATGCCTCTATCGGCGCCTATAACAACCCCGCCGCCGAATGGATTATCGGCATTTTTATGATTGTTTTCGGTGTCAATTTCAATATCTATTTCCTGCTTCTCATCAAGCGCTTCCGCGACGTTTGGAAAAATGAGGAGCTGCGTGTATATCTCGCGATCGTCCTGGTTGCAACCACAGCCGTTACCCTGAATACCCTGTCTTATTTCCAGACAACGGGCGCTGCAATCCGCACCGGCTTTTTCCAGGTTGCCACCATTCTCTCCACCACGGGATTTGCCACGACCAACTATGATTTATGGCCGACCTTTGCCAAATCGATACTGCTGCTTTTGATGATTATCGGCGCCTCGGCAGGCTCAACTGCGGGCGGTCTTAAGGTGTCACGCGTGACGCTGGTTTTCAAAAACATTTTCCGCAGCATCAAGCAAATCATTCGTCCGCGCTCGGTCAATGTCGTAAGACAAGAGGGCGAAATCGTATCGGAGCGCACCCTGCATGCAACCGCAAGCTATGTCAGCATCTACTTTATTATCGTCATTCTTTCCACGCTGCTGATTGCGATTGACGGCTTCAATCTTGAAACAAACCTTTCCGCCGTGCTCGCATGCATCAACAACATCGGTCCCGGCTTTAGCACGGTCGGCCCCACGGGTAATTTTGCGGGATTTTCCTATTTTTCCAAAATTCTGCTGACCTTTAATATGCTTGTCGGGCGACTGGAAATCATGCCGATATTAATTCTCTTTTCGCCTACCCTCTGGAAGAAAAATTAATCCCCCCTCGGGCGCTCCCAACGCGTTTTTTCACAACAGGGAGCGCCCGAAACATTTTGCAAACTTTTTTCGAAAAAGGGCTTGACAAACCGTACCCGATATGATATAATCTCCCTGTTCGAAAATCGCTGGTGTGGCTCAATGGCAGAGCAGCTGATTTGTAATCAGCAGGTTGATGGTTCGACTCCGTTCACCAGCTCCAGTGATGTTCGGCGGCATCTGCCGCCGACACTACAAATTTTATATGGGAGCGTTCCCGAGTGGCCAAAGGGGACAGACTGTAAATCTGCTGGCAATGCCTTCGGTGGTCCGAATCCACCCGCTCCCACCAAAAAAAAAAACCACCCGATTGGGTGGTTTTTTGTTTTGGTGCGTGGTGGCCCTTCGGGACACCGCGTGGTCGGAAGAACGCCGTAAGGCGTTTCTTCCTGCGCAAGTCGCAGACTTGGCGCGACGAATAGGCGGCAACGCCGCCGTCACCCGCGACCTTGTCGTAAATTTTGCAACACAGGGGTCAATCGGGTGGTCTTTTGTTTTGATGCGCGACGGCCCTTCGGGACACCGCGTAGCCTGCGCAAGTCGCAGACCCGACGTGCGTTCATACAACACCAATCTGCTCCAATCTGCATTGGGGCAGATTTTTTTGTAAAATTCGTCACCGCCCCCCTTGGCAAAGCCCCCATAATATGATATAATATTATGTTGTTAATATAAATCTGAAAATTGAGAGGTGCTTTTATGCTTCGTACCGATTTGCGTAATGTCGCCATCATTGCTCACGTTGACCACGGCAAAACCACGCTGGTTGACCAGATGCTGAAGCAGGGTGGTATTTACCGCGAAAACCAGGAAACCGTCACCCGTGTCATGGACTCGGGCGATATTGAAAAGGAGCGCGGCATTACCATTCTTGCCAAGAATACCGCTGTGCACTATAAAGACGTTAAAATCAACATTGTCGATACCCCCGGCCACGCCGATTTTGGCGGCGAGGTGGAGCGCGTGCTGAAAATGGTAAACGGCGTTATTCTGCTTGTTGATGCTGCCGAGGGCCCGATGCCCCAAACGCGTTTTGTGCTGCAGCGTGCGCTGGAATTAAACCACCGTGTCATTGTGGTTGTCAATAAAATTGATAAGCCCGATGCACGCCTTGGCGAGGTGGAGGACGAGGTTTTGGAGCTTCTGATTGACCTCAACGCAACCGACGAGCAGCTTGACAGCCCCATTCTCTACTGCTCCGGCCGTGCAGGCACCGCCTCTCGCTCGGCTGACGAGGAGGGCGTTGACCTCACGCCTCTTTTTGATACCATTCTTGACTATATTCCCTGCCCCGAGGGTGACGACGAGGGCGGCTTACAGCTGCTTGTCTCCTCGATTGACTACAACGATTATGTAGGTCGTATCGGCATCGGTCGCATTGAGCGCGGCAGACTTACCCAAAATCAGGACGCACTGATTTGCAACTTTCATTCGGGCGAAACACCCAAACGCACCAAGATTGTTTCTATCTACCAGATTGACGGTCTGACGCGCGTGCCTGTGGAATCGGCACGCATGGGTGACATCGTCTGCTTCTCGGGTGCTGCCTCTATCACGATTGGCGATACGATTACCGCAACCACCGCGCCAGAGCCCCTGGAATTTGTCAAGGTCAGCGAGCCCACCATGGAAATGACCTTTGCCGTCAATACCAGCCCGCTTGCAGGCAAGGAGGGCAAATTCGTCACCTCCCGCCAACTGCGCGAGCGACTTTACCGCGAGACGATGCGTGACGTATCGCTCCGCGTTTCGGACGGTGATACCACCGACGAATTTAAGGTAGCAGGTCGCGGCGAAATGCACCTTTCTATCCTGATAGAAAATATGCGCCGTGAGGGCTACGAGCTTTGCTGCTCCAACCCCCGCGTACTTTTCAAGGAAATTGACGGTGTCAAGTGCGAGCCCTTTGAAAAGGTGATGCTCGATGTACCCATGGAATACGTCGGCCCTGTGGTCGAAAAGCTGGGGCAGCGCAAGGGCGACCTTCTCGAAATGCACCCCATTGGCGACCGCACGCGCATCGAATACCTGATTCCCTCTCGTTGTCTGATTGGTTATCGCTCTGAGTTCCTGACCGCCACCCACGGCGAGGGCGTTATCAACACCCTGTTTGACAGCTATCAGCCCTACCGCGGTGAGATTCCCATGCGCTTTACAGGCGCTCTGGTTGCCTCCTGTGACGGCGAAACCACCCGTTACGGCCTGTTCCACACCCAGGAGCGCGGTAACCTGTTTGTCGGCCCCCAGACCAAGGTCTACGAAGGTATGATTGTGGGTATGAACCCCAAGAATGACGACATTGCCGTCAACCCCTGTGCCGAGAAGAAGCTGACCGCTATCCGTTCCGCAGGTGCGGACGAAAAGCTGCTGCTGACCCCGCCCATATTTTTCACGCTGGAGGAAGCCATTGAGTTTATCACCGATGACGAGCTGATTGAGGTTACGCCCAAGTCAATTCGTCTGCGCAAGAAGATTCTCAACACCGAGCTTCGTATGAAGGAAACCATGCGTCTGCGCCGCGCGGCCGCTGCCGCGAAGCAATAAAGCCCGATATGGGGCAAGAAAATGCACCCTGCCACATGGCAGGGTGCATTTTTTCACAGTCGTCGCTCTTGTAGCATTCACTGTTATAAGCAATAAGAAAGGAGCGCTTTTATATGGAACGAAGAAGAACCGAACCGCAGGGTAGCATGAGTGAAGCGGCATTTTTGCGGGAATTGGCAGAGGCAGCTCGCGCAGAAAGGGCAGCAACGATGCATTACACACACGCAGCAATTCTCGCCGCAGCAAGCACGCCCGCCGCGGCTAGGCTGTTTGATGAGCTGGCACGCGTGGAGCTTTCCCACTATGAGGAGCTCGGTCAGCTTTTGCTTTTTCTCGACAAATCCTTGCCGCCTTCTTTACAGGGAGCGTGGCAGAGCGTATTTTTCGCAAAAGACCCTCACACGGGGCAAAAAAAGCCGCAGGATACGTCTGCGTTCCTCAGAAATGCGATTGAAATTGAGCAAAGCACCGCAAAAAGCTATCGGCACCTCGCAGAGAAAACGAGAGAGGATACCGCGCACAAGCTGCTCTTGCGCCTGGCCGCAGAGGAAACCGAGCACGCCACGGCACTGAATGCGATGCAGGAGAGAATGGCGCGCTCCTGACACCAAAACACGCATAAGCCCGCCTTTTTTGCGCAAACTAATGCAAAAACGGAGGCTTTTTATGGCAACTGATATTCGCAAATGCGCCATTGTTGGGTGCGGTAACGTGGGGGCAACCACGGCATTTTCGCTGATGAAAAGCGGACTTTTCTCGGAGATGGTACTGATAGATATTGACAAGCGGCGTGCACACGGTGAGGCCGCTGACCTCAGCCACGGACTCCCCTTCCTTGCCCCGATGGACATTTACGCAGGTG
This sequence comes from Clostridia bacterium, assembly GCA_017396225.1. Classification (GTDB taxonomy): domain Bacteria; phylum Bacillota; class Clostridia; order Oscillospirales; family CAG-272; genus Firm-07. The sequence continues at coordinate 4,797 of JAFQMP010000037.1, read as the reverse complement.
AATGGCGTGATGTGGCAGGGGCAGGCATCATCATCATTGCCGCAGGAGTGGCGCAAAAGCCGGGGGAAACCAGACTTGACCTCCTGCGCGCCAACACGCGAATTTTTTCCGATATCCTGGGGGAAGTCTGCAAATATAACAACGAGGCAATTTTGCTGGTCGTTACAAATCCTGTTGACGTGCTGACAGAAATCACACGCAGACTTTCAGGCTTCCCCGCCACACGCGTCATCGGCTCGGGCACGGTGCTTGACTCAGCAAGACTGAAATATCTGCTTGGCAAGCGCCTCGGCGTGGATAGCCGCAACATTCACGCCTTTATCATTGGCGAGCACGGCGACAGCGAGCTGCCTGTTTACAGCAGTGCCAACATCTCAGGCATTGATTTTAACCATTTCTGCACCCCCGTGGAGGGTTTGAATCTGGAAACATTGGAAGAAATCTTTGTTGAGGTGCGTGATGCCGCCTACGGTATTATTTCCGCCAAGGGGGCAACCTACTATGCCATTGCCGAGGCAGTGCGCCGCATTGTGACAGCCATTGTCCGCGATGAGGAAACCGTCCTTCCCATATCGGTCATGGCAGACGGCCATTACGGCCTTTCTGACTTATCCATCAGCTTACCTGCCGTGGTCGGCAGGCGCGGCGTGCTGCGCGTATTGGAAATGTCCCTCGATGATACCGAGCGCCAAAGACTCTTCGCCTCCGCTGCACAAATCAAGGAGGCACTGAACAGCCTCGGTGTGCCCGAAAAAATTTTATATTAAAAAAGGGCTGAGTTACTCAGCCCTTTTTAATCAAACGCGCTCCGCGCGGCGGATTGCGGCAGCGATACGCTCATTTGCGTGTTGAGCGCGCAGCGTGAGGTCGCCCCTGGCGCGTGTGATGACTCCAAACAGCTCGTGAGCGAAATCGGGGCCGATTTCGGGCATATCGGTGAAATCAAGCACCGCCTCACGGAAGCCAATCAGCATTTCGCCAAGACGCCTTGCCTCAGAGCGCGACATCGGTACCTGCCCACCAAAGACGCGTGCCATAGGAATTTCTGTACGGACAAAGCCCTCCTCATCGTCAACATAGCTTGCCATAACTGCCGACAGCTCGCGCTCGGTATCATTGGCAAGTGCCATTTGCACGGCAGTGCCGCGAAAGCGCTCTCCACCCTCCGCAGCTTCCTCCGCACCGCTTAAGGTAAAGAGCTGCATATCCGAGCGAATGGCAAAGTTATCCATCAGGCGCGAGGTGAAGAAAATACCCTCGCCCGCGTGGCGCTCGGGCGCAGTGGTGTATTTGCCTGTATAAAGCAGCGAGGCTGCCTCCGCAGTTGTCAGCACCTCACCCATCTCCTCACGGTAAGCCTGCTGAATACGGCGGAAAATGCCCACGCCGTTATCCAGTACTCCGACCAAGGTGCAAAGACGGCTCTTATTGACGACAACCACAATGGCAGAGGCGCGGGAATGCTCCATCGCATTATTCAGCATCGCCGTAATCGCATAACGCCAGATTTTTTGTGCATTGAAGGGCAAGTCAGCAAGCAAGGGCGCAATATCGCGGGTAAAAACGCGGTCCTCGGACTTCTCCTTAGAGGTATCAATGGTAAAACGCGTGGTTCTGTAAAGAATACGATAAGGCATCGAGCCGCCGACACGCTCAAGCTCGCCCTGCTCCTGCAGGCGCGTAATATAATTATAAACAGTAGAGCGAGAAACACCAAACGCCTCCATTGTTTTATCGACGAAATCGGGGTCCTCCTCAAAAATACGCTGCAGCAAAAACTTTTCCGCAAGCAGTCTTTCACTTTTCTTCATATATAGTTCCTCCTGAAAGAGCTACGACCAGTATAACGCAAATTTTCCAAAAAGTCAATGCATTTTTCCAATTTTTTTTGGAAACGTATTCTATATTTTTTTCAAAATATCCCTGTTCGTTTCAAAATTCACTGTTCGACATGAACAACACACACTTTTCTTTTCACAAAAAAATCCCCCACATTTATGGAGGGATTTTATTATATCAGCGCTCCCGATTCCTGAGCAACCGCCTTTTTGACTTTCCTTCGGGCACGCTGCGCGTAGCAAGGGAAAGCAGTCCTCCCGACAGCGGCAACAGCAACGCCGTAGAGAGCAGATTGAAGGCGGTGTGCACCAATGCAATACCGCCCTCTCCCAAGGGCAGTGGCGGAATGACACCCAGGCGATATAGGATATAGAATATCGGCAGCAAAACCGCCGTGCCTGCAAGATTAAAATACAGATGAATCAATGCGGCACGGCGCGCATTCGGCTCAGTACCGACCGAGGACAGGAGCGCTGTCACACAGGTGCCGATGTTCTGTCCCATAATGACGGGAACAGCAAGCCCTAAGCCTATGACGCCTGTTGCTGCGAAGCTTTGCAGAATACCGACAGCAGCCGAGGAGGATTGCAGCACGGCGGTCATCACAGCACCCGCGAGAACGCCTGCAAGCGGATTGCCGAAAAAGGTCAGAAGCTCCGCAAACTGCGGATTATCCGCAAGGGGTGCCACTGCCATTGTCATTGCCTCCATACCCGCAAATAACACACCAAGCCCCGCAAGACCTGAGCCAAGTTGGCGTTTGCCCTCGGATCTGGCGGCCATCATCAAAAAAACGCCTGCAAGTGCCAGCAGTGGCGCAAGCGTTTCGGTACGGAAGAGCGCGAGAATCCCACCCGCGCCGCCGAGCGCCGAGAGCGACAGCAGCCACGCAGTCAGCGTGGTGCCGAGATTGGCGCCCATAATTACGCCAACTGCCTGATGAAGCGTCATCACGCCCGCATTGACAAGGCCCACAACCATAACCGTGGTGGCAGATGAGGATTGTATGGCGGCGGTGACAAGTGTGCCAATCGCCACACCTCGCAGAGGCGTGCGGCAAAGCCTTGCCAGCGTCCCCGAAAGCCCCTCTCCCGCAAAGGCCTGCAGGCTGCGGCTCATCACCGTCATACCAAAAAGAAAAAAGGCGACGCCGCCGATAAATTCAAGTATTCCGTTCATACGACCTCCTGTGCAAGCACCATTAGTATGTCACAGAAAAGCACCGCGCAAAGCGGTAAATGCAGGAAGCTGCACACAAAGGAATTGCACGTTGTTTTTGTTTATTGACGCACCGCGATACCAACGCCTGTCGTGATAAGTGAGCATCACAGGCATAATAGCAAAAAATCAGGCTCTGCCGGTTGCCTGTTTTTTATTGCAGCGAGCCGAAAACCAAAACGCAAGAGATTCACGCATCAAAATTTCCGTTTTTAAAAAATAAAAGCGGGGCTGCACGATTAACGTGCAGCCCCTTGGGTCAAATCAGATTTTGTTTACTTCTGCATACCCTGCTCGTAGGACTCAATCATCTTCTTGACCATCTGGCCGCCGATAGAGCCTGCCTGACGAGCGGTAAGGTCACCGTTGTAACCCTGGTTCAGGTTTACACCAACCTCATTTGCTGCCTGCATCTTGAACTGCTCAAGTGCCTGCTTAGCCTGCTTGTTAGCCATTTTTTCTCCTTTGTCCCTGCCATCGTGCGTGTCAGCCACGCGGCGCGGCGCGGAACCTCACATCTATATTTCAGGAGCGCGTGTGCGGCGGCGGCTATCCGATTTGCTTTCTCACCGCGTTTCGATTGCCCCGCGGCGTGATTCACCGATGCGCGACACCGTTTTTGCGGTTTTTGCGCACCGTTTCCGTGCTTTTCTACGAAACCGCCTTCGCACGCTCGCTCCGAAATATATTGTGCACCGCCATGAAAACTTTATGTTTGGCAATTTTTGTGACGAAAAAAGATGTGAATTTTACAAAAACGCACCTCCGCTATCCATGCTGCACAATTGTGGATTGTGATATAACATTATCAAATATACAAAATTAAATACACGAACGCACGAAAATGTACAACTTGATTGACAGAATAGCACTAAAAAGCACTATTTAGCACTAAAAAAACATAAAAATCGATCTTGGGGTGGTAGAGGCCGCAAGTTCAAGTCTTGTCACTCAGACCAAAATCGGAGGTTCAATCGAACCTCCGATTTTCTTTTATTTCCTCGCAAATACTCGCGAAATCTCGCGTTTTCGCAATATAAAGAATGGGCTTGTTCTTCCCTACTTTCGGGGTTGAACAAGCCCATTTTTCGCACTTGACCACATGTTTGACCACTTGCGGAGATTTTTGCACTTTTTTTCCTATAAAAAGTGCAAATTGTGTGCTGTAAAACAGATATAGGATCAATCCGTTTCCTCTATACCGATAATGCTTCCGTCCTCAAAATATTCAACCGAATAAATTTTATTATCTATCTCCATTCGGTGCTCTTCACTATTTCTAACATCTAGTAGCCCCCATCTATCCCCCGGAGAGATCATACCAAAGAAAGCTCCTTCAATTTTAATATATTTCATTTTTGCACCATGAGAAGTTTTGCATTGGTTAGTCAACAATTCATAAATTTCATTCTGGTAGTTCCAAAACTCCTCCGGAATTTGGATGCTATCGCTATTTTCATTTTGTGGATCAATCAGTCGACTTTCAATGACTAAATTCTTGCATCTGGTTAGCACCGCATATTTGAATGGAACCTTTCCGTTTATTCTTGCCACCTTAGATAACTGCTCTAATGCTTTTGCTTTACCGTACCAATACTCACCAATTGTTCCCTTCGCCTCGATTGCAAAATATCCTGTACTATTTTGAGAAATGTAATCGACATTTGATCCCAAGTTATATGTATACTTACCTGAGTTCAAATGATATAAATGATTCAATCCTAATGTATTTTTACAAAT
>JAFQMP010000036.1 GCA_017396225.1 Clostridia bacterium | reverse complement strand
CCTTGACAACAATCCTCCCCAGCCCGGCAATGCCATCGACTGGAAGGGCAATCCTTGGGACTGCACCAAGTATGACAAGAAGGATAAGTCCACCTGCGGCGCTCACCCCAACTCCCGCTTCACTGCTCTTGCCAAGAACTGCCCCTGCATTTCTCCTGAGTTCAACAGCCTGAAGGGCGTTCCCGTATCCGCTATCGTATTCGGCGGCCGTCGCGCAAAGACTGCTCCCCTGGTTTACCAGTCCTTCAACTGGCAGCACGGCTCCTTCGTTGGCTCTATCATGGCTTCCGAGACCACTGCAGCTGCGGCAGGTGCCGTTGGCGTTGTTCGCCGCGACCCCATGGCTATGCGTCCCTTCGTTGGCTACAACATGGGTGACTACTGGCAGCACTGGCTTGATATGGGCAAGAAGATTCCCAACGCTCCCAAGATTTTCCACGTCAACTGGTTCCGCACCGATGACGAGGGTCACTTCATCTGGCCCGGCTTTGGCGACAACCTCCGCGTTCTGCTTTGGATTCTCGCTCGCTGCGATGACAAGGTAGACGCTGTTGAGACCGCTATCGGTTACGTTCCCAAGGCTGAGGACATCAACATTGAGGGTCTTGAGGGTATTACCATTGATACCATTCGTGACCTTCTCTCCGTTGACGTTGAATCCTGGAAGGCAGATATTGAGAACATCAAGGCATTCTACGCACAGGTTGGCGAGGCTGTTCCTGCTACCATGTACGAGGAGCTTGCTGCTCTCGAGGCTCGTCTTGGCTAATGAAAGCTGAATAACCTCAACGCCCCCACGGCAAAGCCGTGGGGGCGTTTTTGCTGAAAAGTTACAAGGCGTTGCGCTTCTAAAAGCGCAACGCCTTGTATTATTTAATCTGCGTAATATCGTACGGCGTGGTCTGGTAAACAAAATAGTTAAGCCAGTTGGAATAAAAGAGATTGGCACAGCTGCGCCAGCGCACCACAGGGGTGGCGGAAGGGTCGTCGTGGGGAAAATAATTTTTCGGCACAGCAATTGGCAAGCCCTTGGCGACGTCGCGCTCATATTCCTTTTTCAATGTGTCGGCATCGTACTCCGAATGTCCCGTGACGAAAATCTGGCGGCCACGCTCGGTTGACACAACAAATACGCCTGCCTCATCGGAGCTGGCAAGGATTTTCAACTCGGGCACCGCCTCAATATCCTCTCGCGCCACGGTTGTGTGACGAGAGTGAGGCACCAGGAAGGTATCATCAAAGCCGCGGAAAAGTATTGATTTTTTATGGTCAAGCGTATGCTCAAATACGCCAAACAGCTTTTCGGGCAGCTGCTGTTTTTCAATACCGTAGTGGTAGTAAAGGCCTGCCTGTGCGCCCCAGCAGATATGCAGGGTGCTCGTCACGTGCGTGCGGCTCCACTCCATAATACGGCAAAGCTCCTCCCAATACTCAACCTCCTCAAACGCCATGTGCTCGACGGGCGCACCCGTGATAATCATACCGTCAAAGTTCTGGTCCTTGATATCGTCAAACACCTTATAAAAGGATAGCATATGCTCAGCAGAGGTATGCTTTGACTTATGGGTAGCAGTCTGTAAAAGCTCGAGCTCGACCTGCAGAGGCGTGTTGCCGATCAGGCGCGCAATTTGGGTTTCGGTTTCAATCTTTTTGGGCATCAGATTGAGCATCAGAATACGCAGCGGGCGGATATCCTGCGAAACAGCGCGTGTTTCGGTAATCACGAAAATATTTTCCTCGTGCAAGGTTTGTGTTGCGGGCAACAGATTGGGAATTTTAATCGGCATCTTCTCACCTCCCCTTTCAGGGGTAATTTCAATTATTCGTTACAAGCGTCCAGTGCCTGCTTGATATCGGCAATCAAATCCTCGGCGCTCTCAATACCGCAGGAGAAGCGGACAAGGTCGGGCGAAACGCCACACGCGCGAAGCTCGTCATCATTCATCTGGCGGTGGGTGGCGGAGGCAGGGTGCAGGCAGCAGCTGCGTGCGTCTGCCACGTGGGTTTCAATCGCGGCAATCTTCAGGCCGCCCATAAACTTCTCCGCCATGGCGCGACCACCCTTGACACCAAAGCTGACAACGCCGCAGGTGCCATTCGGCATATATTTCTGTGCTCTTTCGTAATACTTATCGCCCTTCAGACCGGGATAGGTTACCCACGAAATACGGTCATCGGAGGCAAGAAATTCTGCCACTGCCAGCGCGTTTTCGCAATGGCGCGCCATACGGACGTGCAGACTCTCCAGACCAAGGTTCAGCAGGAACGCGTTCTGCGGTGCCTGAATGGCGCCGAAATCACGCATCAGCTGCGCTGTTGCCTTGGTAATAAAGGCTCCTGCCAGCCCAAAGCGCTCGGTATAGGTTACGCCGTGATAGCTCTCGTCGGGCGTGCAAAGGCCGGGGAACTTATCGGGATACTTCGTCCAGTCAAATTTGCCGCTATCCACGATGCAGCCTCCCACAGCAGCACCGTGACCGTCCATATACTTGGTGGTCGAATGCGTGACAATGTCACAGCCCCACTCAAAGGGACGGCAGTTGACAGGGGTTGCAAAGGTGTTATCAATAATCAGCGGCACGCCGTTGGCGTGTGCCACCTTGGCAAACAACTCAATATCCAACACCGTCAGGGCGGGATTGGCAAGGGTTTCGCCAAACATCGCTTTCGTATTGGGGCGGAAGGCAGCCATCAGCTCTGCCTCAGTCGCATCGGGCGAAACAAAGGTAAAGTCAATGCCCATACGCTTCATCGTCACGGAAAACAGGTTAAAGGTACCGCCGTAAATCGAGGAAGATGCCACAACGTGGTCACCTGCCGAGGCGATATTAAAAATAGCAAAGAAATTTGCCGCCTGACCTGACGACGTAAGCATGGCAGCAGTGCCACCCTCCATATCGCAGATTTTGGCTGCAACGCTATCGTTGGTGGGATTTTGCAGGCGGGTATAAAAATAACCCGATGCCTCTAAATCAAAAAGCTTGCCCATATCGGCGCTCGACGCATACTTGAAGGTCGTGCTCTGAATAATCGGAATCTGTCTGGGCTCGCCGTTACCGGGCGTATAGCCGCCCTGTACGCATTTTGTTTCCATCTTGTAGCTTGACATGATAACACCTCGCGTGGGAAAAATATATTACATATAAGTATAGCACAGTTTTGAGCATTTGGCAAGTGGGTTTGAAAAAAGTGCGAAAAAAGGCAGGTGGTTTGCTTTTTTTCACACCGTTTTCCGATTAAATAAAGAAAAAAACGCAAAAAGAGCCGCGAAATCGCGGCTCTCTTCATAACGCTCTTTGGAAACCGAACAAAGGTGGAGTAGAAAAGAAACTCAAGTAATTGCAAACCTGAACAGGAACACTGCGAAGTGTTCAAAAGTTCAAGCCCTCGGTCTATTAGTATCGGTCAGCTAAATACATTACTGCACTTACACCTCCGACCTATCAAACTCGTAGTCTACAAGTGACCTTACCTGCTCGAAGCAGGAGGGATATCTCATCTTGAGGTGAGTTTCACGCTTAGATGCCTTCAGCGTTTATCTCATCCGTACGCGGCTACCCAGCTATGCCCTTGGCAGAACAACTGGTGCACCGGAGGTACGTTCGACCCGGTCCTCTCGTACTAAGGTCAAGTCCTCTCAAATATCCAACGCCCACGACAGATAGG
>JAFQMP010000035.1 GCA_017396225.1 Clostridia bacterium | reverse complement strand
GACGTTCCCGAGCGCCGCCGGTGGCGGATACAGCGAGGGATAAGGAGTGGCAGGCGTCGCAGAGCGCAAACATGTTTTGTGCAGGGCGATGCGGTAACGCCAACAGATAATGGGGCGGCGCAGTCGAACGCCGTAGGCGCGCCGAGCAACGCGAGGTGGAATCTAAAAAGGGGGGTGCTCAGAATGTTGCACAATGTTATCCCACGCGCAAAAACAGCGGCGCAGAAATGCGCCGCTGTTCCCTTTTGGCATACTGTTTGTATCAGTTATCAAGAAACTCCTCACGCAGGGTGACGCCGAATTCCTTTGCGATAGCGCGCAGGTTTTCGTCGCTGATGGTGGCAAGAATCTTGCCGCCGCCGGTGGCGAGGACAAGGTTGTAAATCTCTGCTGCCTTCTCAATGGTGTGCATCAGACCGAAGGTAATATCAAGGTCGGGGCCGGAGCAGAACAGGCCGTGATGCGCCCAAACGGCTGCCTCATAGGTTTCCATTTCCTTACTGGTGGCAAGTGCAATATCTGCGCCGCCGGGAACCATCCACGGCACCACGCCAACGCCGCCGGGGAAAACAACGGGACACTCGGTTGCGGACTGCCAGAGTGCGCGGGTAAACGCCTTTGCGGTGAGGGGGGTGGTATAGGTCATGGCGATGATGTTAGCGGGGTGTGCGTGGTAGATAACGCGGCAAGCGCCGTTTGTTGCCTTTACGCGGACGGCGTGGTTCATAAAGTGGCTGGGAAACTCACTGGTAGGACGTGCGCCGCCCTCAAGACCCCAGACAATGCGCCAGGCGTTGCCCTCGGGGTTAATCTCCACGATGCCGATGTTATGCACAGGGTCAAGGCAGACGTTGCGGAAGAACTTACCGCTGCCCGTGGTGAGGAAATACTCACCGCCGAGGTGTGCGGCAGAAACGCCCATTTCCACCCAAGCGCCACCCTCGGTAAAGTAAGGACGGCAGGCCGCAACCTCGTCCTTCGTCATGCGGTAGGTCAGGTTGCCGCCGTTTCTCTCGTGCCAGCCCTGCTCCCAGCCATCGGTGATGGTGCGAATGTAATCATTGATAATTTTGACGTCAAGAATGCTCATTTCAGTGTCCTCTCTTTGCTAATACGTCTTTTTCGTACGCCTTGATAGCAGGATACCACTCACCGTCAAGGGGTTTACCGCACACGCGGCAGTACTCGTCAAATACCTCGCCGAAGGGGAAGGTCTTTAATTCCTCGCCAAACGCAAGCAGGCTGCCGAAATCGCCCTCGTCCTGCATCTTCTTCAGCACTTCATTGGGCTGCAGGAGTGCGAAGAGCAGTGCCTTCTGCAGGTTGCGGAAGCCCGTAACCCAAGCGCCGATACGGTTAATCGAGGCGTCAAAGTAGTCAAGCGCAATGAATACGCGGTCAAGCGCATCGCAGCGGACAATTTCCTTGCAAATCTCCTTGGTTTCATCGTCAAAGAGCACCACGTGGTCGGAATCCCAACGGACACCGCGCGTGACGTGGAGCGCCATATGCTCGTCATAGGCAAGAATGGCGGAAATCTTGTCACTCACAACCTCGGTGGGGTGGTAGTGACCGTTATCCATGAGGGTGATGCAATCCTTACGCGTTGCAGCGTACTTGAGGCACCACTCGGCAGAGCCGACAGTGTAGCTTTCCACACCGATGCCGAACACCTTACTCTCGGCGCAGGCGTAGACCTTTTTGGGGTCGTGGGGCTCATCAAGAATTTCGTCAAAGGACTGCTTGTAACGCAGGCGCGGACCAATACGGTCGGCAGGGGTGTCCTTGTAGCCGTCGCCTGTCCAGATGTTCATTACGCAGGGCTCACCAAGCTCCTCGGCAAGATACTGCGAAATGCGAACAGATGCCTTACCGTGCTCTACCCAGAACCTGCGGGTTTCCTCGTTGGGTGAGGAAAGCGTCAAGGGGTCGCACATCGGGTGACCGAAGAAGGTGGGGTTGAAATCGCAGCCCATACCGCGCTCCTTGCAGAATTCCACCCACTTTTTGTAGTGCTTGGGCTCTAACTTGTCGCGGTCAACGGGGCCGCCGTTTTCCTCATCGAAAATGGCATAGGACGCGTGCAGATTGAGCTTGACACGACCGGGCACCAGTGCAATAACCTGGTCGATATCCTGCATCAGCTCAGCGGGCGTGGTTGCCTTGCCCATGTAATTGCCCGTGGTCTGAATACCGCCCGACAGTGCCCCCTCAGGGGTGTCAAAGCCACCCACGTCGTCGCCCTGCCAACAGTGCAGCGAAACAGGAACGCGCATCAAACGCCTGATGGCGGCATCGGTATCCACGCCAATGGCGGCATATTTTTGCTTTGCTTCCGGATAACTCATCGTGAAACCTCCGAATATCTAATATTACAATTACAGTTTAACATATTTTACCGCTTTTTTGAAAGGTCGCTGTTTTTTTCGGAATATATGTTATTTTCATCTTTTTAAGGGGCGCTTGACGGTGCCGCAGACGAGGGGAACAGGGGGAAAATTCTGCAAAAGAGGCGTTTTGATGCCATTTTTGTTATACAACGCTGATTTTTCAAAAATAGAGCATTTTTTAACGAAAAACACTTGAAAAATGGCAGAAACGGGTGTATAATGAGGTAAACGATACATTATCTTGATAAAGGAGAATGTCTATGAAGCCCGAAATTCTGACCCGATTGGCAGCCGTCAACGATGAGGAGCGCCGCATCATTGAAGGGGAGCAGAAAATCAACAAAAAGCTTTACTCTGCCTATACCAAGGAGTTTATCATCAATCACCACCGCTTGATGCAGGAGGGCGAGCAGATTACCCTGCGCCGTCATACCCGCTTTACCGATTTCCCGCCCCACGGTCACAATTATGTGGAAATGACCTACGTTTGCTCGGGCGAGGTGGTACACGTCATCAAGCACCGTGAAATCCGTATGCACGCAGGTGACGTGCTCCTCCTCAACCGCCACACCCAGCACAGCGTGCGCAAGACCGGCGAGGACGATATTGCCATTAACATACTCCTTGCCACCGATACCTTCCATTCCTTTGCATCGGTGCTGCCCGCTGCCTCTCCTCTTTCCTCCTTTGTGGCGGAAAACATTCGCTCCAACGGCGAGGCGGAATATATGCTCTTTTCGACCGAGGGCGTACCGCCCCTGGAAAATCTATTTGAAAATCTGGCGTATTCCATGGTCGGCAACGATATTTTAAGCTCCGAAATTCTGAAAAGCACCGTGGCACTCATTCTCAGGCACTTTACCGAGCTGCCCGAATGTACCATTGCCGCCGCACGTCACCGTTCCGATGCGGAGCTGCTGCAGGCGCGTATTGAGGACTATGTACGGACCGAGTTCCGCACGGCAACGCTTTCCGAGCTTGCAGAGCGCTTAGGGCTCAGTGTTCCCTACCTTTCCAAGCGTGTGCGTGAGCTTTGCGGCGTGACATTCTCCCGCCTGTTGCAGGAGGCACGCTTCGAGGAGGCGCTCCGCCTGCTGGAAACCACCGACCTGCCTGTCGGCGATATCATTATTGCGGTGGGCTACGAGAACACCAGCTTTTTCCACAATCAATTCCGTACGCGATACAATTGCTCCCCCTTCAAGTGGCGCAAATCGCAGCGCGGCGAGTAAAAAAACAGAGCACGGCATCGCCGTGCTCTGTTTTTTGCTTTAGGAATTACCGCAGCAGCGACCGCGACTGTCGCTCCCCGATGCGGGGGCAACATTGTTCGGACAGAAGGCAGCAGTCGGGAACGGCATCTGACGGAAGGTCTGGCAGGGCTCCTCGGTTGTGGGCGAGCAGCACTCCTTATCAGGAATACAAAATTCGCTTGCGGCAACAAGCAGCTGACCGTCACGCACCAGGCGAATGACCGAAAACAGACCAAGCGATACCACCAGATAACGACCGTTATCGTCGTCCTGAAGTGCGCCCGACAGTCTTTCTGCAACGGCATCGGGAATATCGCAGCAGCAGCAAGGGCAGCAATACTTCTTTTCTTCAACAATCTTGGCACCGAGCACCACGGGCGGCACGACCTCAATGACAGCCTCAGGCGTGTTCTCGGCACAGGAAACAGGCTCAGGCAGCGTGCAGAAGCCGTTGCAGGCACGGCTGCGGAATACGCTGACGTTGGATTCTCCGCCAAAGAGCACCACGCGCTTTTCAAGCACGGCGATTCCCTCAATCTCCTGCGACTGCCCTGCGTGCGCACAGACCTCAATCTTGCAAAGGACATAAAAACGTGCCAGCACCGTGTAAAAGCCGCAGTTAAACTGCACGGGGTCTACCGTGATATTCGAGGCAACAATCTCGGCGGATTTGACGCGGAGATTGCGGCTGCGGGCAACCATTTCATCGCCGCCACAGGTCAGAAATACGCGTACATCTTCAAAGCAATCCCTGTCGCGGCAGGCATCGAGGATACGCGTTGCCTCGATACCGAAGCTCTCACGTGCAGCACCGCCGCCACCCAGACAGGAAAACTTATTTTCTCCCATAGGAAGTTTCTTCCTCCTTGATAAGATTGAGAGCCCCCCATGCGGGAGGGCTCTCCCTTATCATAGTATGGAAAACCTGTCGAATTTGACAGTTTATTGTAAAAGGAAGCCCTGTCTTGCAGGAAACAGGATATACGCGGCATCGGGGTTCGTCACCAACGCGGCAAGCGTCTGCTCATCTGCCACCACCACGGTGGTAGCGGCATCGTTGGCAACAATTTCACCTGACAGTGTACCGCCTGCTGACACAATCTGATAAACGGCATCGCTTTCTCCGATTGCCGCAGCGCTTTGATAGGAAAGGCTTTCGTGTCTGCCGCAAATCAGCAATTCCGTGCCCTTTTCGCTTGCTCTTGCCGTCATTTTCGCGTCTTTAAGCGGCGTGAAGGTCTGATTGGGTTCATAGATTTCCACCTGAAAGTCGTATGCCGCCGCGCGTGCAAGCAGCATTTCAAAGGATTCGCCCTCCTCTGCTGTGGGCCTCGGTAAAAGCAAGGTTCGCGGCGCCAATTTCGCGGAAATGGCGGCAAGCCTGTTTTCGGTCAGGCAGGTGGTATCGGTGACAAGATAATAATCCAGCTCTGTGCGGTCAAGGGTGTCGAGCAGCGCACCGCCCAAGGAAAGTGCGGCGCTCTTGCTCGCGCCCAGGTCGATAAGCAGTGTTTCCCCGTCGGATTGTAAAATAATCGCCTCTGTGCCACCCTCGTTGCCGTACACCACTGCGACCTTGCCCTGCAAATATGCGGCGCGCGCAATCAGAATGGCAAAAAAGATGAGTGTTGCTACCGCGTGCGGCAATAACACCAGCAAGCGCCGTTTCAGGCGCAGAATAAGTAAAATGACCGTCAAAGCGGTGCTTATTATCACAAGATAGGGAACGTAGTCCCCTTTCAGCGAAATCACTGCGGCGTTCCCACCGAGCGCTCTTGCAAGGAAAAGCAGAAGATTCCCCACCCACGTGGCAAGCTTGCCAAAGAACGCTGCGGGAAACAGGAGCATTGCCATAGTGGCAAGATAAAGAAAGAGTGTGGCAACGGGAATCAGCAGCAGATTGGAAAGGGGTGTCATCAACGATGCCTCTCCGTAGGTAAACCACTGCACGGGATAGGTGAAAAGTGATGCGGAAAGGGTCAAGAGCAGTGAGGACGGCACCCAGAACAGGAGCTTATTGCCAATTCCCTGCTCCCTATAACGCCGCCCAAAGAGCACGCGCGCCAGCTTGCCTATGGAGAGAATACCGAAGGTGGCAAGCAGTGTC
>JAFQMP010000034.1 GCA_017396225.1 Clostridia bacterium | reverse complement strand
GCTGTATCCGCCACCGGCGGCGCTCGGGAACGTCCCATTCTGAGTGGAGTCTGCGCGCAAAGCGCGCTGCGTAATCGAACCGCGCAGCGGCGCCGAATAAAATGAGGCGGAATCTATGGGGCGGCTACGCTCAGAATGACAGGACAGGGGTATATGCGCTGATTTTTAATTGGTCGCGGAAAACGGACGACCAATGGTCGCCCCTACGGTTGGTGCGCTATTCCACGGTTAGGCGGAGATTTCATTGTAGGGGGCGGCGTCCTCGGCGGTCCGCTTTGTCGTAAATCAAATTTGCCGTCGCACCCGACAGGGTGCGACCTTTTTTGTTTTCATAATGTGCTACAATGGGGTGCGTAAATCAAGAAAAAGCAAGAAAGGAAGTGCAAAAATGTTCGGAACAAAATACCGCCTGGAGGTCAAAAAGCGTGACTTTTTGCTCCACGTGCGCCTTTTTGGTGAGATAGACCACCACAGCGCAGCCCCCTTGCGCGAGGAGCTTGACCGCCTGATTATGAAGGAACGCCCCAGACGTCTGGTGCTGGATTTATCCCTGATTGAATTTATGGATAGCGCGGGGCTGGGGCTTTTAATGGGGCGGCTCAGACGTATGCGGGAGGTTGGCGGCGTGCTTGCCCTCGCCCGTCCCAACGCACGCGTTCTCAAAATCCTGCGCCTTGCGGGAATGGAGCGCTTTATGGAAATTGATGGCAGCCACGCCAAAGGAGGTTATTAAAATGGAGAAAACAATGCAAAAAAAGGCAGGGCTTGTCAATGAGATGCAGCTGACCCTGCCTGCCATTTCCAGGAATGAGGCGGTTGCACGCGCGGCGGTGGCGGTCTTTTGCGCACAGGCGGAGCCCGATACCACCGAGCTTGCCGACATCAAATGTGCGGTATCCGAGGCGGTCACCAACTGTATCGTTCACGCCTATCGCCACACGAAGGGGAGCGTCTACATAACAGTCAGCCTGTTTGCCGACCGCACGGTGCGCATTTCGATTGCAGACAGCGGCTGCGGTATTGCCAATATTGCACAGGCGCGCGAGCCGCTTTTCACCACCGATGCGGCGGGGGAGCGCAGCGGTATGGGCTTTACCGTTATGGAAAATTTTATGGATCGGCTATACGTCAGCTCGCATCAGGGTAAGGGAACTACTGTTGTGCTTGTCAAGCATCTGGGACGCGCGATCGGAGAGGAGTAAAGCGTGAGTACAAGGGGGCACGAGGAGCTTGAGAACAAGGACAGGCATTATGCACTGCTTGCGGCGGCGCAGTCGGCGGATGCTGCCGTAGCCGAGGCGGCAACCACCACCCTGATTACCGAGAATATGGGATTGGTGCGCGCGGCGGCGCACCGCTTCAGCGACCGCGGCACCGAATATGAGGATTTGGTGCAAATCGGCACCATAGGCATGCTCCGTGCAATCCGCAGCTTTGATTTGTCGCGGGGAACTGCCTTTTCCACCTTTGCTGTGCCCCTCATCGTGGGGGAAATCCGCCGCCATTTGCGCGATGACGGTATGATACACGTCAGCCGCAGCTACAAGCAGCTTGCCCTGCAAATTGCCCGCAAGCGGCAGGAAATGCAGGCCGATACAGGCAAGGAGCCAACGGTTGCCGAGCTTGCAGAGGCACTTTCCATTGATGCGGAGGAGGTGGCGGCGGCGCTTTCCGCCACGGCACCCGTGGCGTCGCTCTCGGATAAGCTCTATGAGGACGATAAGGGGGAGCTTGGCGACCGCATCACCAGTGACGAGAGCGCCAATGAGCCCGCCATTCTCTCTGACCGCATCGCCCTTGCCGCCGCGATTGATAAATTGCCCCCCTTATGGCGAAAAATTCTGCTGGTGCGCTATTTCCGCAACCGCACCCAACAGGAAACCGCCGACCTTTTGGGGCTCACGCAGGTCAAAATTTCGCGCGAGGAGAAGAAAATCCTCGCCTTCCTGCGCGCGGAAATGCTGGGATAAGGCTTTTTTGTAAAACAGGCTCGAAATCTGTGCAGGTCAAAGATGACATCATTTGCGGCGGTACGGTCATTTTTTCCCACGTCCGCGCCCAACCTGTAGGGGCGACCATTGGTCGTCCGTTATC
>JAFQMP010000033.1 GCA_017396225.1 Clostridia bacterium | reverse complement strand
TGCAACGCGAGGCAGAAAAAGGTGGCTTCAATTGCATTATCGCGTATAAGTCCAACCGTATAGCGCGAAATATCCTCAATGCGCTTATGTTTGAAAACGAGATGGAAAAGCTCGGTATCAAGGTTGTATATGCAAAGGAAGAGTTCGGCAACAATGCCGCAGGGCGCTTCGCTCTCCGCACGATGATGAACGTAAACCAATTCTTCTCGGAGAATATGGCAGAGGACATCAAGCGCAACCAAGCCGACAACGCTCTGAACTGCCGTGCCAACGGACCCGCGCCGTACGGCTACAAGACGGGAGAGGACGGCAAGTTTGCCATAGACGAAACGCGAGCTCCCATCGTGCAGGAGATTTTCAATCGCATTGCCAACGGTGAGAAGTTCGTGGAAATCAGCGAGGATCTGAACAGACGCGGTATCAAGACCAAGAACGGAAACGAATGGGGGAAAAGCTCTTTCTTTACCATTCTCCATAACGAGCGCTACACAGGCGTTTATATCTTCAATGACGTGCGCATTGAGGGCGGTATGCCTGTAATCATAGAAAGGAGCCTGTTTGACCGGGTACAAAGGATTATGAAAACAAAGAAAAACCCACAGGGGCGCAAGAGAGCTGACGACGGCATCTACCTATTGACAGGCAAGCTGTTCTGCGGACGGTGCGGCTCTCATATGATAGGAATGTCGGGAACGTCGAAGAACGGCGACAGCCACTATTACTATGTATGCAACGAGAAGCGCACCAACGGAACGTGCAAAAAGAAAGCCGTGCGCCGCGACTTTTTGGAGGGCGAGATTGCCAAAGCAATCCGTAGGTATATCCTCCAACCGAACGTGATGGAGTGGATCGTGCAGCAGGTGCTTGACTATCAGAAGGGCGACGTCAGACAGACCGAGATCACCAATCTGCAGGAACGGCAAAAGGAGGTCAAAAAGGCAATAGCCAATGTGATGATCGCCATCGACCAAGGCATTATCACCGCTTCCACCAAAGAGCACTTGCAGGATTTGGAGTCTGAACGAGCGCAGCTCGACGCTCGTATCTTGGTAGCTCAGGCAGAAGCAGGCAAGGCGGTCACAAGAGAGTCCTTGCTCGCGTACTTGGAGCATTTCAGAGCCGCGAACGTGGAGGACAAGGACTGTCAAAAGGAACTGTTCGACGCGTTTGTAAAGGCGGTTTATCTCTATGACGACCACATCACGCTTACCTTTGATATAAATGACGGTACTACCGAGGACGTAGAAATCAGTATGGACGACGTGGAGCAGAGTTTATGTGAGAATGTTCGCTTAAACTCTGTTGTGGGTCACCAAAAAAGAGTGGCGCCCCAATTTGGGGCGCCACTCTTTTTTGCTGTCCTCGTCGAATCGAACTCCGCGCGTGCACGGCATAACTACATTAAAACCAATACAAACAACTGCACGCGCAGGAGGGCGAAACATTGCCGCGCCGCTTCCGTGTCGGAAGCCTTGCAGGGCGCGGCAAATTTTCCTACGGGTCGATTTGCGGTGCGAATCGATGAGGTGTGTTGCAAAGCAACACACAGGAGTTCGCATTTTCGCCGCAGAGCGCGTCAAGCCGGCTTGTAAGCGGCAAGGCGAAAAATATTCGCCGCAGGGGAAATTCTCCATAAATTCTCCTACGGGCAACTCCGCGCGTGCATAGCGCAGTTACATTAAAATCACCACAAACAACAGGCACGCGCAGGAGGGCGAAGCATTGCCGCGCCGCCTCCGTGTCGGAGGCCTTGTAGAGCGCGGCAAATTCTCCTGCGGGTCACTCCGCGCAATGCGCGAAATTCTCTGTTCACCCCCAATCGGGGGTGTTTTTCTTTTTACAAATTTTAATCCACGATCAAACAATACGGTTCTTTTTTTCGCCTACAAAAAAGGCTTTTATGTTTTCTGCCACGGTCGACACACATCTTGCGCGTGCCTCAAAGGCACCCCATGCCATATGGGGGGTAAGACAAACGTTTTCACGGTCCATGATGCGGCAATAGAGGTGATCAGCAGCAAAGGGCTCCCTTTCAAATACGTCGATACCAAGTCCACCAAGATGCCCCGCTTCGATCGCCTCGGCAAGCGCCGCCTCATCGGCGACAGCGCCGCGCGCCACGTTGATAAGGATCGCGCCCTTTTTCATGGCACGTATGCGCTCCTTTGTGATCATGCCGCGCGTTTGGTCAGTCAGCGGCACGTGAAGCGAAATGATATCCGCCTCACGGCAAAGCGTGTCAAGATCGGCACCTTCAAACTCGGTTTCGGGCTGCTTGCGGCACATCAGCACGCGGCAACCCATGGCTCTTGCCACCTCTGCTACGCGTCTGCCGATACCGCCGCCACCAACCACGCCCCAAGTGAGCGAGGATATTTCATGATAGACGGGTACAAGGCAATTTGCCACGCCCCCTGCAGTATAACCGCCGCTTGTAACGTGCGCACGGTAGGCAAACAAATGGGTGGTAAGAGAAAGTGCCATGGCAAGCGTGACCTGCGCCACGCTATCGGTAGAATAGGCAGGCACATTGCAAACCGCAACACTACGTGATGCGCAATAAGCAATATCAACATTATCATACCCCGTGGCAGTAACGCAAATAACCTTTAGTTTTTTTGCACCGTCAAGGGTCATTTCATTCATTTTAAGCTTGTTGACCACGGCAACGTCAGCATCGGCAAGACGCGCGGAAATCTGCGCCACATCGGTCCTTTCATACACCGTCATCTCTCCAAGCACCCCTATGGGTGAAAGATCAATATCCGCACCAAGTGTTGCGGCATCCAATATCACAATTTTCATAACCGCCTCCTAAAATTTCAGCACCATGCGGTACTTATGCAAGATATCCACGGGACAATAGGAGAGCTTTGCCTGACGCAGCCCCTCATCCCCTGCATCATCCTCGCGATTGACAAATTGAAATTCTCTTTTTTGCATCTGCTCACGCACAAAACGGTAATTGATATACTGATACACACCCTTAAAGCGACGGTCTGCCTTTTCCACGTGCACCAAAAGCGTGTTATCGATATGCTCAGCTACGGTAAACGCAGCCACTTGACCGTCCACAC
>JAFQMP010000032.1 GCA_017396225.1 Clostridia bacterium | reverse complement strand
GTGCTTGCGGCAAGGGCTTTGGTTGGGTGTGGACGCGCTTGGGTGGAGCGTGCAGCGGTGTTGTTAGCGGCAGGAAACACCCCCATGCAGGCAGTGGCAGGGCTTGCATATTACAGGCTTTTAACCGTTCTTTTTGATGTTTTTGCGCCATTGCTTGGCGTTGCTTTGCTTGTCGGGCAGGGGGCGGGTGCACTTTCGTTTTTGTTGGCTTTTTTAGCAGCGGTTTTGTTGCTTTGCGTGCTTTTTTTATCGATAAGTGCGAGAAAAACGCACCCCGTTTTAGGGGATATTCCTTGTGAGCGTGCCACCCCCGGCGCAAACCTTCCTTTCTTTTTGTTGGTGGCTTGTCTTGGGCAGTGGGGTGCGATACTCCTTTGCATTGGCGGTGGGATTTTTGTGTTCTATGCTTCTGGTAACCTGCTTATGGCGGGAGTCGTCTTGTTCCTGCTGCGGCTTTGCTTGCTTGTATGCAGGGTGGTGATTTTGGCGCTAAAACGATAAAAAAGCACCCCGTTGGGGTGCTTTTTTGTCAGATGTCTGCGTCCTTGATATATTTGCTGCCGTTTTCAGCAATAAAGACCTTACGCTCGGCAAGGTTGTCACCCATCAGCACGTCAAACATATATTCGGTGCGCTCTACATCGGCAGGCTCTACCGAGATGAGGCGTCTGGTGGCAGGGTTCATTGTGGTTTGCCACATCATTTCGGGCTCATTCTCACCAAGACCCTTGGAGCGCTGCAGCGTGTAGCGCTTGCCCTGGCTTTCGAGCTTCTTGATAATTTCCGCCTTTTCAAATTCGTCATAGGCAAAGAGAATCTCGTCCTTGGTGGTAATCTCAAAGAGGGGGGATTCCGCAATAAACACCTTTTTCTCCTTCAGGAGCGTGGGGAGCAGGCGATAAAAGAGCGTGAGGAGTAGCGTGCGAATCTGAAAGCCGTCCTCGTCTGCGTCGGTACAGATAATAATTTTTGACCACTTGAGCTGTGAGAGGTCAAAGCGTCCCATATCACCCTTGACCTTGCCTTCAATTTCCACGCCGCAGCCGATGACGCGCAGCAGGTCAATGATAATCTCATTTTTGAAGATGCGGTCATAGGTCGCCTTGACGCAGTTCAGCGTCTTACCGCGCACGGGAATGATTGCCTGAAACTCCGCCGAGCGTCCCTGCTTACACGAGGAAAGTGCGGAGTCGCCCTCTACGATGTAAAGCTCTCGCACCGTGGGGTCCTTCGAGCGGCAGCTTACAAATTTTTCTACACGGTTTGCGGTGTCAACAGGCTTCAGTGGATTCTTTTTGAAGTAGTCGCGTGCCTTTTCGGCATTCTCGCGGCTGCGCTTGTTTACCAGCACCTGGTTGATAAAAAGCTCCGCCTCTGCGGGGTGCTCGGTAAAGTAAATGCTGAGGTTTTCACGCAGGAATTTGTTGAGCGCCTCGGCAATAAAGGTGTTGGTAATCGCCTTTTTTGTCTGGTTCTCGTAAGAGGTCAGGGTAGAGAAGCTGTTGATAACCAAAAGCAGACAGTCAGCAATATCCTGGAAAATAATCTTGCTTTCATTTTTTGTGTATTTTCCCAGCTGCTTGATATAGTTATCAACTGCAAAGAGAAACGCCGAGCGCACCGCCTTGTCGGGCGAGCCGCCATGCTCCAGATAACTGGAGTTGTGGTAATATTCGGTTGCATTGACGCTGTTGGAGATGCAGAAGGAGATATCTGCCTTCAGCTTATAGTCTTCCTTGTCGTCGCGGTCACGTCCCATTGTTTCCAGGTGCCAGAGCACAGGCTCGGTCTTGGCGGTACCCGCCGCACGTTCAAGAATGTAATCGGAAATGCCGTTGGGGTAGACGAAGCTGTGCTCGGTATATTTACCGTCCGCGCCCTGTAGGCGGAGCCTGAAGGTGATGCCGGGATTGACCACGGCCTGACGGTGCATGGTGTCAATGAAGAAATCGTGAGGAATCCTGATGTCGGTAAAGACCTCAAGGTCGGGACGCCAGCGGATAACGGTACCCGTGCGGCGCTCCTTCTTTTCAAGCGGACGGCTTTCAAGCTCGCTGGCGGGCTCACCCTTCCTGAAGGAAATGGAATGCACCTCGTTGCCGTCGTAGGAGACAACGGTCATATACTCGGAGGAATACTGCGTGGCGCACGCACCCAGGCCGTTCAAGCCAAGGGAATATTCGTATGCTGCGTCGCCTGTGTTGTTGTCGTATTTACCGCCTGCATAGAGCTCACAGTAAATCAGGTCCCAGTTCCATCTGCCCTCCTTTTCGTTGTAGCCGAGCGGCACACCGCGGCCGCGGTCATCAACCTCAATCGAGAGGTCGTTGTAGGCGGTAACGGTGATGATGTCACCGTGCCCCTCGCGCGCCTCGTCAACGGCGTTTGAGAGAATCTCAAAAAAGGAGTGCTCGCAGCCCTCAAGGCCGTCCGAGCCAAAGATAACGCCCGGGCGCTTGCGGACACGGTCTGCACCCTTCAGGGCCGTAATGCTGGCGTTGCCGTATTGCTTTTGAGAGTTCTTCGTTGCCATGTTCCGTCCTCTTTCCTGTAAACTGCCGACACTGCTCCTCGCAAGGTGTAGTGTCATAATCCCATTCATTTTACCATATCTTGTGGATTTTGTAAAGTAGCCCCCGAATTTTTTTGCGGATTTTCCGAAAAAATCGCAAACGGGCTTGCACAAGGCGTATGAAAAATGTATAATATAGTACGGATATACCTTTTAGTATGCTTTTGCGAGGTAATCCGTATGAAATTCAGCGATTTTTGCCGTTGCCCGCGCGGTGTTCGCGTGGCCTTGTTGGGATTTGGTCGCGCCAATCGCGCGGTGCTTGATTGGCTGCTTGCGGGTGGCGCTCTGCCCACGGTTTTGACCGAGCAAGCACCTGACGCGGAAGCGGTCGCTTATCTGCAACGCGTGGGAGTCCCTCTGCTAATTGGCGGCTTTCCGCCGCAAATTGATGCTGATGTTTTGGTGCGTTCCCCCGGGCTGCGTCCCGACCTGCCCTTGCTTGCCGCACACCGTGCGGCGGGTGGTCTTGCCACTGAGGAGAGCGCGCTGACACGCACGCTGTTGCCCTGTCCCCTCATTGGTGTGACGGGTAGTGACGGCAAAACCACCACGGCGGCGCTTTCTGCGGCGCTTCTTCGTGCATCGGGCAAGCGCGTGTGGCTGGGTGGCAATAACGGCACGCCTCTGCTTGGCAGAATTGCAGAAATGCGGGAGACCGATGTTGCAGTTATGGAGCTGTCGAGCTTTCAGCTGATAGAAATGCCTTTGGCGGCAAATACTGCTATTATTACCAACATCACACCCAATCATCTCAACTGGCATACCGATATGGCGGAATACGTTGCCGCCAAGTGTCGGATTTTTGATATACACACCCGTCTGATTACCAACGGCTCGTGTGCGCTTACGCGCGCAATCGGTGACGCACACATCGCCGCGGGCGGCAGGGCCGTCTTTTTTTCGCAATCTCCTTTGGATTGTGAAAACGGCGCGGGGCAAATTTTTACGGAGGGGGATAGCGTTTTGCACCGTGAGGACGGCAAGCTTTTGCGCTACCCCTGCCTTGCTGATTTCCGCTTGGCGGGCAAGCATAACAGGGAAAATCTGCTTGCCGCATTGGCGGCAACGGCGCCGTATCTCACCGATGATGCGCCAAGCAGAGCACTCCCCCATTTTTACGGTGTACCGCACCGCTTACAGTATGTGGCGACCGTCGGGGACGTGCGCTACTACAACAGCTCAATTGATACCTCTCCCACGCGCACCGCGGCAGCGCTTTCTGCACTTGGCATCAAGCCGATTGTCATTGCGGGCGGACGAGGGAAGGGCATACCCTTAAAGCCCTTTGGTGAGCTGCTTGCAAAAAATACCAAGGCTGTCTGCCTTTACGGAGAGGCGGCAGGGGAGATTGCCGCAGGACTGGGGAAGCTTCCCCACACCCTGCACACCGCCTTCGCCGCTGCCTTTGCCGCCGCCGTGGCTTTTGCCGCTGCAGGCGACACCGTGTTGCTCTCGCCGGGCTGCACGGCGTTTGGTGAATTCCGTGATTTTGAAGAGCGCGGTTCGTGCTTCTGCCGTCTGGTAAAGGAGCTCGCCGCAGAAAGGAAATAAAAAGTGTTGGAACTCAAGGATTTTATCATTGAGATTGCCGGTCTGATGAGTGTGACGGGCAGCGAGGGCTACGATGCAGCCGCGCTTGACGTGCAGCTTTCGGGCTTTGATGAGCAATACGTTGATGCCGTCGGTAATCGCGTCTATATACGCCGCTGCGGCAGAGAGGGCGCACCGCGGATTCTCATTGATACGCATTTTGACGAGATTGGTATGCTTGTCACCGACATCAAGGAGGGGGGCTTCCTCTCGGTTACGGGTGTTGGTGGTCTTGACGCACGCACGCTTGCCTCGGCGCGCGTACGCATTTACGGTGATAAGGTTATCGATGGTGTAATGGGCTCAACACCCCCTCACCTTGCAGGCAAGGAGAAAAAGCTGCAGGGTGCGGACAAGCTGCTTGTCGACACCGGCTATCCCAAGGAGGAGCTTGAAAAAATCGTCCGTATCGGTACACCTGTGGGCTTTGCCCCCGAGTACCGCACACTGGCGGGCGGTCGTATTGCGGGCAAGGGCTTTGACAACAAGGCGTGTGCAGCGATTGCTGCCAAGGCGATGATGGAGTTGCCCCGAGATGCACTTGCGGGTGATGTTTATCTCCTGCTTTCGGTGCGTGAGGAAACCGGTAAATACGGCGGTGTTTCGCCTGCCGTGCTTGCCATTAATCCCGACTATGCTATGGTGATTGATGTCAACCTCGGCTTTATGAGTGGTGCCGACAAGCGCGCGTGCGTAGAGATGGGCAAGGGCCCCAGCCTTGCGCGCTCTGCGATTGTCGATAGAAGACTGACCAAGGCACTGGAGGATATTTGCGACAAGCAGGGGATTCCGTGGCAGATTTCGGTTGAGCCGAAGCGCACGGGCACGAATACCGAGGAGCTTTGTCTTGTGGGTGCGGGTGTGCCCACCGCAGATGTCGGACTTCCCCTGACCTCTATGCACACTTATAATGAGGCACTTGATTTGCGTGATGCAGAGGCGCTTTGCCGCCTGGTCGCCGCCTTTGCCTCGGACAAAACAATCGGGGAGGTGCTTGCGGTATGAAGGAATTAAGAGCACTGCTTGAAAGACTTTCCCTCGCTTTCGGTCCTTCGGGTTGTGAAGGGGAGATTGCAGCTATCATTCGCGAGGAGCTCGCAGGGCTTCCCATTGACCTCACCGCAGACCGTGTCGGCAACCTGATTGCCCACGTGCCGGGTAAGGAGGGCGCGTCGCGTGTGATGCTCTCGGCGCATATGGACGAGGTCGGCTTTATGATTACCGACATTGAGGAAAACGGCTTTTTGCGTTTCGGCACGGTCGGTGGCATTGACACCCGCGTGATGGTTGGCCGTGCCGTCAAGCTGCTGGGTAAAGCAGGCTACGTTTGCGGTGTGATTTCTGCCAAGGGCATACACCTCCAGAGCAGCGAGGAGCGCGAAAAGCTTCCCACGCTTGACGAGATGTATATTGACATCGGCGCAGATAACGCCGATGAGGCGAAAAAATATGTGGAGCGCGGCGACTACGGCACCTTTGACACCTGCTTTTTGTCGCTCGGCCCGAATGGAGAATATCTCTCGGGCAAGGCAATTGATGACCGCGTGGGCTGCGCACTGCTCATCGAGCTTTTGCATCGCGTGGCGAAAGAGGCGCCGCTTGATGTTGACCTTTATTGTGCGTTTACCGTGCGTGAGGAGATTGGCATTTCGGGCGCCACCAACGCCGCCAACCGCATCGCCCCTCATATTGCCGTCGTGCTGGAGGCAACGGCGATGGCCGACCTGCCTGACGTGCCTGCGGCACGTCGCGTAGCAGATACGGGCAAGGGCGGTGTGCTGTCGCTTGCCGACCGCTCCACCATCTATGACCGTGACCTGATTCAGCTTGCACTTGCCGTAGGCGAGAAAAGCGGTATCCCCGTGCAGGTCAAGCGCTTTGTGTCGGGTGGCAACGATGCAGGCAACATTCAACGGACAGGCATTGGCGTGCGCTGCCTTGCCCTCTCCGCCCCTACACGCTATCTCCACGCGCCCGTATCGGTGGTGCGCGAAAGCGATATTGAAGCGATGCTCGACTTACTCCTTGCGTTGCTTCCCGAATTTGCAAAGGAAGGTATCTGAATATGTATCAGCTTTTGAAAAAGCTTGCACCCGCAAGACCCGCTGTTTCGGGGCGCGAGGGCAGTATCAGAGATATTATTGCTGATTTGATGCGTCCTCTTTCCGATGAGATGAAGACCGATGCACTCGGCAACCTCATCTGCATCAAGCGCGGCAGTGCAGCTGCGCCCCGCCCTGTGCTGCTCTCGGCGCACATGGACGAGATTGGCTTTATTGTCAATTTTATTGAGGAAAAGGGCTTTATTCGCGTCGCTCCCATCGGCGGCATTGACTATACCGCTGCCGCCTATGCTGAGGTTGTATTTGAAAATGGCACGCGCGGTGTGCTGGTTTCCGAGGGTGACCGTAAAAAGGAAGATGCTCCCAAGGCGGAAAAGTGCTATGTGGATATCGGTGCGCGCAACCGCGCCGAGGCAGCGCGCCGCGTGAAAATCGGCGATACCTGTGCCCTCGTTGGACGTGTGACACGCCTTGCGGGCACACGCGTGACAGGCAGACCGCTTGACAACCGTGCAGGCTGTGCGCTGCTTATTTCTATTGCGCAGAAGCTGACGGCACCTGCCGATGATATTTATTATGTTTTCTCGGTGCAGGAGGAGGTTGGCTGCCGCGGTGCAAAGCCCGCAGCCTTCGGTATCGCCCCCGACCTTGCCATTGTATTTGATGTGACTGCCACGGGTGATGCCATTGGCAGCAAGCCTATGGCTGTTAAGCTGGGCGCAGGCGCAGCAGTGAAAATCAAGGACAATTCCGTGATTTGTGACACCGCGCTCGTGTCCGAGCTGCTTGCTGTGGCGGGGCGAGAGGGAATTGCAGCACAAGGCGAGATTCTGACCTTTGGCGGTACCGATACCTCTGCTGTGCAGATGGCAGGTCTTGGCTGTAAGGCAGGTGCCATTTCAATTCCTTGCCGCTATATCCATTCGGGCGTTGAGATGATTGATATGAAGGATATGGAGGCAGCCCGTGCGCTGACCGTCGCCTTCCTTGGAGGTCAGATATGATAATTCCCGAAAGGCTGCAAGCCCTTGTCAAGGAGGCCGAGGCGGCGCTTGCGCCCCGTTTTGCCGCATTGCTTGAGGTTTCTCACGAAAACACCGCACGCATTTTGCGTGCCTTTGCAGAGCATCATGTGGACGCCGCCTGCTTCAGCGGCACCAGCGGTTACGGATACGATGACCGCGGCAGAGATGTGCTTGACCGCATCTGGGCTGACGTCATGGGGGCTGAGGCGGCATTTGTCCGCCACAGCATCGCGAACGGCACGCAGGCACTTGCCATTGGTCTTTTCGGCCTGCTCCGCCCACACGATATTCTCCTTTCCATATCGGGCAAGCCCTACGATACGCTTGGTGAGGTCATCGGCATCGCAGGCGAGGCGGGCAACGGCTCGCTTGCCGATTTTGGCGTTGATTACCGCCAGATTGAGCTGAAGGACGCCAAAGCCCTTGACATTCCCGCTATTCTTGACTTTTTGAACGGCCCCGAGGGTGCGCGTGTAAAGGTTTGCTTTATTCAGCGCTCCAAGGGCTATCTGAACCGCCGTACCCTGACGGTTGCCGAGATTGGTGAGGCAGCTGCTGCGATTAAAGCAGTGCGCCCCGATGTCTTTGTGATGGTGGACAACTGCTACGGCGAGTTTACCGAGACGCTGGAGCCCACTGCAGTGGGCGTTGACCTTGCCGTCGGCTCTCTTATCAAAAATCCCGGTGGCGGTATGGCGGAGTCGGGCGGCTATCTTGCAGGCTCGGCACGCGCCGTGGAGCTTTGCTCCTATCGCCTGACCTGCCCCGGCATCGGTCTTGAGGTCGGTGCAACGCTCGGACAGAACAAAAATATGTATCGCGGTCTGTTCTATGCGCCCCACACGGTAATGGAGGCGCTGAAAACCGCACATTTTGCTGCGTACATTTTTGAGGCAATCGGCTATGAGGTTGAGCCACGCTGGCAGGAGCCGCGTGCCGATATTATTCAGACTGTAAAAACAGGGTCGCCTGAGGCGCTTTGCGCGCTTTGTCGCGGTATTCAGGCAGGCTCTCCCGTTGATGCCTACGTCACGCCAGAGCCCTGGGCTATGCCCGGCTATCAGGACGAGGTGATTATGGCGGCGGGTGCCTTTGTGCAGGGCGCCTCGATTGAGCTTTCTGCCGACGGCCCGCTGCGCCCGCCCTATACAGCCTTTTTGCAGGGCGGCTTGACCTATGAGAGTGGCAGAATCGGGATTCTTTATGCCGCCGCCCAAATGCTGAAACAAAAAGGAGAATGAACGATGAAAAAAATTCTTGCTGTACTCTTGCTGCTTTGTACCGTTCTTGCGTTTGTTGCCTGTGCGAATAAGGACCAGACGCCCGACGGTATGAAGGACGTTGCCATTGAGGGGGCTGACTACCACCTCTATGTGCCTGAGGCGTGGATTCCCACCAACACTGCGGGTCTTTCGGGTGCGCACGCAGGTGGCGGCGACAAGCCCTTCTCTCCCAATGTGATAGTCACCGTTTATTATCCGGACGGCGTAACCACGCTGGCCGCTTACTTCAAGGACGTTGTCAAGCCTGAGCTTGATTTGACCTTTGCTGAGCTTGTGCCGGTTGAGAACGAAAAGGCTGTTACCATGGGCGGTAAGGACGCGCTGCTTTACACCTATACTTATACCCTTGGCGGCACCGCTTACAAGCAGATGCAGGTGATTGTCGGCAACGGCTCCTGCATCTACACGCTGGCGTATACCGCAACCGCCAATCTCTATGATACTTATATCGAAGAGGTAAACAGAATTATCGCGGAGTTTACCTTCAAGTGATGAAACGGATTTATCTTGACAATAGCGCCACTACCCCTCTTTGCCCTGCGGCAAGGGAGGCGATGCTTCGGGCGATGGAGGAATTCGGAAATCCCTCGTCGCTGCACGCGCAGGGTGTGGCGGCTGCCAAGCTCCTGAAGGAGAGTCGCACCCTTATCGGCGAGGCGCTCGGTGAGCGCTTTCTGAAGGAGGGACAGCTTGTCTTTACCTCTTGCGGTACCGAGGCATCGGCACTGGCACTGCTCGGCACGGCATACGCGAAGGAAAGGCGCACTGCGAAAACAATTTTAACGACCGACAGCGAGCACCCCTCGGTTGCACGCACGCTTGATAAGCTGGAGGCGGAGGGCTTTCGCGTGGTGCGTGTGCCCACCGTGGGCGGCGCGCCGGATATGGACGTTGTGCGCGCGCATTGTACCCCTGACCTGTTTATGGTCAGTATGATGCTGGTGAACAATGAAACAGGCGCTGTCTATCCTGTGCGTGAGGTCTTTCAATTGGCGCGCGCGGCAAATCCGCAGGTGGTTTGCCACACCGATGCCGTGCAGGGCTTTATGAAGCTGCCCTTTACCCCCCGCGCGCTCGGTGCGGACCTTGTCACAATCAGCGCCCATAAAATCGGCGGCCCCAAGGGCGTGGGCGCGCTCTTTATCTCGGAGCGCATGAAAAAGGAAAAGCGTATTGTCCCCGTGATGCTCGGTGGCGGACAGGAGTTCGGTCTGCGCTCGGGCACGGAAAATATGATTGGCATTGCGGGCTTTGCCGCAGCCGCCGGGTCTGCCATGTCAAAGCTGCGCACGGCGCACGCGCACATGGCAAGTCTCAGGGAAAGACTGACAGCGGGGCTTGCAGGCACCGAGATTACCGTCAACCGCCCTGCCAATGCCGCGCCGCATATCGTGAGCATTACCTTGCCCGACATCAAGAGCGAAACTATGCTCCATTATCTTTCGGGGCAGGGCATTTCGGTTTCGGCAGGCTCCGCCTGCTCCGCGCACAAGGTGGGACCCAGCAGTGTACTGCTTGCCTTCGGTCTTCCGTCGAGGCGTGCAGATTGCACTCTGCGTGTGAGCCTTTCGCCCGAGAATACCGCAGCGGATATTGATGCACTGCTTGCCGCACTTGCCACAGGCGTTTCAAGCCTGGTGCGCATCAACCACTGAACAGAGAGAGAGATGATATTCCACCCGCAAGACAAGGCGGGTGGAATATTCTTTTTCTCCCTCGCATACGATGTAGCGATTTCAAAAAGCGGAGGGCTTGACGATGGCAGAGCAAACGATTTATCGCGATATCGCAGAGCGTACGGGCGGCGATATTTATATCGGTGTAGTGGGGCCCGTGCGGAGCGGAAAATCTACATTTATCACGCGTTTTATGCAGGAACTGGTGTTGCCGAATATGACTGATGTGCACAGTCGTGACCGTGCACGTGATGAAATGCCGCAGAGTGCGGCAGGGCTTACCGTGATGACCACGGAGCCGAAATTCGTACCCGACGAGGGCGTGACGGTGTCGGTCGGTGAGGGTGTTACGCTGCGCGTAAAGCTGGTTGACTGCGTGGGATATATGATTCCGTCTGCACTGGGTGGAGAGGAGAACGGCAGTGCGCGTATGGTGCGCACACCATGGCGTGAGGAGCCGATGCCCTTTGAGGAGGCGGCGGAGCTTGGCACAAGAAAGGTGATTTCCGAGCACGCCACCGTAGGGGTTCTGGTGACCTCTGACGGCACGGTGGGTGATATCGCCCGCAGCGAATATGAGGAGGCGGAGGGCAGGCTGGTGGCGGAAATGAAAGCGCTTGGCAAGCCCTTCGCGGTGCTGCTGAATTCCGCCGATACCGCGCGCGAGGAGTCGCGTGCGCTGGCTGCCGTTCTGGAGGAAAAATACGGCGTTCCCGTGGCGCTTGTCAATTGTCGCACCCTGAGTGCCGCCGATATTGCAGGCGTGCTTTCTCTGGTGCTTGCTGAGTTCCCGGTGACCTCGCTCGGCATAGCCTTGCCTTCATTTATGAAGGCACTTCCCGCAGACCACGCGCTGCGTCGCAGCGTGGTTGAGGCGCTTTCCGAGGTCGCAGGCGGGCTTTCCCGTATGGGTGAGGTGGCAAATCATTTTGCCACGCTGATTGGTAAAAACGGCATTTCGCAGATTGCCGTTGACCGCCTGGATATGGGCACGGGGCGTGCCGAGATTTCGGTCGCGCTTGACAGGGAGCTTTACTATCGCACGGCGAGCGAGCTTGCGGGCAGAGAGCTTGTCGATGACGGCGCGGTGCTTGCCCTGCTCGGCGAGCTTGCAGGGCTGCGGAATCGCTATGAGCGTGTCGCAGAGGCACTTGCCGAGGCAGAGCAGGACGGCTACGGCATCGTGATGCCTGCGCTGGAGGATATGCACCTTGAGGAGCCCACGGTCATCAGACAGTCGGGTGGATACGGCGTTTGCTTGCGTGCTGCCGCAAGGTCTATTCATATGATACGCGCCGATATTGCTGCCGAGATTAACCCCATTGTCGGTACAGAGGCACAGTCTGAGGAGCTGCTGCGCAGTATTATGAGCGAGCTGAGCAGCGACCCTGCACGTCTGTGGCACTCCAACATGCTTGGCAAGAGCCTTTATGAGCTGGTGGGGGAGAGTTTGCGCGGCAAGCTTGCACATATGCCCGCAGAGGCACGCGCCAAGCTTTCGGAAACGCTGGAGCGCATCATCAACGAGGGCTCAAACGGCTTGATTTGTATTCTCCTGTGACGGAATTTTATTATATCGGAACAGAAAAACCGCCATTGCATTTGCAATGGCGGTTTTTCCTGATTTGGTGTTACTTTTTCAGAAAGTGTGCGCGGTAGATATCGTAAATTTCCGATTTCGATAAAACGTAGGGGCTGTTTTGGTAGTTGCCTGCACCTGCAATCAACTCCACACGGGTGGCAATTTCCGCCTCGGTGAAGGAAAATTCCGCGTCGGCAAGCCCCTCTAAAAGTGCTGCCAGCACACGCGGCCTTGTGCCGATTTTTTGACAGAATTCCTTGATGCGCAGGGCGCCCTGCGCGCTGCGCTCATTATAGCGGATATAATCCCCCGCAAACAGTGCGCAGGCACGTCCGTGGGGCAGTCCGTCAAGCAGGGTAAGGCTGTATCCCATGGGGTGCGGAAAGCCTGTCCCCGTCACGCTGATTGCCATACCTGCAGCGGTTGCGGCAAGGGAAAGGTGCTCTCTGTCGCTGTCATCAAGGGCTGCGGGCGCAGCGGATAGCACATCGTAAAGCAGCGTCGCCGCATAGAGCGCAGCGTGCTCGGAAAAGACGGTGGATTTGGGGGAAAGATAACTTTCCAGTGCGTGTGCAAAGGCATCAAGTGCAGTGGAAATGGCGGTGGCGTGGGGCATAGATGCCGTGTAGCGCGGGTTGACAAAGGCGGCGCGAGGCCAGCTGTCTGCTGCCTTGAAGGTCTTTTTTTGCTTGCCGCCCTCAAGGGTCAGGACACTGTAATTGTTGACCTCGCTGCCTGTACCCGCCGTGGTGGGGACAGCAAAAATCGGCAGCGTGGAATTTTTGCGCTTCTCGGCATCGTAAATCTCCTTGGGGGAAATGGTGGGGTTGGCGGCAAAGGCGGCAACTGCTTTGGCCGCATCAAGTGCGGAGCCGCCGCCGATGCCGATGACAAAATCGGCGCCAACCTCGGCTGCCAGCTTGCCTGCCTCATGACAGGTGAGGAGGGGTGGATTTTCGGTAACACCATCAAAGATGGTGAATTTTACATTTAAGCGTGACAGCAGGGCGGTGACATCGTCGAGAGCACCCGAAAGCCTGGCGCTTGACTTGCCTGTGACAAGCAGGGCGTGTGTGCCTGCCGCACCGAGCAAGGTGGCACCCTTTTCGAGGCAATCCTCACCGAAATAAAGGGCGGTCGGCATCAAAAAATCAGCGTGTGTCATATGGTTGCTCCCTTCCTGCCGTCTGACAGAGTCGTTTTTCATTTTTTCGCTATCAGTATAGCACATATTGCGCAAAAAATCAAAAAAAGCTGCAACTTTGGTTAAAAATTCTCAAAGCGCGCAAAAAATGTAAAAAAAACCACAAAAAAACGAAAAAAAATTTCAAAAACATTTGCATTTTTATTTTTATCATGTTATAATAAATTAAAGTGTTTGGCGCTCACGTGCGTACGCGCTGCACAATTCGGATATTTTCGCGGGATTTGCCCGCCCTCGCATCGCATTTTGCGGTGACGGAATACATATAGGCGGTTTTACGATGAAAGAATTGTTTGGCAAGCTCTTTTCGGGCAGCTTTTTTACCGAGCCGTTCTCTACCTTCGGCTGGCGTGATATTGTTGACATTATTTGCCTTACGGCACTCTTTTTTGCAATGTACCTTTTCGTGCGCGACAGGCGTGCGGGCAAGCTCCTTACGGGCGTGCTCGTTGTTGTTGCGCTTTTTGTCGTGAGCGAGCTGCTCGATATGTATGCCGTGCGGTATATCTTTGAAAGCTTTTTTGCCTATGGACTTATCGTGCTGGCGATTATCTTCCAGCCCGAGCTTCGCGCCGCAATGGAGCGTATCGGCACCGTGCCCTTCAAGGGCCTGAAAACCATTGGTGCAGAGCCGCGCGACCTCTCGGCATCGGCTGCTACGGTTGATGCGATTGTGGAGTCGGTCAAGAATATGGCGTTTTCCAAAACCGGCGCGATTGTTGCTATCGAGCGCTCCACCAAGCTGGGTGAGTATATCGGTACAGGTACGACCGTTAATGCCGACCTCACACCCGAATTGCTCTCCGCGATCTTCTTTGATAAGGCGCCCCTGCACGACGGAGCCGTGATTATTCGTAACGGTCGCCTGTACGCCGCAGGCTGCTATCTGCCGCTGTCCGACAAGCCCGATATCTTCAGGGGGCTTGGCACCCGTCACCGTGCCGCCATCGGTCTGACTGAGGTGAGCGATGCCATTGTTGTCGTGGTTTCTGAGGAAACAGGTACGATTTCTATCGCCTGCAAGGGTGAGCTTTACCGTGAATTTACCTCTGTATCCTTACGCCGCAAGCTTTTTGAGCTGATGCGCCGCGAGGAGCAGGTATAAGGAGGTATTACAATGAACAACAAGAATACCGAAGCGATGACGGTTGAGCACGGCGAATACGCCGTACGCCATAGCCGCAAAAGAGATATTATCGCTGCCGTGATTTGTCTGGTGTTTGCACTGGTTGTCTGGCTGCTTGTGATGAATGTAAATGATACCGCTCACGTCCCCCTTGAAATGTCGGGTAGAAATGATGCGTATGCTTATGTGCTTTCCGATGAGAGCCTGGAGGTCGCGGGAACCGTGGTTTCCCTCAAGTCGGCACAGCGCGAGGCGATTGTGGTAAAAATCCCCGCTGAGGCAAATGCGCCCGGCACCTATCAGATTACGCTTGACGATTTGACTTTGCCCGAGGGCGTGGCGCTCACCGCGCTGCCTGAGCTTACCCTGACCGTCTCTCAAAAATGAGCAAGCAGGGCAGGGCCACCGCATTTCTCGTTTCGAGCATCAAATTACCCTTTGATGCACCCGAGGGAGAAATCATTAACATAGCAAAAACGAGAATGAAGCGCCTGTGCGGAAACGTTATGGGGCTTCATTTTCGCCTTTATAAAAAATCCTTTGACGCACGCAAAAAGCCGGCCATTCTGCAGGTCTGTGCAGTGCTGGCAACTGCCGTTGAACCGCTTGCCTTTGATGAGGTGCGTGCGGTGGCGCTTGGCGTGCGCCCTTTTCGTGAGGAAACGCTTGCGCTTTCCTTCGGCACCGAGCCGCTGACGGCACCGCCCCTTGTGGTAGGCATGGGCCCGGCGGGACTGTTTGCCGCGTTGCTTTTGGCGGAGCAGGGCTATTGCCCGATATTGATTGACCGTGGTGATGATGTGGCGACGCGTGCAGCCGCCACCGAGGCGCTGCGCCTGCACGGCGTGCTCGACCCTGAGAGTAATGTGCAATTCGGTGCGGGCGGTGCGGGCACCTTCTCGGACGGCAAGCTTGTTACGCGTGTAGGTGACCCGCTTTGCAATTACGTGCTCTCCCGTCTGGTTGAGTTCGGCGCGCCTGACGAAATCATGTGGCGCGCCAAGCCGCACGTCGGCACCGATATTTTACGCGAGGTCGTGTCGGCACTCCTTGCACGGATTGAGGCGCTCGGCGGACAGGTGCTTTATCGCACCTGTCTGACTGATTTTACCGCATACGAGGGTGAGGTTGTCGCACATACCACGAGGGGTGACATCAGGGCAGGGCTTCTGGTGCTTGCCGTCGGTCACAGTGCACGTGACACCTTTGAGATGCTTCTTGCCAAGGGTATGGCGGTCGAGCCCAAGCCGATTTCGGTGGGCGTGCGTATTGAGCATCTGCGCGCGGATATTGACCATGCGCTCTACGGCGACCTTGCGGGACACCCTGCACTCGGCCCCGCAGAATATAATCTGTCGGACACACGCGGCCCGCGCGGTGTCTACACCTTCTGTATGTGTCCGGGCGGCGAGGTTGTTGCCGCGGCAAGCGAGGTGGGCGGTGTTGTCGTTAACGGCATGAGCTACCATGCCCGTGACGGTAAAAATTCCAATTCTGCCGTGCTGGTGAGCGTAAACCCCACCGATGTCGGCGGTGGTGTGCGCGATATGATTGCTTTCCAGCGCGGGCTTGAACGCGCTGCCTTTCAGGCAGGCGGCGGTGACTATCGCGCGCCTGTACAGACGGTGGGAGATTTTCTTGCAGGTAAGACGGGCATGGGCCCCACACGTGTGGAGCCGACCTACGGCGGCGGTCGCGTGTCCCTTACCGATTTGCATCGTATTTTACCGCCCTTTGTCAGTGAGATGCTGGCAACGGGGCTTCAGAGCTTTGATAAAAAAATTGCGGGCTTTGCTGCACCGCACGCGGTGCTGACAGGCACCGAAACGCGCAGCTCGTCCCCTCTGC
>JAFQMP010000031.1 GCA_017396225.1 Clostridia bacterium | reverse complement strand
TCCTGAAAGCCAATGATGTCGGGATTTTCACTGCGGATTGCTTCAACGATACGTCCTTTGCGGTAGCAGAAGCTGTTGATGCCGTCGTCGACATAGCTGTTGCGCAGGTTAAAGGTGCAGATTTTCAGTTTGATTGCCATAGTAGAGTTCTCCTTTAATATCCAAGTTCTTCATCAATAAGTATGATTTCCATTTCAGCGCCGAGCGGCTTTTCCCAGAGGACCGACAGGGTGCGGCAGATGCGCCCCTCGCTCTTGCAGTCAAAGCAGCGGTCACCGTTTACTGCGCAGGGTGTTTTCACACCAAGACGCTGTGCGTTTTTGGGGGACGCGATGTTGCGTGCGCGCCAAAGGGCCTGCTCGTAGTCGGGGGCAACCTTGTTTTTGCCTACGACCAGATAAACGCGCTCGTGTCCATAGAGAATGGCGGCGACGCGGTTGGCAGTGCCGTCAATGTTGATAATCTCACCTGTTTCGGCAATACCGTTGACTGAGGAGAGATAAATCTGTGCGGCGTTGCCACGGTCGCGCAGCTCACGGGCGGTTTTGCCGTCACGCGGGCGCCAGTGCCAGAAGCAGTCGTTGTGGGTGGCAAGGGTTTCGTATGCACCCATAGCATCAAGGGTTACCGAGCCGCCAAAGCCCACGGTTTTGCCGTCAATAGCCTTGTCAAGGTAGCGGGCTGCATCGGCGGCGGTCTTGTGAATGCTTACGCGGTAGCCGCGTGCGAGCAGATTCTTTTCAAGTAGGGTGAAGTCCATTGTAATTCTCCTTAAATGGCAAATCCGCCGTCCACGCCAAGGCACTGGCCTGTGATAAAGGCGGCCGCGGGGGAGGCTAAAAACAGGACGGCTGCGGCAACCTCGGCGGGTGCGCCGATGCGGCCGAGCGGGGTTTCCTCGGCAAGGGCTTCAAGCGCCTTGCTGTCTAAATGTGCGTTCATGTCGGTTGCAATCACACCGGGCTCCACGCAGTTGACGGTGATATGACTGGGGCCCAGCTCCTTGGCAAGCGCCATGGTAAGACCGCGCAGTCCTGCTTTTGCGGCGGAGTAGGCAACCTCGCAGGAGGCGCCGACCTTGCCCCACATTGAGCCGATAAACAGCATACGTCCCTCGCTCGCGCGAATCATGGCACCCTGTACCTCGCGGGCGAGGTAAAAGGCGGCGGAGAGATTGGTATCAAGCACGCTGCGCCATTCGGCATCGGTCATATCGCGGGAAAGTCCCGTGTGGGAAATGCCCGCATTGCTGACAAGCACCTCAGGCTCACCTCCAAGTGCCGCGCGTGCGGCGGCAAGTCCCTCGCGTACGGCATCGGGGTCGGATACGTCACAGGGAATGGCGGTTGCGCCTGTTTTGGCGGCGATTGTTGCAGCGGCGGTGTGGTTTTGGTGGTAGAAAAACACCACGCGATCACCCGCCTCGGAAAAGGCGCGGACAATGGCGGCACCAATGCCGCGCGAGCCGCCTGTTATAAGAACCTTTCTCATATTAATGAGGCTCCTTTATATTTTGTTATACTGCTATTGTATCACGTAAACTGGGAATTGTAAAGGGCTCTGTAAAAACCGTTTTCGGTTTTCATCAGGGTTTCATGATTGCCCGCCTCAATGACGCGTCCGCCCTGCACGACAAGAATGACATCGGCGTTTTGAATGGTGGAAAGACGGTGCGCAATCACAAAGCAGGTGCGCCCTTCCATCAGGCGATTCATCGCTGCCTGAATTGCCTGCTCGGTGCGGCTGTCTACGTTGGAGGTCGCCTCATCAAGAATGAGCATCGGGGCATCGGAGAGCATCGCACGGGCAATGGTGATGAGCTGGCGCTGCCCCTTGGAGATGTTGACGCCGTCATCGGTGAGGACGGTGTCGTAGCCTTCGGGCAGGCTTTCAATATAATCGTGGATATGTGCAGCCTTTGCGGCGGCAATTGCCTCCTCGCGGGTGGCGTTTTCCTTGCCGTAGGTGATGTTGTCAAGAATACTTCCGCAGAAGAGCCAGGTGTCCTGCAGCACCATGGTGAAGGCGCCGCGTAAGGCGGTGCGTTTCAAATCATAGATGCTGACACCGTCAAGCGTAATGGTGCCTGTGCTTGCATCGTAAAAGCGCATCAGCAGGTTGATGACGGTGGTTTTGCCCGCACCTGTGGGACCTACAATTGCCACGGTGGTGCCGGGCCTTGCGTGCACCGAGAGGGCGTGCAGCACGGTTTTGTCGGGGGTGTAGCCAAAGTCTACGTCCTCGAAGATGACCTCGCCCCTGACCTCGTCAGGTGTCACGGCATTTTCCTTATCGGCGGGCTCGCTTTCCTCGTCAATCAGGCGGAAGACACGCTCCGCCGCTGCGGTGGCGGATTGCAGCTCGCTGATGATGTTGGCAAGCTCGTTAATGGGGCCTGCAAACTTGCGCGAATACTGCACAAAGGCGGAAACGCCGCCAATCGACAGAACAAATACGGGGGCAAGGTCGGGTGTGGTCTTGGTCAGCATATAGAGAATACCGCCGAACACCGTGACCAATGCGATAGAGAAGTTGTTGATGAAGTTGACGGACGGGCCGATAATGGCGCCGTGCCAATCTGCCTTATAGTAAGCCTCTACGGCATCATTATTCCGCACGTCAAAGCGGGAGAGAATGACGTCCTCACGTGCGTAAGCACGAATGGTGCGCTGCCCCGAGAGCATTTCCTCGGCGTAGCCGTTGAGCTCGCCCAGCTTGCGGGAGCGTGCCTTGAAAAGCGGCTTAATGCGCTTGGTTTTGTAGCGTGTAAAGAGCACCGAAATCGGAATGGTAATGGCAAAGACAAGAATCAGGGGTGGGGAAATGGTGAGCATCATAATGAGCGCCCCCACCACCGTCACGATGCTGGCAAGCACGTGCAGCAAATCGTGGGAAAGTGAGGCGTTGACGGTATCAATATCGTAGGAGATATGGCTGATGATGTCACCTGTCTGGTGGGTATCAAAGTAGCCGACAGGCAGGGTGGTGAGGTGGGTAAAGACCTCGCGGCGCATCGTGTAGGTGATGCGCTGACTCAGGTGTATCATTAACAGTGAGAGCAGGTAGGAAAGCAGCACCGAAACGGTATAAAATGCAACCAGAACGGCGGAATAAGCCCATACGGTATGCAAATCCACGTTGCCGCCTATACCCGCCTCGATGGCATCAATCACCTTGGCGGAGAGGGCAGGGCCGGCAAGCGCCAACAGGTTGGAGGAGAGCATTAAGAGAAAAGCCAGCAGGACGGTGCGCGGATAACGGAAGAGGTATTTGCCCATACGGCGCAGCACCTGCATGCGTGCCTTGCCGGTGAGGGGCGTGACCTGCGGGACAGCCTGATTAGTCAAGGAAAGCACCTCCCATCTGCGAATCGCTGATTTCCTTGTAAGCGGGGCAGGCTTCAAGCAGCTCCTCGTGCTTGCCTGCGCCGATGATGTGACCCTTTTCCAGCACCAGAATGTGGTCTGCGTGCTTGACAGAGCTGACGCGTTGGGCAACAATCACCGTGGTGGTATCCTCTAACCCTTCGCGGATAGCCGTGCGGAGCGCGGCATCGGTTTTGTAGTCAAGGGCAGAGGACGCGTCGTCCAGAATGAGAATTTCGGGTTTGCCCGCAAGTGCACGGGCGATGAGGATACGCTGGCGCTGACCGCCCGATACATTGGTGCCCTTGGCGGTGAGCTGGTGCTCGTAGCCGTCCTTGAAGCCTTCAATGAAATCGGCAGCCTGTGCCAGGCGCGCGGCATGCTTGATATCTTCCATGGGAATATCGCGGCCAAAGCGGATATTTTCGGCAATGCTTTCGGCAATGATGAAGTCATTTTGCATCACAACGCCGAACATACCGTGCAGGCGCTCGCCCTCCATGGCATAAATATCCTCGCCACCGATGCGAATGCTGCCACTGTCAATGTCATAAAAGCGCATCAGGATTGCGGCAAGTGTTGTCTTGCCGGAGCCTGTGGCACCGATGATGCCCAACGTGCCACCTTTTTGCAGCGTGAAGCTCACATGGTCGAGATTGTTGCGCTTTCCACGGTAGGAGAAGCAGACGTCATCAAACACAATGAAGCTTTTGTCGTCTGCGGCAAGGGGAGCCTCGTCGGTGTGGCGCGAGGTGTCGCCTGCCTCTAATATCTCGGAAATGCGGTTTGCGGAGGCAGTGCTGCGGGTCGACATGGTGAAAATACGTGTCATTGCGGTCATCGCGCCCGACATCAGGGTAAAGTATTGGATAAAGGCGATGATGCGACCGGGAGAGGAGAGTCCCCCGTTGACAAGGTAGGC
>JAFQMP010000030.1 GCA_017396225.1 Clostridia bacterium | reverse complement strand
GTACGATAAGTACGTCTGCGCCCGTCTGCTTCCGGTGCGCCTTGCCGCACGCAAAATTTCGGCGCCGAGGGAGATGCGGCGCGCGTAATTCGGCTGGTAATTTTGTGCGCAGCGGCGTTGCTCCACGCAGACGACCTTGACGTACGATAAGTACGTCTGCGCCCGTCTGCTTCCGGTGCGCCTTGCCGCACGCAAAATTTCGGCGCCGAGGGAGATGCGGCGCGCGTAATTCGGCTGGTAATTTTGTGCGCAGCAGCGTTGCTCCACGCATACAACCTCGCGTAAGACAGCGCGTAATTCGGCTTATCATTTCATGTGCAGCAGGGGGGCGGCAACAATGACAAACAGTCAAAAAATATCTCGGTTGGAAAGTCAGCTTTCACAATACAGAATGCTTTCTCAGACACTTAAGGAAAACAAAAGGGCGCTTCATGCGGCAAGCTGCAGTAGCGCCTGGAAGCAGGCTGCGGCGCTCTTTTCCTTGCCGTTTGGCAATGATGCGTTTGGCGGTCTTGCTTCTGCAATGGGCGCACTTGCCGCTACGATTATTTTCGCAAATTGTACGATATTTATTGTGCTGGCGATGATATTTTGTGCGATTGTTGATGTCCTGTTTTTACCACTGTTCGGAATTTTTTATCCTTTTGCCGTGATATATTTTGGGGCTTTTAAGCGTGCGAGAATCAGACGCTTTCAAAGGCGTATCGCCGAAGCAGAGCGCGAAATAAAGAAATATAACGTTGCCAAAATCCAGCGAGAGCTTGCTGAGACGCAGAGGGCGCTTCATGACTATATTCGGGACTATGACCCCAATCCGCCTGTGACGCCGGCGCCGCCCGTATCGCTGCCAAGCTATGCGACTGATGTTACCTTGGATTTGCACCCCGGTGATTACTGAGCTGTCGCTTTGATTCTGCGGTTACAGGAAAGCGCGAAACAGAAAAAGAACACACGGTCAATCCGTGTGTTCTTTTTATTATATTATCTTTTTGTTTGCTTAAAGGCATCTGTTTTGATGTAAACCTCAGTAACCTCGTCGTTTTTGAAGGTGATTTTCATGACGCCGTTGCTGTCAATGGATTCTAACTTTTCTTCCAATTTGATGATTTTATTTTCCAAACGCTCGATTTTAGAAAGCGATGCATTAATGCTGAGGTTTTCATATTTTTCGTTCAGCTTGTTCAACCGTTCCAACGTGCGACCGTAGACGCCGTCGTAGTAATAATAGGTAGCGCCTGTAACCTTGACGGATTCGCCGGTGAGCCCTTCCATAAAGCCTTCGGTAAACGCATTGCCGAGAGAGCCGTCATCATCGTAATCATAGCCGCCAATGGTTTTGGATACGACTTTCTTGTGGGGGGCGCCGAGCAGCTTTTCAACCTTTTCCATACTCATACCGGGCTCAACACGGTTAAAGTTGAATTTGGAGCAGGATTGCAGGAAGGTGTAGTTCGCCACAATAAAGAATATCGTGATTGCCAGAACGGCACAGAGCAGGGAAATCAGTAGCTTTTTGAACCTGTTCAAAAACGAGCCGATTTTACGGAAGAGCTTTTTGACGG
This sequence comes from Clostridia bacterium, assembly GCA_017396225.1. Classification (GTDB taxonomy): domain Bacteria; phylum Bacillota; class Clostridia; order Oscillospirales; family CAG-272; genus Firm-07. The sequence goes on along the minus strand of JAFQMP010000030.1, from coordinate 21,646 downwards.
CAGAAGGCTTTTTCTGCTTTTGAGGGGCGTTCGGTTCATTGGCTGCGGCGTATGCCGGCGCGCTATGCGTCGCGGTCTCCTCTCCTGTGAGCAGCAGCTCAAGGGAGATGTCAAAAACCTTTGCCAGCTGAATCAGGGTGCTTACGTCAGGCTGAGCCTGATCGTTTTCCCATTTGGAAATGGCCTGCGCGCTGATGTTCAGCTGCTCGCCAAGCTGTCCTTGTGTGAGGGCTTGCTTTTTGCGGTAAAAAGCGATGCGTTGTCCGAGTGTCATGTTGCATTCTCCTTTTTGTTGATTTGCAATTTTAGAATAAACCAAAAGGCGAAAAAAGGCAAGAAAAGGGAAGTGGAATTACGCAACCGTTCGTTGAAATTGGCAAAAAGAGGGTAGAAATTGCGAAAAATCGCCCTTTACGCTGCTTTTTATTATAGCATAGTGCTTTTTAATTTGTAAAGCGATTTTCTGAAAAAGGCAGACGAATGTCGCTTTTTGGTGATTAAGGCTTGATTTTGCGTGTGCGTGCAGGTATAATAATAATGTATAAAATTTTTGGAGGACAGATATGGAATTTTCCGTTAATCACCCGCTTATCTTTTTGCTTTCGGGCATTCTGGTGGCGGCGGTGCTTGTTCAGTCGGTATGGTTTCTGGTCAAGGCGTTGCGCCGCGCCAAGGCCATTGGCATGGATAGCACTAAAATCAAAAAGCTGATTGTTTCAGCGGCAACCTTTACCGTTGCGCCTGCAGTGGCTATCGTCATCAGCGTGATGACGCTCTCAAAGGACCTTGGTGTAGCGCTTCCTTGGATGCGCCTTTCGGTCGTTGGCTCGCTTTCCTACGAAACAATTGCCGCATCAAATGCGGTAAATGCGATGGGCGGCAGCTTTGGCAGCGGCGTGGCACTCACTGCCTCGCAGTTTATTACGGTTGTACTGGTTATGACTATTTCTATTATGGTCGGTATCTGGCTGGTGCCCCTGGTTGCCAAGAAGATGCAAAAGGGTATGATTAGTATGGAAAAGCGCGACAAAAAATGGAGCGAAATTTTCACGTCTGCGATGTTCATCGGTATGATTTCCGCCTTTGTCGGCTACGTTTTCTGTAACGTGTCTACCGTATTCAAGGCCGATTTTTCGGGCATCATTCCCGTGCTTGTTATGGCGGTTTCCGCTGTGGTGATGCTGGCGGCGGGTCTGCTTTCCAAAAAGACGGGCTGGCGCTTCATTAACGAATACGCACTGCCTATCAGCCTGCTTTCGGGTATGGCGGCTGCCATTCCGATTACGGCGTGGCTGTCGTAAGGGGGTGAACGGTATGAAAAAAGAACTTACTTATATGGATAGCGTTCATCGTGACGGTCGCATCTGGTCTTTGTCGATTATGGCGTTGATGCTGCTTTACCCCCTGGCGCTTTGTCTGATGTTTGGCGCTGCACCCGACGGCAAGGGCCTTTTAATGGGGCTGATTGCCACCGCACCGATGTACTGGGCGGTTGGTGTGGTAGAAACCTTTACGTATATCCCCATGCTTGGCGCAGGCGGCTCCTACCTCTCCTTCGTGACGGGTAACATCTCCAACCTGAAGCTCCCCTGTGCACTTGGCGCCATGGAGCAGATGGGTGTCAAGGCGAACAGTGAGGAGGGCGAGATAGTTTCCACCATCGCTATCGCAGTATCGAGCATTGTCACCACCGTGATTATTATCCTCGGTGTAATTCTGATTGTACCCCTCACGCCCGTGCTGAATGCCCCTGTGCTTGCCCCTGCCTTTGCACAGATTCTGCCTGCACTCTTTGGCGGTCTTGGCGTGGTCTTTGTTTCCCGCAACTATAAGATTGCCATTGCGCCCGTGGCGCTGATGATGATTCTCTTTATTGCCGTTCCCGCGCTCAATGAGGGCACGGTTGGCATCATGGTGCCTGTTGGCGTGATTCTGACGCTCATTGAGGCGCGTGTGATGTACAAAAAGGGCTTGCTGTGAGGTGACTTTCCGTGAAGGACTTTATTGCTCGTAATATGGATACCATTGATGCCGTGATTGATATTTGCGGTGCGGTCATCGGCCTTTTGGCGTTGGCGTTTGCCGTTGTCATTTTTGTGCGTACCTTTCGCTTCCGCCCGAAAAAGCAGGAGGGCGTGTCGGCGGAGCCCGTGGAGATTGACCTTGACCGTGCAACCGATTGCCTGGCGGCATTGGTGCGCTGCAAAACCGTTTCTAACCGCGACAAGTCTTTGGAGGACGATGCTGAGTTTGAAAAGCTTTTGACGCTTCTCCCTACCCTTTATCCCAATGTGGCAAAGACCTGTGAGGTAAAATATTTCCCTGATCGCGGTGTGCTTTACTGTTGGCAGGGCAAATCTGCTGACGAGCCTGCGGTATTAATGGCACATTATGATGTCGTTCCCGCCGAGGCAGAAAGCTGGGAAAAGCCTCCGTTTGATGCCGTTTTGGAGAATGGCGTGCTCTGGGGGCGCGGCACGCTCGACACCAAGGTGACGATGAATGCGGCGCTCTTTGCCGCTGATACCCTGATCCGCGAGGGCTTTATCCCCGCACACGATGTTTATTTTGCTTTCTCCGGCGGCGAGGAAATCAACGGCAGAGGCGCGCTCAATATTGTAGAATATTTCAAGGAGCAGGGCATCACCCCCGGTATCGTGCTTGACGAGGGAGGCGGCGTGGTTGCCGATGTGTTCCCCGGTGTCAAGGCGCCCTGCGGCATGATTGGTGTTGCCGAAAAGGGTATGCTTAATGTTGAATATCGCGTGAAGTGCGGAGGCGGTCACGCCTCCGCACCCGCGCCCAAAACACCGATTGGCACGCTTGCCAAGGCTTGCTGTCGTGTGGAAAAGCACCCCTTCAAGCGGCACCTCACCGCACCCGTGCGCGAAATGTTTGATACGCTTGGTCGCCATTCCACCTTTACCTACCGTATGATTTTTGCAAACCTCTGGTGCTTCTCGGGGCTGCTTGATATGTTTTGCCGCAAAAAGGGCGGTGACCTCAATGCGCTGATGCGCACCACCGTTGCCTTTACACAGATGAAGGGCAGCGAGGCACCCAATGTCATTCCTCCCACGGCGACGATGCTCTCGAACAGCCGCCTGAATCCCGAGGATACTATGGAAGGCGCGCTTGCTTATATCAAAGAAACGGTTGACGATGAGAGCATAGAGGTTACCTGTGTGGACGGCATGAACCCCAGCCGTATTTCGATTACCGACTGTGAGGCGTATGACAAGGTGCGCGCCGCCGTCGAGGCAACCTGGCAGGGCACGCTGACCACCCCCTATCTGATGCTCCAGTGCTCGGACAGCCGCCATTGGGGGCTTATTTCCGATAAGGTTTACCGTTTCTCGGCTATGGATTTGACCGCCGCCGAGCGCAAAACCATTCATGGCAATAACGAGCGTATCCGCGTTGAGGTTATTGGTCGCGCAACCGAGTTTTACGTAAGGCTCATCAAAACGCTTTGATAAAAAAGGACGAAACATGGTTTCGTCCTTTTTTATCACGGCAAGGCCGTGGATATCATCAATTCCGCAGGAATTGCATCTCATCAACACGGAGTGTTGTATATCATCATTGGGAAAGCAGCAATACACGTGTGTGCGTGACGATATACAAGGGCGGCTTGCCGCCCTTGATGATATACGCCATACTGCGTGTGGCGGTGAGATGCCATTGCTTTCGCAATGGATAAAAAAGAAAAGCAGAATGGAAACCATTCTGCTTTTCTTTTTTGGAGCTGGTGGTGAGATTCGGACTCACGACCTGCTGATTACGAATCAGCTGCACTACCCCTGTGCTACACCAGCAACGCGCCTATTATAACACATTTTACGCGCGATTGCAAGTGCTTTTTCAAAAAAACTTATTTCTTTTCCACAACAATGAAAAAGGGGGAGGTGGGGGAGTTGATGATGCGAATCAGGGTGCAGCAGATGGTGCGGCGGTCAAGCGTTGACAGATAATCAAGCACCATTTTGCCCTCTGCATCGCCCTCTGCGTGTCCGGGGTATACGGCAATCAGCAGCACGCCGTCGTGGTCAAGCAGGTCAAGTGCAGCCTCAATGGCGGGCATAGTGGTTTCGCGCATTGTGGTGATGCTTTTGTCGCTGCCGGGCAGGTAGCCTAAGTTAAACATACCCGCCTTGATGGGGCCTTCCACGTATTTTTTGACGTTGTGGTGCGAGTCAAGAATCAGGGTGTAGTTTTCGGGACAGGCTGCGGCAGCAAGGTTTTTCCTTGTTGAGGCAACTGCCTGCTCCTGTACGTCAAAGGCGTAAACCTTGCCCGTTTCTCCTACCGTTTTGGAGAGAAACTCAGTATCATGTCCGTTGCCCATGGTGAAATCCACGGCAGTATCGCCTGGCTGCAGGTGGCTTAAAATAAAGCTTTTTTGCAGGGCGAGCAAATCAATCATATTTCCGTATTTTACTGCCATATATGCCTCACAAAAGTGCCTTCAGAAGGCCTGTCGCGTAGCAGCTGAAGCCGATGTCGTTGGGGTGCAGGAATTTATCCGAGAAAAATTCGGGCAGGTGGGGGACAAAGGTGTAGCAGTCAATCACGGTGATGCCTTCCTGTGCCTCTGCTGCTGCGCGGACAATTTCTCTGGCATCTTCAAAGGTGCCAACGCGGGTGACGGCATCGCGGTCGCCGCGCCAGATGGGGAGCAGGGCATAGATTTTGGCGGTGGGGAATGCCTTACGCAGACGCGCGTAAAACTCGTTTGCGTTTTCTGCAAACTCATCGCGTGCGCACTTGAAATAATCGTTGGTGCCGTAGGCAACGGTGACGATATCGGGGGTGAAGCCGAGGTCGCCGTCCACAAGCCCGGGGTTGAAAATCTCCGCACCGATTGCCTGGTTGACGACAGAGGCGTCAAGCGCATCTGCCACGATATTGACGTAGGAGAGAGAGGAGTAAACGGCATCATAGCCGTGGGTGATGCTGTCGCCCAGTGCAAGCATTTTTGTGGCTTTTTCCACGGGGGTGGCAAGGGTAGCATTTTCCAGCGTTACGTCCTTCAGCTCGCAGCTGAAGAGGGCGGGGAGGTAGAGAGCCACGCGGTGTGTGCCCGAAGGCAGGGGCAGGGTAACGGTATCTGTTTTTTCGTCCACGGCGTCTTCGCCCACGTGTGCAGTCATGGCACCGTCCACATAGAGGTCAAAGTAGAAAAATCTGCGGCTTGCCGCCTTCTTTGCACGGTAGACAAAGGAAATGGCATCGGCATCAGTGGTCATTTCCAGACGTGCTGATGCGGTGCAGAAGGATTTGATGTAAAACTCCTCGTTGGTCCTTTTGTAATAGTCCATTTGCTTGTCGCTGAAACGGCAGAGCATGGTGTATCCGTCGGTCGTTTCCTTTACCGAAACGGTGCCATGTGCAAGCGCGCGAATGTCGTTTGTTGTCAATTTCATTTTGATTCTCCTCGTTGGTTATCGCTTGTCGGGTGCGCCGTGCAGGTCGGAACGCAGGAATTTAATGGCACGCTCTACGCTGTCCTTGGCGTTTTTCCAGGGCTCGGCATCGTAGCGATAGTCAAATTTTTTGCAAAACCAACTGATATCTTCGGTAAGGGTTTCCAGATAATTGCGTACTACTGTGCCGATTTCCGCAGAAAATTCAGCCAGCTTTTTCTTGTTCATACGCACGTCAGCTTTTTCTAAAAGCAGGCGGTAGTGGGGCAGACAGAAGTAGGGCTGTGCCGAGAGCTTTTTACGAAATGCCTCGTCGGTGTCGTAAAGCAGCACCACGGTTTCCGCCATATGCTCAAAGTGAAAATTCACGCGGCGGCAGACGTAGCAGGAGCCTTCAAGCGCGCTTACGCGCTTCATTTGCTTTCCTGCGGCATTTCCGACAAGGCTGCCTAAGAGCCCTGCGGGCGCAAGGTCACCGGCAAGCTCCTTCAGGTGGCTTTCCAGTGTCAGTGCCATGCCAAGGCGGTTTTTACGGACAAACATCATATCATAATGCGTGTGGCAAAAGCCCTCTTTGTTCGTTTGAATGCGTACATCAGGCTCCATCATAGAGGCACCTAAAATGAGCTCAAGCTCGTTTTCCTCCAGACGACGGTAAAGCGCGCACATCGGGCAGCCGCATTTGTGGTCGGCGGCAGAGGCATCAAACGCCTCATTCACGGGTATGGTATAAATCTGCTCCATAGAGGGCTCCTTTATCTTTATTACATCATTATTATAAAGCATTTGCTCGCCAAAAGCAAGGCGGCAGCTGCTGAATTTTGAAAAATTTACCGTTTGGGGAAAGTCTTTTCTGCATATATTTTTCTCTGAGGTGCAAACTAATTTTGAAAAAGCAAAAAGGGGGGATTTTTGATGAATAAGGTGACAATGGCGGCGACGGGTCTGCTGGTTGGCATGGTTGCGGGCGGCACATTCGGCATGGTGCTCGGCAGCAAGCGGGAAACGCAGCGCGTGATGAAAAAAACCATGAAGGCGGCACACGCGATTGGGGATATTTTACCCAAAAACGGCGCAAAGGGCTAAGAAAAAGCCTGTCCCCCGCGGGGGACAGGCTTTTTCCATTACATGGCGCTTTTGATGATTTCCAGCGCTGCCGCGGCATCGCGCGCGGTCAGCTGCGGTGTATCGCCAAGCGGGTAGGGAATACCCAGATTTTCGTATTTGGCGCGCCCCAATGTGTGATAGGGCAAAACCTCAATTTTTTCAATATTTTTGAAATCCCTTAAGAAGCTGCCAAGTGCCTTTAACTGTGCATCGTCCTGCGTGTAGCCGGGGACAAGCACGTGGCGCACGCGCATCGGTATACCTTTTTTATTCAGGTATTCGGCGAAGGCAAGCACCTGCTTGTTTCCGTGCCCCGTGAGCTTTTTGTGCCCCGCGTCATCAATGTGCTTGATGTCGAGCATCACCAGGTCAGTGACGGCAAGCAAGCGGTCAAAGTCGGCTTTTACGCGCTCGTCATCGCGGAAGGTGATGCCTGAGGTATCAAGGCAGGTATGTACACCCGCGCGCTTGGCAAGGGTAAAGAGCTCAATGAGAAATTCCGGTTGCATCAACGGCTCGCCACCTGTGGCGGTGATGCCGCCCGTGCTGTAAAAGCTTTTGTTGCGCAGGAATTTTTCAAGGATTGCGGAGGCCTCAAGGCTTTCGCCGGCCCCCGCTACCCAGGTATCGGGGTTGTGACAGTACAGGCAACGCATAGGGCAGCCTTCAAAGAAGACGACAAAGCGCACGCCAGGTCCGTCTACGGTGCCAAAGGATTCAATGGAATGGATTTTTCCCGTCATATCAAATCGAGCCGTGGAAGGTTCTCGAAATGACCTCGTCCTGCTGTGCCTTGGTCAGCTTGATGAAGTTGACGGCATAGCCGGAAACGCGAATGGTAAGCTGAGGATAGAGCTCAGGGTGCTTCTGTGCATCAAGCAGCAGCTCGCGGTCAAATACGTTGACGTTGAGGTGGAAGCCGCCCTTCATGCAGTAGCCGTCCAGCAGAGCCATGAGGTTCTGCTCGCGCTCCTCCTCGGTCTTGCCAAGTGCGGAGGGAACGATGGTGAAGGTGTTGGAAATACCGTCCTGAGAATCAAGGAAGGGAATCTTAGCAACAGATGCAAGGGAAGCAACTGCGCCGTTCTCATCTCTGCCGTGCATGGGATTTGCACCGGGTGCGAATGCCTCGCCGCACTTTCTGCCGTCGGGGGTAGAGCCGGTGTTCTTACCGTAGGTGACGTTGGAGGTGATGGTAAGAATCGAGGTGGTAGCAATACCGTTACGGTAGGTGTGCTGCTTGCGCAGGTAGGTGATGAAGAGGCGGAGAACCTCTTTTGCAATCTCGTCTACGCGGTCGTCGTCGTTGCCGTACTTGGGGAACTCACCTTCGGTTACGAAATCGGTGGCGATGCCCGCCTCGTTGCGGACAACCTTAACCTTGGCGTACTTGATAGCGGACAGGGAGTCAGCGACTACGGAGAAGCCTGCAATACCGGTTGCGAACCAGCGGCGGACCTCCTTGTCGTGGAATGCCATCTGTGCGCGCTCGTAGCAGTACTTATCGTGCATATAGTGGATAGCGTTGAGGGCGTTGACGTATGCGCCTGCAAGCCACTCCATCATAGCCTTGTATTTTTCCATAACCTCGTTATAATCAAGGTACTCGGAGGTGATGGGCTGGAACTTGGGGGCAACCTGCGTGCCGGTCATCTCGTCGACACCGCCGTTGATTGCGTAAAGCAGGCACTTTGCAAGGTTGGCGCGTGCGCCGAAGAACTGCATCTCCTTACCAATCTTCATCGAGGATACGCAGCAAGCGATGCCGTAGTCGTCACCGTGTACGGGGCGCATCAGGTCGTCGTTCTCGTACTGAACGGCGTGGTGCTCGATAGAAACCTTGGCGCAGAAGCGCTTGAAGCCGTCGGGCAGCTTGGTGGACCAGAGAACCGTGAGGTTGGGTTCGGGTGCGGCACCGATGTTATTGAGGGTGTTGAGGAAACGGAAGGAGGTCTTGGTGACCATGTGACGACCGTCAACACCAACACCGCCGATGGACTCGGTCACCCAGGTGGGGTCGCCTGCAAACAGGGCGTTGTACTCAGGGGTTCTGGCAAAGCAGACCATACGCAGCTTCATGACGAAATGGTCGATAATCTCCTGTGCCTCCTCCTCGGTGATGACGCCGTTTGCGATATCACGGGTAGCGTAGATATCAAGGAAGGTGGAGGTTCTGCCAAGGGACATGGCGGCACCGTTTTGCTCCTTGACAGCTGCGAGGTATGCAAAGTAGGTTGCCTGTACAGCCTCCTTAAAGGTGGAGGCGGGCTTGGAGATGTCGCAGCCGTAGGAAGCCGCCATCTTCTTAATCATCTCAAGGGCGCGAATCTGCTCGGAAAGCTCCTCACGGTCACGGATAACCTCTGCGGTCAGCGTGGAGGGGGTGGAGTCCTTCTGTGCGTTCTTGTCCTCAATCAGGCGGTCAATGCCGTAGAGGGCTGCGCGGCGGTAGTCGCCGATGATGCGGCCGCGGCCGTATGCGTCGGGCAGACCGGTGATGATGTGGTTGGTGCGGCAACGTCTGATTTCAGGGGTGTAAACATCAAACACGCCTGCGTTGTGGGTCTTTCTGTGCTCAGAGAAGAACTCAACCAGCTCGGGGTCAACGGTATAGCCGTTGTCCTTGCATGCCTTCATTGCCATACGGATACCGCCGTAGGGCTGGAGTGAGCGCTTGAGGGGGGCATCGGTCTGCAGACCGACAATCTGCTCCTTCTCCTGCTCAATGTAGCCGGGTGCGTGGGACGTGATGGTCGAAACGACCTTGGTATCCATGTCGAGAACGCCGCCTGCGGCAATCTCCTCTTTTTTCAGCTCGCTGACCTTTGCCCAAAGGTCAAGGGTTGCCTTGGTGGGGCCGGCGAGAAAGCTGTCATCGCCATCGTAGGGGGTGTAGTTCTTCTGGATAAAGTCACGGACGTCAATGTCCTTTTCCCATGCGCCGCCTACAAAGCCTTGCCATTCTGCTCTCATATTTCTACCTCCGAAATGAAATTAGGATTGTGTAACCAAACAATAAAAAATACCGACAGCGAGCGGTGCCCGACGGTCGGCCTTAGCTATGCGGGCCGCCATTACTCCTGCACCGGGGTGCAGCCGTCGTTTTGCGACCATAGATAGTATAGCATAAAAAGCGTGCAAGGTCAATGGCAAAATCATCAAATTTTGCGGCTCTTTTATGACAGTTTAGACAAATTTTTCCTATAATTGTGATTAATTTAACAATAAGATTTATGTTATTTTAACATTGCCAAATTTTTCACAGATTTCGTACGCGAAACGAACGTGATATGAAGGAAGGGCGGCGCGGAAGCGCCGCCCTGTAAGAGCGTTTTATTATTCCGAGCGCAGGGCGATGACAGGGTCCTTCTTCGATGCGATACGAGAGGGAATTAGACCTGCAATCAGTGTCAGACCCATGCTGATTGCCACCAGAATGAAGGCGGCGAGGACGGGCAGTGCGGCCTTGATGTTGGAAAGACCCGAAAGCGCACGGATAATGATGTTAATGGGGATACAGAAGAGGAGCGTAAGACCGATACCGATGACGCCTGCGGCAAAGCCGATAATCAGTGTTTCTGCATTGAACACGCGGGAAATATCGCGCTTGGAGGCGCCAATCGCGCGCAGAATACCAATCTCCTTGGTGCGCTCCAGCACCGAGATATAGGTGATGATGCCAATCATAATGGAGGATACAATAAGCGAAATTGAAACAAAGGCGATGAGCACATAGGAGATGGCGTCGATGATAACCGTGACAGAGGACATCATGATGCCGATAATATCGGTGTATTTCATTTCGTCTGCCTCGTCAACCTGTTCGTTGTAGGTGTCAATGAACGCCTCAATTTTTTCCTTGGATTCAAAGTCTACTGCGTAGAAATTGATAGATGCGGGTTTCGCCTTTTCGGCATCGCCAAGGGCCGTGAGTACGCTGTCCTGCGTGGCATCGGTCTGGGGCGCCATTTTGTAAAGCGTTTCCTGCATTGCGGCAAATTCCGCGTCACCCATTGTCTGCAGCATCAAGGTGAAGTTGCTCGCGTTTACGGGAATGAGTAAAAGCTGTTCGTTCACATAGGTGTAAATATCCGCCATAGCGGTGGCACCGCAGATTGCGTGCAGACCGCTGATGGGGTAGGGCTCTGTGATACCGTTGATCAGAATATAGCGCTCTGCCACGCCCAAGAGAGGAAGCAGGCGAATCAGATTATCTGCTGTAACGGTGAGATTGGGGATATTCAGCATGCCCTGAACCGTACCAAAGAGCATGGCAAGTGCTGCGGTGTTGGCAGGGTTTGCGGTGGCGACCGCCAGCATTTTCGTGATAAGCGCTGCATATTGCGTATCGTCCATAATCATCGCAAAGCCCGCAAAGGTCTCGGTATTTACAGGCGGGTTTGCGCGGAAGGCGTCATGCATCTGTTTGGTCATGTAGTCGTAAAGTGACTGCATGGTGGCAGGGTCGATTGTGTTAATCAGCTCCTGAATATTTTCCTTGGTGTAGACAGTTTTTTCGAATTTCAGACCTGTCAGCACATTGTGGAGAGGGGTTTTGTTTTTTTGCTGGTCGATGACTGTGCTTGTTGCATTTTCAGCAAGGATATAGTCAGTCAGCGCCTTGGTGTAGCCGATTGCACCTGAAATAGAGGTGGCGGCAACGCCCTGTTGCGGGCGAACAATGCCCGAAATTTTCAGTTCAATACCATTAGCGGTGACAAATGCAGCCTGGTCGTAGCCAACCTTGTTACGCACATCTTCCCAAACCGGGTACGTCTTGCCGTCAACGGTGTATTCAGGCATTGAGGTGTTAATCTGATAAAAATCTGCGGTGTTCAGCAGCTTGAAGCGCATGCCGAGGAAGTCTTCAAAGGAATAGGGGGGCAGAGGTGTGGTGTCGTAGTGACCGTTTTGCATCAAATCCTTCATAATGTCCTCAAGCTCGCTCTGGTCGAGCACACCGAGCATATAAAGGGTCATTTTGCTCAACTGGTTATTTTCATTTACAACAAGCACAACCTCGTTCTTGTTCGTGGGCCAGTCGCCTGCCACGACCTCGTATTGTTGGTCAAGGAGCTCCTGATTGTTAATCATTTCCGAGAAGATGCTCATATCACCCATAAGCTGTCCTACGCCAGAAAAGGCGTCGCCCATATTGTCAAAAACGGTCGAGGGATTTACCTGTGTTTTGCCATCTGCGGTGAAGATTTGGAGCTTGAAATCGTAGGTGTATTTGATATCGGTGACGAGGTCCTTCAATTCATCGTAATGTGCGTCAATGTATTTTTTGAAGGCCTCAAGATTGTTTTCCTGCGTGGCGCTCATCGCGGCCATCATACTGCCGAGGGAGTCGTCCACGTGAATCATATCATCGTTATATTCCGTTTCTTCGCTGACGTCCGTCATGGCGCCGAGCATAGCCTCCATATCCTGTGTGTGCTGATAAATGGAGAGTGGGTAGGTTGAGAGCGTATCCTCCTGCACGCTTGCAATAAACAGGTTGACACCGTTTGAAAGGGCAAGAATCAGCGCGATGCCGATGATGCCGATGCTGCCTGCAAAGGACACGAGCAGGGTGCGGGTTTTCTTGGTCAACAGGTTGTTGAAGGAAAGGGAGAGTGCGGTAAGGAAGGACATCGAGCGCTTGCCCTTGTCGTTTTTCTTTTTGCGTTTTGCCTTTTTGGGGGCAGGCGCGTCTGCGCTTTCTGCCGCTTCGTCAATTGTTTCTGTTGCGACGTCCGTCTCGGGGAGGGATTCTTCCGCCGATTCTGCGGGGGAATAGGGGCTCGTATCCTCGGTGACCTCTCCGTCAAGCAGGCGAATGATGCGGGAGGAATATTCCGCTGCCAGGTCGGGATTGTGCGTGACCATGATAATCAGCTTTTCATGGGAGATGCTTTTCAGAATCTCCATAATCTGCACGCTGGTTGCGGTATCCAGTGCGCCAGTCGGCTCGTCTGCGAGAATAATTTCAGGGTCGTTGACAAGGGCGCGTGCAATTGCCACGCGCTGCATCTGACCGCCCGACATCTGATTCGGCTTTTTATGAATCTGGTCGCCAAGACCGACCTGCTCCAGTGCCTTGATAGCGCGTGCGCGGCGCTCCTCGCGGGAAACGCCCGACAGGGTCAGCGCCAATTCAACGTTGGCAAGAACGGTCTGGTGCATGATGAGGTTGTAGCTCTGGAAGACAAAGCCAACCGAGTGGTTGCGGTAGGTATCCCAATCGCTGTCGCGATATTCCTTGGTGGAGCGGCCGCTGATGACAAGGTCGCCGCTGTCATAGCGGTCAAGACCGCCGATGATGTTCAGGAGCGTGGTTTTGCCGCAGCCAGAGGGACCGAGAACAGACACAAATTCGTGCGGGCGGAAGTCAATACTGACCTCGTGCAGTGCCGTGACGGTTGTGTCGCCGGTGGTATAGGTTTTGGTGATATTGGAGAGAGAAAGCAAGCGTGTGGCCTCCTTAAAGAAAATTCTGGTATATATCATATCACCGAAATGTGAAAATTAGATGAATAATGTTAATTTTTTTATAAAAAAACCAATTTCAGGCAAACAAAAAGGAGCACCTTGCTCCTTTTTGTTTGTGGGTTTTATGCCGTCTGCTTTTTACCGAACCAAAGCAGGGCGGCGGCAGTCATCAGCACGGCGAAAATAATGCCCGCTGCGCGCGCTGCTTCCTCCGAGGGGGCGCTTGTCGAGGGCAGCTCCTCGGGGGTAGGGTTGCTCGGCGGTTGGGGCGCATTCTGCTCGGGCACCTCGCCCGATTCCGGTGTTTCGGGTGCCTCGGGCAAGGGGGTGCGCGTAAATACGGCCGTCAGGGTGCTGTTGCCTGCGGGAAGCTTGTCCCCTGCAAGGTATTTCTTTCCGCTTTTATCCTGCCAGTGAGAGAAGTCGTGTCCCTCGCGTAAAGGGGCGGTTTCCGATACCGTTGCCTGTTCAAAGCTGAAGTAGGAGTGCTTTGCGGGCAGGCCCTCGGCGTTTTCTGCCTCGTAGGAAACCGTGTAGAAGACAGGGGTGACAAAATCGGCGTATTCGAGAGAAATATAGGCGGTTTTGCCCTGATAGGTAATCTTGCCAAAGCCTGCTTCGATGCCTTCAACCTTTACCAGCGTACCGCGGGTGAGGCTGCCAAGCTTTGTGCTGCTTGCGTTCGGCTTGGAACGCAGATTGACAAAATCGTAGGTGACGGTGTAAAGCCCGGTTGCCTTATCCTCAAGCTGCAGCGCGGTTTTGTCAAGCTTTTTGCCGTCGTATTTGGGCTTGCCGTAGCCGACAATGTAGGTGTCGGACAGTGCATAGTCGCGCAAGGTCACCTTGTTGGAGGCGTTGCCCTCCACGGTATAGACGCGACCGCCCTTGACATAGCGCACGATGCCGACGTGGTCGGAGGCGCGGGAAACACCTGCCGAGCGGAAGAAAATCAGGTCGCCGGGCTTCGGTGTATATCCTGAGCCCCTCGTGCTGTAAAGCCCCAGCTGCTGCAGGCGCTCCACCCACAGGGTGCAGCTGGTAAAGGCGCCGCCTGCTGCATTGATGGCACCTGCCATATCAAGGCACCAGGTGACAAAGGCGGCGCACCAGGCGTAGGAGTAGCTGCCGCTGATTGTGCCGAAATAGCGATTGAATTCGGTATAGTTTTTGTTTCCCCCTGTGTTTTTACCGTTAAAATCGGCGGTGCTGTTTCCCTCGTGATAATTAAGCTGGGAGAGTGCTGCGGCGAGGGTGTCAAGTGCTTTATCTCCCGTTTTTGTGATGCTCAGAATGTTCTGGTGATATGTAGAGGATTTGTATGCACCCGTCACGGTGTAGGTCGGTGTGAGCGCAGCCAGCGGCAACGTAAATATGGAAAGGGTGAGTGAGGCGGCAACAATGGCCGCGGGTAGTCGTTTCATAACGAACCTCCTTTTTGTGAAGTGCCTTCATTTTAGCACGAAAACGCATACCGTAGGGCAGGTAAAATCTGCCAGCGGCAGAATCTGCCAATCTTCACAAAGAAATCATTTGACATTTCGGGGGCTTTGTTATACAATATATTTATATAACTTTAAGAAAGGTTGGCGGTGGATATGGGAACTTATACCATTGGTGTGGATTTAGGCTCGCTTTTCTGCCGTGCGGTGCCGGCAAGCGAGGCAATACGCGAAACACGAGGATAATATGGCAAAACCAAGAAAAAGCTTTTATTTATGGATTGCGGGCAAGGCGCTTTATTGGCTCCTGGGCTTCGGAATTTTTCTGATGACGGCATTTTTGCTGTGGCGCATCTATTTTTCGGGGCTGCTCCCGAAGGAGATGAAGCGCCTTGCCGTCAACGATGAGCTGAAGGCGGCATACGCTGTCCACGGCGACGAAATCAAGCTCCTGACACAGGAGCAGGGCACGCACACGCGTACCGAGGAAAATTACGGCTATTTTGCCGTGCCGCGCTTTGTGTTTATTCCCGAGGCAAACCAGGTACAGGTGATTTTCCGCTATAACAACAGCACACTTAAATACACACAGCAGAAATATGAGCTTGCTGAGCGTCCGCCGCGCGGCGAGGAGATTTTTGATGTGTCGCTGGTCAGTGTCTGTGACCTCACGCCCGAGGATAAGGCCGACAATGTCGACGGCAGCGAGACGCTTGGTAAAACGCGAGTAGCCCCCACCTCTTATGAGGTGACTACAACCAAGCTCTACACCTATTTCTGCTATACGTTTGACGGCGTTTCGGTGACGCCCGAAACGATTACGGTGTTCTTTGATATTTATTACAAGGGTGACCTGGATTACGACAAGCCTGCGTATGGCACGCTCAGGCTTTACCACAACGAGGAGCCCTGGCAGACCGTGAAGCTGACGGCGCGTGACCGTAAGGCATTGGGAGAGTGAGGGACGGTATGATATACGAATACAGACCGCCGCGCGGGAACGGCAAGGCAAGGCTTGCCACGGCACTTTTGCTGCTTGCGGCGCTGATTGCCTTTGCAGGCTCGGCGCTGGTGCCCCTCTATCCGTTTATTTTGCAGTGCGTGGGGCTTTGTCTGCTCATTCCGGTGATTCAGATTACGGCGCGCTATCTTGTGGTGCAATACCTCTACCGCTTGCGTGAGCGTGAGGACGGCACGGTTGATTTTGAGGTGTTCAGCTATCGGGGCGGTGCACGTATGCAGCTTGTCTGCCGTGTGGCGCTCTCTGAAATTACAGCGGCAAAGCCCTTGACAGATGCCAACCGCGCAGCGCCCAAGGACAAGCGCCGCTACACATATCACCCCGATATGCGGCCCGATGTGGGCATGGTGCTGTCGATTGCCAATTATGACGGAAGCTGTGAGATATTGCTTGCCCCCGATGCATATCTTACTGAGATTTTTGAAGATGCTGCCGAGAAAGCAGACACGGGGGCGGAAAAATAAGGGATTAACGAGAAAGGAGCAGGGTATGAAGGAGCAAGGCTTTTTGCCCGTTTGCCGTGCCGATATGGTGGCAAGAGGGTGGGACGCACCCGATTTTGTTTATGTTACGGGCGATGCTTATGTGGATCACCCCTCCTTTGGCGTTGCCATTATTTCCCGTGTGCTGGAGGCGGCGGGCTACCGTGTGGCAATTCTCGCCCAGCCTGACTATCAGAGCGCCGCGGCCTTTACCGAGTTTGGCAGACCGCGCCTCGGCTTTCTGGTGACGGCGGGCAACATTGACAGTATGGTGGCACATTATACCGCCGCCAAGAAAAAGCGCTCAAACGATTACTATTCCCCCGGCGGTAAAATGGGCAAGCGTCCTGACCGCGCGGTGATTGTGTATTGTAACCGTATCCGTGAGGCGTATGGCGACGTGCCGATTATTGTGGGTGGCCTGGAGGCTTCGCTCAGGCGCTTTGCCCATTACGATTACTGGGACGATAAGGTTCGTCGCTCGGTGCTGGTTGATGCGCGCGCCGACATTTTAACCTACGGTATGGGTGAAAATATTCTGTTGCGTATCGCAGAGCTGCTCGCGCGCGGTGTGCCCGTCAAGAAAATCCGCGACGTGCGCGGTACGGTTTATCTTGCGCCGCGCGAGGAAAGGGTGCAGGCGGCAAGCTTTGATTACAATGAGCTGAAGACCGACAAGCGCCGCCTTGCCGAGGCGTTTGGTGTGCAGTACCGCAATCAGGACGCTATCAGCGGCAAGGCGATTATCGAATACTATGATGCCAAAATGCTGGTGCAGAATCCGCCGATGCCCCCGCTGGAGCGCGCTGAGCTTGACCGCGTTTATGCGCTCCCCTATATGCGCACCTATCACCCGATGTATGAAAAAGAGGGCGGCGTACCTGCCATAGAGGAGGTGCGCTTTTCGCTCACGCACAATCGCGGTTGCTTTGGCGCGTGCAATTTCTGTGCGCTTGCCTTTCATCAGGGGCGCACGGTGCGCTCCCGCAGCATTGAGAGCGTGGTGGAGGAAGCGAAAAAAATCGTGGCGATGCCCGATTTCAAGGGGTATATTCATGATGTGGGCGGCCCTACCGCGAATTTCCGCGGCCCTGCCTGCGACAAGCAGCTGACAGAGGGCGTCTGTGTCAACCGCAAGTGCTTGGCGCCAACCCCTTGTAAAAATCTCAAGGTTGACCATAGCGAATATGTTGCGTTGCTTGAGGCAATTGAGGCGCTGCCCGGTGTAAAAAAGGTCTTTATTCGCTCGGGTATCCGCTTTGATTATCTGCTTGCCGACCCCGATGATACCTTCTTCAAAAAGCTGGTGCGCGACCATGTCAGCGGTCAGCTGAAGGTCGCCCCCGAGCACTGCGCACCCGCTGTGCTTGATACGATGGGCAAACCGCATTTTGACGTATTTGAGCGCTTTCGCCGCCGTTTCTTTGCCTATACCAAGGAAATTGGCAAGGAGCAGTATCTGGTGCCTTACCTGATGTCAAGCCACCCCGGCAGCCGTCTTGCCGATGCGGTCACGCTCGCTGAGTGCCTGAAGCGCGACCATTACGCGCCTGAGCAGGTGCAGGATTTTTATCCTACCCCGGGCACGGCATCTACCGTAATGTTTTATACGGGGTTGAATCCTCTGAACATGAAGCCTGTTTATGTGCCCCGTGCGTATCACGAAAAGCAGCAGCAACGCGCGCTGCTGCAGTTTAACCGCCCCCAGAATGCCGATGCAGTGCGTGCCGCGCTCCGCGCGGCGGGGCGCGGGGATTTGATTGGCACAGCGCCCCATTGTCTGGTTCGTCCGCAGGGTGTGTCTGCCGCGAGTAAGCACGCGGGACAGGGCGGGCATGCCGCGAGAGCTGCACAGGGTAAGCAGAAAGCCCCTGCGCGCGGCAAGCCTGTTCCCACGCACGGCAAGAGGGGCGAGGAGCGCTTTGCAACGCCGAATGGCAAGCGTGCGGCGCCAAGCAAAAAACGCCCCAAAGGGCGCTAACGGTGTGAATTACCAAGTATAAAAGGGCGTGGTGTGCTTGACATTCCGCGCTCTTTTTGGTATCATTAAATATGAAGAACACGTGACAGAAGGACGTCTGTCGCATATACTCGGAGAAGGAGGGCGTTATGAGCAATTTGTTTGATTATGTCGCGTGGCGCGGCGACCTGACGTTTGGGAATGCGCCGCTTTGTCCTGCCGATGCGCTGGTTTTTTCCATGATTGCCTATATGAATTTTGACGGATTGGTGCCGCAGTCGCCGCGTGAGGAGCCTGTCAGGCTTGCCGATGTTGCCAAGGCGTATTTTGCGCGCCCCGGGGTGCAACGTCCCGGCTTTGAATCCAAGCATGAGCGTATGCTGCGCCTGCTTGCGGATTCGGCCCGCTTTGGCCCCCTCCGTATGCTGGCGGCGCAAAAAACGCTTGACCGCCAGACGGGTATGCAGTTTGCGGCGGTGAGCTTCCTTTTGCCCGGGCAGAATTTGTTTGTTGCCTTCCGCGGCACAGATGATACGCTGATTGGCTGGAAAGAGGATTTCCGTATGAGCTATGAGTGCCCCGTTCCCGCACAAATTGAGGCGAAGCGCTATCTTTCCGAGGTGGCGGGTGCGCACCCGCTGCGTCGCATCTTTGTGGGTGGACATTCCAAGGGCGGCAATCTTGCTGTTTATGCTTCCATTCACGCAGGCGATGAGGTCAGATATCGTATCCGCACAGTCTTTAATCATGACGGCCCGGGCTTTTTTGACGGTACTGTGGCAAGTGAGGCGTATGCCGAAATGCGCCCGCGCATTGAAACCTATATGCCGCAATCCTCCATTGTTGCAGTGCTTTTGGAGCATGATACCAGCTATAAAATTGTGAAAAGCAGCAGCAAGGGGCTTCTGCAGCACGACGGCTATACGTGGGAGGTGCTGGGTGCCGATTTTGTTTACACCGATGAGCGCACCGCATTCGGCAAGCGCACGGCGGCAATTGTCGACCATTTTGTAAGCACCACCAGCCCTGAGCGTCGCCGCCGCGTTTGTGAGGCGCTTTTCAGTGTATTGGAGGCCACCGAGCACGATACATTTTCGGGTATTCTCGGTGGTAAGCGACAGTCCTTGCGCAATATGGTGAGTGCCTATGCCGATATGCCCGACGATATGCGCACGCTGCTGACCGAGACACTGGGTATCCTGATTGGTGCCAGGCGTGCCGCTAAGAAGGCAGAGCGCTCACGCGCCAAGGACACGGCCTTTTTTGCCGAGGAGCAATCCTCTTAACCCCACGAACGGGTTTGATTTATCAAAAAACCCCTGCGGAATATCCGCAGGGGTTTTTGCTTATGCCTTGAAGAAATGCTCCTCCACGGCGGCACAGATGTAGTGGTAGACGGGCAGGTGCAGCTCCTGTACCTTAAAGGTTTCCCGCTCGGGCACACGAATGGCGATGTCGGCGGTTGCAGCAAGCCTGCCGCCGTCCTTTCCCGTCATGCCGATAACGGTCACGCCAAGCGCCTTTGCCACGGCTACGGCGGCTGCCACGTTCTCCGCATTCCCCGAGGTGGAGAGGGCAATCAGCACGTCGCCCCCCTTGGCAAGCGCCAGCACCGATTGTGCAAAGATAAGCGTGGCGTCCACGTCGTTGCAAAGGGCGGTATTCAGCGCGGGGAGCGTGGGCAGGGAAATGGCGGGCAGGCCTATCTGCAGCTTGTCAAGCAGCGTGTCGTTCAGTGTGGGGGATATTGCCTTCATAGCAGCCCTTTGTGCGGCAGATAACGGCCGCTTTTTCAAAAAGCCCTTCATCAGCTCTCCTGTGATATGGTCGCAGTCGGCGGCGTTTCCGCCGTTGCCGCAAAGCAGCACCTTGCCGCCCTGCTCGTAGCAGGCAATCAGCGTGTCGACTGCCGCCCGTATCTCCTCGCCGCAGGCGGCAAGGACGGGATATCTTTTCTGTAATTCGTTGTACATATTCTTACCTCACGGTGTGATATCTGCGTGCAGAAATCGTATAGCCTTCACTTGGTATTTTCGCACAGCTTGCCCTTGTTTGTCAAGAGGGCAATTTCTTATCCAAGCGAAAGCAGACTTTCGTACATTTTAATGGCAAAGGTGTCGGTCATGCCTGCCACGTAGTCGCGTACGGCGCAAAGGTAATCCGCTTTGTCCGAAAGGTCGCCGTAGACCTTGTCGTTTTGGTAAAGCGCTGCAGGGTATCTGGCGGCAAGCCCTTCGGGCATCTTGCAGGTGACATAGGGGGCGAGGTAGGCGGCAAATTCGGCAAGCAGGCGGGACGCCTCGCCTCTCGCCGCAGCCTCTGCGAGAGAAAAGAGAGTGTCCTTTCCCTTGTGATAGCCTGAAAGTGCATCAAAAAGCTCGGTCAGCACTAGCTCGGCATAGCGGCAGAAGGGCTGCAAACGCTCGTGCTTGTAGATGTGCTCGGTGTTGAAGCGCTTGACGGTGTTGATGAGGGCACAGGTGCGCTCGCTCAGCAGAATACCTGTATCGGGTGTGCTTTCGCTTGCAATATCTGCAATCAGGTCGTGCATCAGCACCGTGGTGTTGATAGCGGGTACGCCGTGTGCTTTTGCAATCGCGTTTAATGCGGCAATTTTTTCTTTGTCAAGGACGCCCATTGAAATCGCGTCCTCAATGTCGCGCCCGAGGTAGGCAATTTTGTCTGCAAGCTTTACAGCACAAGCCTCAAAGGTCGCAGGCTGACGCTCTCCTGCAGCCGTCCAGAGTGCTGGGTCAAGGAAGTCCTTTCTCGGTGTTAACGAGCCCTCGTCAACCTCGCCGCAGTGTGCCACAATGCCGTCACGCACGGCATAGGTCAGGTTGAGGTTGCGATAGATGCCGCAATTGTCTTCGAGCAGCTCAATGCGGTCGGCAAGATAAACGCCGTGGCGCTCGTGCCAGAAGTCCTCGCCCAGGTGCTTTTTTGTCAGGCGACTCAAAATGCGCTCGCCCACGTGGCCGAAGGGCGCGTGACCGAGGTCGTGCCCCGTGGCAATGGCACGGGTAAGGTCGGTGGAAAGCTCCAGCGCCTCGGCAATCGTGCCACTCACCGAGCTCACGTGCATGACGTGCTCGATGCGCGTGCAGATGTGGTCATTTTCGGGGTCGAAAAAGACCTGCGTTTTGTGCTTTAAGCGGCGGTAGGCATTGCTGTGCAGGATACGCGTATAATCGCGCTCAAAGGGTGTGCGTGTATCCCCCTCGCGGCGGTAGAGAGCGCCGTTTTTGCGAGCAATCAGTATGCTGTATTGTGGGTTTTCGGGTGTTGCGGCAAAGGCCTCAAACGTTTTTTTCACGGCAAGCTCCTTCTTACTGTTTTCACTAAAATTGTACCACAAAGCGGTTTTTCCGTCAAGTATAATACTTGACGGCGCGGATAAAATAGGATATACTATATTTTATCAAATGAAATTGTGAGGTGAGGGCATGGAAAAGCTTGAAAAAAACTGTCGCGCGCTCTTTGACGTCGCGTTTCCAGGCGAGGACGCGGCGTGGTGCGATGCGCTTTTTGCGTATGCCATGCCCGACTGTTTGCGTGTGATTGCAGAGGGAGAGAAGCCATTAGCAATGCTTTTTGCGCTCCCTTATGATATTCAGCTGCCCGATGGCAGCAAGCAGGCGGCGCGCTATCTGTATGCCGTGGCAACCGACCCCGCATATCGCGGACAGGGGCTTGCAACCAAGCTTCTCCGTGCGGTTGCAGCCGAGGGGATT
>JAFQMP010000029.1 GCA_017396225.1 Clostridia bacterium | reverse complement strand
TATTATATTATGGGCGGCACGGCGCTTGGTGCCATTCGTCACGGTGGCTTTATCCCGTGGGACGATGACCTCGATATCTTTATGACCCCTGCGGAATACGCCAAGTTTAAGGCAGTGTTTGAGCAAGAGCAAAGTGAGCGGTTTGTACTGCAGGAATGGCGCACCACGCCGAAGTATCTGGAATACGCCAAGGTGCGTATGAACGGCACCACCTTTATTGAGGAGCATTTTAAGGACCTGACCGAGATGCACCACGGCATTTATGTGGATATTATGATTTTACATAAGGTGCCCAATCGCAGACTGGCGCAAAAGCTTGTTTACTACAAGTCCAAATTTGTGACGCTGTACGGTTTGTCACAGCGAAACTGGAAGCCGAAAAGTAAAGCGCAGGCGTTGGTGCTTTTTTCCTTAAAGCTGATGCCGCGCCGCCTTATGGCAAGGCTTTGCTATAAGCACATTTATAAATACGACAATATGAGCGAGAATTACGCGTACTGCTACTGGATTACACCTGCCAAATTCAAGCAGGGACTTTTTGCGGCAGATTTCTTTGAAAAGCCCGTGGACGTGCCCTTTGAGGACACCGTCCTCTTAGGCTCCGAGAAAATCAAGGAGTATCTCGCTTATCGCTACGGCGACTATATGAAGCTCCCCTCCGAGGAGGCGCAGCGCGCTGCCGTGCACGCGATGGTGTTTGACACCGAAAAGGACTATACAGAATATTTGGGGAAGGTATAATGTCAAAGTTTGAAATTTTGTGCGTGACGATGCACCAGACTGATTTTTCCAAGTTGAAGGGAATGAACATTCATTCTGACGTGGTGTTTGCCAATCAGGCAGACCGTACTGCTTTTGAGGAAATAGAGTTTGAGGGGCATCGCGCAAGAATGATTACCACCGCCACGCGCGGTGTGGGCATCAACCGCAACACAACGCTTCTCTATGCAGAGGGAGATATTTGCCTGTTTGCCGACGATGACGTGACTTATCACGATGATATGGAGGAACGCGTACTCGCCGAGTTTGCCGCACACCCCGATGCAGATGTAATCATATTTCATTTCGAAACTGACGACCCCAAGCGCAGACAGATTAAATATCCCAAAACTAAAAAGTGCGGGCATTTCACTCGTATGCCCTGGGCAGGCTTTCGCATTGCATTTCGTTTAAGTGCTGTTAGAAAAGCAAATGTGTGGTTCACCACACTGTTTGGCGGCGGTTGTGTGTTTCCTTCTGGTGAGGATAGTATGTGGTTGGCTGCGGCTAAGCGTGCAGGACTGATCTTTTATGTATCTAAGGAAACCATTGGCACCGTATCTTTTGCAGAGTCCACCTGGTTTACGGGCGGAGATGAGCGTTTTTATTACGGTAAAGGTGCTTTTTATGCCGCTACCCATAAAAAACCATTTTTTCTGTGGCGCTACTACTTTGTCTGGCGTACCAGGAATGACCGTCAGCTGTCCGCTAAGGAAAAACTGAAGTGGATGAAAATCGGTCGGCGCGGGTATACCAATACAATATCTTATGATTCGTACATTGCCCGCAAATAATCGGTCTGGGAGATTTTATGATGAAATGCTCAATCTTAACAATACACCATATACATAATTTCGGTTCGGTTTTTCAGGCATATGCTTTGCAGCAGTTTCTTGCGGATAACGGATACGATACGGAGCTGATTGATTATAGACCTGCTTATTATGATGCAGGTAAAAAGAAGCTCCGCACCTTGGTGGGTAAGCTTTTGAATGCGCGAGCGTATCTTGTGCGCAAGCGCAAATTTGAAAGTTTTATTAAAACTTACGACAAACTTTCCGCGCGCCGCTTTAGGACCTTTGCGGATTTATTGGCGTATGGCGGTGATGCCGACCGTGTGTTGATTGTGGGTGGCGACCAGCTTTGGAATAATTATCATCTCTGTGGTCGCGATGATGCGTATAAGTTGACCTTCGCAGGGCACAGTAAAAAAATCGCGTATGGCACCAGTATGGGCAGAGATAATTTTGCCGAGGAGGAGCTTGCAGCGCTTGCGGGTAAAGTGCAGGATTTTACGACCATCATGCTGCGTGAGCGCTCGGGTGTGGAGCAGCTGAATCGTCATGGTATTACGACAGCGACCCACGTTATTGACCCTGTGGGCCTTCTTGATATTGAGGCTTTCAGAAACATGGCGAAAAAGCCCGATATCAAGGAGCCATACGCTGTCATGTATCTGGCAGATTCTAGCCCTCTGCTTGATGAGGCAATCAAAAAGCTCTCGGAGGAGATGGGACTGAAAATTGTGCATATTTGCGGTTTCAAAAAGAAATGCTATTGCGATGTGTTTGCAAAAGATGTTGGCCCTGAGGAAATCCTCGGTTACATTCTGCATGCCGATTTTGTGCTGTCCGCCTCTTTCCATGCCACGATGTTTTCTTTGATGTTCAATAAGCCCTTTGCAACTTTGCTCCCGAGTACAAAGACCAATGCGCGTATTGAGGATATTTTATCCTTTGTGGGCTTGCAGGATCGCATTCTGCGTACGGTGGCAGATGTAGCTCGTTTGACAGCGCCAATTGATTACACGTCTGTAAATACCAGCATCGCGGAATTCAGGAACATATCACAGGAAAAATTACTTGACGCTCTTATGGCGTTGCAAGAGGATTGATTATGAATATCATTTATTTGTCAAGCGGCTGCTCAGATGAAAAATATGCTGAGCTGATTGAAAAAGGGTATACGAAAAAATTACCGCAGGCCCAGAAATATCATCGCCTATTGTTAGAGGGACTGGCAGCCGGTATTGATGGTGAGGTTGTTGCCATTTCTGCTTATCCGGTGAATCGCAGATGGACAAAAAAATTCAGGTTTTCGCGTGAAGAAGAAGTGACAAATGGTGTGCATTATATTTATGGCTCGTTTTTGAATGCTTCTCTGTTACGTCAATGGACAAGAATCCGCGCGACAAAGCGTGAAATACGGCGTTTGTATCGCAAAAATTCTGATTGTGTGATTGTATGTGATGTTTTGAATCTTGCGATTTCGGCTGCTGCAAGAGCTTGCGGCAAACGGTACGGAATCCCGGTCATTGGTATTGTGACCGATGTGCCCGGACACACATCGGGTGCGCGAAATAAAACCTTGCCTCTTCGCAGCAGAATTTTAGCAAAATTCAGCTCTGTTTTCGGCAAAAAAGCATTGTTGAAATATGATGCATATTTGCTCTTGACCGAGGAGATGAATGCGGTGGTTAATCCCAAAAAAGTGCCGTATATTGTGTTAGAAGGGCACAGTGACGGAACGATGGCGCAGGTGCCCAATGCGATAGTGGACAAAAGCGTCCCTAAAGTTGCGATGTATGCGGGCGGTATACATAGAGAATTCGGTATCGAGCGTATGGTAAACGCCTTCCTTGCAGGCTCGTTTGAAGGTTGGGAGTTGCATATTTACGGTGACGGTAACTATCAAAACGACTTGCGCGCAGTGGCAGATAAGTATGATTGCATCAAATATTTTGGCGTGCAGCCGAACAAGCTTGTTGTAGAAAAGCAGTTGACGGCAAGTTTGTTATTAAATCCGCGCCTGACCGATGCGGAATATGTCAAATATTCCTTCCCCTCCAAAACAATGGAGTGTATGGCTTCGGGTACCCCGCTGTTGACTACAAAGCTGCCTGGTATGCCTACCGATTATTACCCTTACGTCTATTTCTTTGAAGATGAAAGTGAAGAAGGAATGCTGCAGGCATTCCGCGAGGTGCTTGCAAAAACTCCCGAACAACTGCACGCCAACGGTATGCGCGCAAAGGCATTTGTAATTGAAAACAAAACCAATTTTATGCAAGCAAGGAAGCTGATTGAATTTATCAAGTCTAATTTTGGAGTGACCAAATGAGTGATAAAACGATTGCGCAGGTAGACAAACGGGCGTGCACCGGCTGTGGGCTTTGCGCCTTGAAGTGCCCACGAAAGGCAATTGCACTGAAACCCGATGATGAGGGGTTTTTGGGGCCTGTTTTGGACGCAGCACTCTGTATAGATTGCGGCCTTTGCCTGAAAACTTGCCCCGCAACCGATGTGGCAGAAACCTTGATTTATCGGGAGCCGCGCACCTACTTTGCAGCTATTATTGCAGATGAGGAACTACTGTTGAAGAGTTCATCGGGTGGTGTGTTTGGTGTTCTGGCAAAGCGCTATATTGAAGAACTTGGCGGTTATGTCTGCGGTTGTGTTTATAACGAGAATATGCAGGCGGTGCATACCGTTACAAACAAATGGGAAGAGGTTGTCCGTATGTTCGGCTCTAAATATGTGCAAAGCCGTGCAGCACACTGTTTCCCTGAAATCACGAAGCTATTGCAGGCAGATAAGCAGGTTTTGTTCGTCGGCACGGCTTGCCAGATTGCCGCATTGCGCCTTTATCTGGGAGACAAATATGAGAAATTACTTTGTGTGGAAATACTTTGTCACGGTGTTCCCAGTCCCGTGCTGTTTGAAAAATATGTGGCGCACCTGGAGAAAAAGTTGGGTGGCACTGTGCTTGATGTGCAATTCCGCAACAAGGAGAAACATGGCTGGGGCTCTGAGCATCGCACCTGCGTGGTCTATGAGAAAAAGGGGCGAATTAAAAAACACCGTCCGACATTGCCTGCGTATTTCAGCGCTTTTTTCTACGGGCTGAATCTGCGCGAATCCTGCTATCAGTGTCGCTATGCGCAACTCGCACGCGTCGCTGATTTGACGATTGGCGATTTTTGGGGTGCCTACCATAAATATGGCAAATTCTTTACTGAGGGAATTTCTGTCGTTTGCATCAATACCGTTGGGGGCAAGCAATGCATAGATGCCCTGCGGGAGCAATTTGCCTTTTTCGAGGAATTGCCTGAGGCGCAGGCGGTGCGCTCCAACGATAATTTCTATCATTCAATTCCGCGTCCGCGTGAGCGTGATGCCTTTTATCAGAAAAATATGCGTTATCGCGGACTTTGGAAAAAGGCATACCTCAGTAAGACCTATCGGCGCAAGACGCTTGCGTCAATATATGGTGCGTTTGTACCGCCCAAAATCAGATATGCGCTGCATCGTATCAGGCGCGAAAAGTGAAATGATATAACACTCGGTCGTGAAGATGAAACGGTTTGAAGGAGGTGTTCATTTGCAAAACGAAAAGAGAATACGCAAGCCCCTGACGCTTGCGCGCTTGTTCTTATTGATTATCCTGACTTGCCTGTTTCTGGGCGCTTTGAATTTGTTTAACCGATACTATTTCTGCATTTATATTGCGGCAATTGTTTTTGTTTTTCTGCCGGGCAGAAGGTTATATGTCAACGCTGCTGTTTTGGCGTTGCTCGGACTTTCCCTGTCTATTTTGCTCTTTGACCCGGGCTCGCGGACAATGCTTACCAATATGATTAAGCCCTTCACATATCCACTTTGTTATGTGATGGGTGCAAGCCTGTTTATGAACGATACTGAGGGCGCGCTTGGCTTAGAGGAAACTTCAAAAAGCATCGAAACAATTATCTTCGTTTTGGCAGGCGGCGCAATGGCGCACTTCTTACTCAATATGATTATCAACCGGGGCATTACCGACCGTCATGTTATTGATTTCTGGACGCGTAAGGAAATGAGCGCAACCGGTCAGGCGGCGCTTGCCTGTCTGATGATTGCGGTTGCGATTACATTTCTTTTTTCCAAAGTGGGTAAAAAGAAAAGGATTATTGCCATTCTGTCACTTGTGCTTATTGTGGCGTACAATCTGGTTTTGGCAGGGCGCACTATCTTTCTGTTTATTTTGCTCTTGACAGTGCTTGCGCTTTTTTACACGTTTTTTGTCAACAAGAAAAAGAGCCTCAAGGTTCTTGTCATTTTACTTGTTGTAATTTTGGCGATAGTTCTGCTTTATTACTGCGATACTTTTGGTATTCGAAATACATTTGAATCTTCCAATTTCTATCAGAGATTCTTTACCAACTCTAATGGTCAGCAAATTGATGAAGATGCCAGAATGGCACATAAGCAAGCGTATTTGTCTTATGTTTTTGATTATCTTTGGGGTGGTGGGCATATCCATCGGGAGTATGGACATTATGCACATGACCTATATTTGGATACTTATGATATGGCGGGCATTTTTGCGCTTTTCGCTGTTGTGATTTATATACTGTCCTCTCTTGGACGTATGGTGCGCTGTTTGAAAAGTAAATTGTTACGCTTTGAGGTAAAACTGTTGATACTTTCAATTTATGTGGTTTGTAATATCCAGTTCTGGATGGAACCGATTTTAGAGGGCGCGCCGTGGCTGTTTGTCTCGTATTGCTTGATTGATGGTGCGGTCACCTATTTGCTATCAAAAGAAAAACGGCTGCAAGCGAATGCTTGATGCCGAAAGGAGAGCGTGTATGCGGATTGCAATTTTGAATATGGTTCCCTATGGCAGCACAGGAAAGATCATGCTGCAAATCGCTGCAGAGGCGCGCAGGGTAGGGCATACGGTAAAAACTTATTCTCCTGTGCGCTACTTCAAGGGCAAAAATGATGAGATGCCCGCTATAGAGGAGCATACATATTTCGGCAGTCGAAAAGCAGCGTTTTTCCACTACTATGCTGGTACGCTTTTGGGCAGGAACGGTATGCATTCCCGCGGTGCTACGCGCGAACTCATCAAAGCGCTGGAGCGCTTTCAGCCTGATGTGATTCACTTGCACAATCTTCATGGCTTTTGTATCAATTTTCCGTTGCTGTTTGGATATATCAAAAAGAATAACATCAAAGTAATTTGGACCCTTCACGACTGTTGGGCGTTTACAGGACATTGCCCACATTTTGTGATTGCAAAGTGTGAGAAATGGAAGACGGGCTGTCACCATTGTCCGCAGCCCCGCATTTATCCCAAGATGCATTTGGATACGTCGAAGAAAATGTATCGTCTGAAAAAAGAGTGGTTTGGTGGTGTTGCCGATATGACTCTCGTCACGCCGTCTCGGTGGCTTGCAGATTTGGTGGCTCAATCTTTCTTGAAGCAGTATCCGATAAAAGTAATCCCCAATGGCATTGACCTCTCCTTGTTCCAGCCGACAGAAAGCAATTTCAGACAAAAGTATAGTTTGGAGGACAAGAAAATTGTGCTTGGTGTGTCCTTTGGTTGGGGATACCGCAAGGGGCTTGATGTTTTTCTCGAACTGGCCAAGCGCTTGCCCGCCGACTATCAAATTATTCTTGTCGGTACCGATGCCGCCACTGATGCCAAGCTCCCCCAAAATATTCTGTCTATCCACAGAACCGAAAATCAGACCGAGCTTGCAGAAATTTATACTGCGGCTGATGTGTTTGTCAATCCGACGAGAGAAGATACTTATCCCACGGTCAATATTGAGGCGTTGGCTTGCGGTACGCCCGTGTTAACCTTCAAAACAGGTGGTGCACCCGAAATGCTTGATGAAACCTGTGGCACAGCGGTGGCGGTAGATGATGTGAATGCGTTGGAGGGGGAGATTCGTCGTTTTTGCGAGGAACGGCCCTATGAGACAACTGCTCTGTTTGTCAGGGCAAAGGCGTTTGATAAGTACGCCAGATTTGCGGAATATGTAACATTGTACGGTGAGGTAAGCGCGGAATGAGAATTGTTTTTGTGTCCAATTATTTTAATCATCATCAAAGACCGCTTTCTGATGCGTTGTATAAAATCTGTGCAGGAGAGTACTATTTCATTTCTACTGCGGAGATGTCTGCAGAGCGCAGAAGTCTTGGCTATGGAGAGGACAACATTCCCACGTATGTCAAATACACTTATAAAACCGAGGCGGAACGCCTCGAATGTCAGGCGCTGATTGATAGCGCAGACGTTGTGATTTGCGGAAGTGCGCCGTATGCGATGCTTACAATGAGGTTGAAGAAGGGGCTTTTGACCTTTAAGTATTGTGAAAGACCTTACAAAAAGGGTGTTTCTCTTTTCAAGCGCCCATTGCATATGTGGAGAGCCTTCCGTAAGTATACAAGATTCAAGAATTTTTATGTGCTTTGTGCCAGTGCGTATACTCCTGTGGATTTCTCCAAAATGGGCGCATTTATCGGTAAAACTTATAAATGGGGCTATTTTACCGCGTTGAAGGAATATGAAAATGTTGACGCGCTAATCACTGAGAAAACGCCTGCATCTATTCTCTGGGTTGCCCGATTTATTCCGCTGAAGCACCCTGAATTTCCGCTTGAGCTAGCAAAGCGATTGAAAGATGAAGGCTACACCTTCAAGCTTGGTATGATTGGTAATGGAGAGCTTGAGGAAGCTATTCGCGCGTCTATTTCGCGTATGGGACTTTCCGATTGTGTGGAATTGCTGGGCACCATGAAGCCCGATGCAGTTCGCGCGCATATGGAGAAAAATGAGATATTCATTTTTACCTCGGATAGAAACGAAGGGTGGGGCGCTGTGCTCAATGAGTCTATGAATTCCGCCTGTGCTGTTGTCGCGAATAGTGCGATTGGCTCGGTACCCTTTTTGCTTACCGACGGAGAGAACGGGTATATGTACCGCGACGGTGATTTTGAGGATTTTTACAACAAAGTGAAAAAGTTGCTTGATGATGCAGATACACGTCTGCGCCTTTCCAGAAACGCGTATACGACAATGGCAGAGGAGTGGAACGCCGAAAACGCAGCAAGAAAGCTCGTCGTGCTTTGTGAGCAGATGTTGGCGGGTGCCTATAGGCCCTTCCCGCACGAAAGCGGTGTTTGCAGTAAAGCAAAGATTTTGAAGGACGGCTGGTATAAATAATACCTGTCTGAGGAATGGAACAGATATGAGATTAAAAACGGTTTTTCGCATTGTAAACGAAACCAGATATGTGAAAAAGGTATTGCGCCGTTACAGGGACAGCCTGGCGCGAGGGAAGTATTATCAGCATAATTCTTTCCGTGCGCTGTCGCTTGATGCGCCCGATACGCTTGTCAGGGCGCGCATCTATTTTGATGTTAAAAAGCCAAATGTACGTATGGCGAACGTTGCCAAACGCCTGAACAAATGTGGCTTTTACCGTAATAAAAATAAATCTTCTACGGAAGAGTATGAGGCGTTTTATATCTCCAACAATTACGACAAATTGCGTGAGGTAAAGCTTTTTTCCTTTAAGGCAAAGAAGATTTTAACTATTTGTACGGCCCCCACTGTGATGGAAACACAGCTTGCGCAGTATGAGCGCTTTGGTAAAATTTATCCCATGCCGCGTGTCATGCGCGGCGGGAAATACGCCAATTCCTTTGAGATTGCAATGATTGACCGCCAGCCCGTAGAGAGCGATGCCGCAGCGTTGGCACATATTGCCGCTGCTACGGTGGCGTATAACCCAAGCACCAAAGACCTTGCGCGCATTACGGTGGCGGATTTAGGGGCAACGGTTTATGAAGATGCCGATATCAACGCGTGTATGCAGCAGATAACAGCAATGATTTCCGCTGATGCAGAAACATGGCAGATTCCTGTATGTGTGCAGCACGGTGACTTATCCAAGGATAATCTGCTGTACGGTACATGTGAGGGGAAAACAGACTTCTGGTGGATTGATTGGGAGCACGCAAGAGAACGTTTCTTCTTTTATGATTTCTTTTTTTACATTCTCAATTCGGCGTTTTGTGGTGATATGCGTGTGTATGAATGTTATATGCGCGGAGAGGTTGATGAAGTTCTTGCGGCTTATTTTGCTCATTTTGGAATATCCTTTGAGTGCAATCGAAAATACGATTACTTGTTGGTGTTTGCGTTGCCCTTTCTTGCAGAACGCGTTTGTGTCAAGGGAAGATTGCCGGCACTGAAAAAATATCTTGAATTACTCTTGAAAATGGGACAAGACGTAAGGGGTGTGTAAGATATGAAACTTAGTTTTTTGAAAGCCAAAGAATCAAAAAACGCTATTTGGCTGATTTCGGGGAAAATCGTGCAGATGATATTTTCGCTTTTGGTGGGTGTCATTACCGCACGCTATCTCGGGCCGTCTAATTACGGATTGATCAGTTATGGTAAGGCGTTAATCGGCTTCTTTACGTCTTTCTGCACCTTGGGCATCAATTCTGTTATAGTGAAGGATTTTTTCGACAATCCGGACGAGCAGGGTAAAACCCTTGGATCAGCCGTTATGATGCGCGTGATTTCCAGCCTTTTTTCCGCTGTTGCCGTTACATGTATTTCCTTCTTTTTGGATTATGGTGATTGGGAAACGATTTGCGTTGTGGCATTGTGCGGTATTTCATTGATATTTCACGCATTTGATAGCATCAATTATTGGTTTCAATCACAGTATAAATCAAAAGTAACAGCGATAGCCACTTTCCTGGCGTATGTGGCAACCTCTGTGTATAAAATTGTGCTGTTGATTTTGAAAAAAAACGTTCTGTGGTTTGCATTTGCCTCTTCGGTTGATTATATTGTATTTGCGATTATCATATTGATTGCTTATCGGGTACATCATGGCCAAAAACTTTCTTTTTCTTTCGAAAATGGCAAACGACTCTTGAGTAAAAGTTATCATTACATACTTTCAGGCATGATGGTTGCCATTTACGGTCATACCGATAAATTTATGTTGAAGCAAATGCTTGGCGAGGCTGAGGTTGGTTATTATGCAACTGCAGTTGGCATATGTGCCATGTGGACCTTTGTTCTAAGTGCGATTATCGATGCTATGTATCCGACGATTATTCAAAGTTTCAAACAAAATAAAGAATTGTTTGAGCAGAGGAACCGTCAATTATACGCAATGGTCTTTTATATTACGGTCTTTGTGTCTGTCTGCTTTGTATTATTTGGTAATTGGGGCGTCAGATTGTTGTACGGTGAGGAGTTTATGCCTGCCGCTGCACCGCTTAAAGTCATTACCTGGTACACTGCATTTTCCTATTTTGGTGTTGCGCGAAACGCCTGGATGGTTTGTAATGAGAAACAAAAATACCTGAAATATATGTATATCGCCGCCGCCGCAGCAAATGTTGTACTGAATCTTATCTTTATTCCTCTGTGGGGACCTGTGGGTGCGGCCTTTGCGTCGTTGATTACGCAAATTGCGACAAGCATT
The DNA here is from genome assembly GCA_017396225.1 of Clostridia bacterium. Lineage (GTDB taxonomy): Bacteria > Bacillota > Clostridia > Oscillospirales > CAG-272 > Firm-07. The sequence goes on along the minus strand of JAFQMP010000029.1, from coordinate 34,941 downwards.
CTGCTGCCTTATTGCATTAAAGATTTGCGCCCCAATGCAAGGCTAATGCTTGAGGCAATTATGCTGAAGGGTGTTTTTCCGAAAAAGAAACAGGAGAGTAAAATATGAAATTGACAGTAGAGCAGCTTGCCGCGATTAAAGAGATTGAAAAAAAGCTTTTTGAGAGTTTTATTGCCGTTTGTGAGGAACTGCATTTAACATATTATTTGCTTGGCGGCACGCTGTTGGGCGCCGTTAGACATAAGGGTTTTATCCCTTGGGACGATGACATTGATGTCGGTATGCCGAGAGCAGACTATGAAATCTTTTTGCAGAAAGGACAGCAGCTTTTGCCTGAGGGCTATTTCTTGCAAAGCTATTTGTCGGAGCTGGATTATCCGAATTGCTTCGCAAAAATAAGAAACAGCAATACAACATATCTGGAAACAAGTGTAAGGAATTGTGATATCAATCACGGCGTTTTCATTGATATCTTTCCGTTGGATTATTATCCCGATGATAAGAAGGCAAGAAAACGGCTGGGACGAAAAAAATTTCTGTTAAACCTTAGAATTTCTGCAGTGTATCGGTCTAAATCCAAAAGCTTTAAGGCGCGGTTCCTTAGATTATTGTTGAAAATAAGGTGGCCGTCGTATAAAATTGCTGTCAGAAAACGTGAAACACTGTATAAATCCGTTCTACAAAGTACGATGCTTGCCAATCACGGTGGCGCGTGGGGAAGAAAGGAAATAGTTCCCATAGAATGGTATGGCGAGGGCACATTGCTTGAATTTGAGGGTTTATCGGTGCGCGCGCCTGTTGCGTATGATAAGTGGCTTTCGCAGGTTTACGGTGATTATATGCAGCTGCCGCCTGCCGACAAGCGCCGCCCACACCATTATGTTGATGTCATAGATTTTGAAAAATCATATAGAGAATATGTTGGTAAAGGAGTCACAAAATGAGGCGCATTATTACATATGGAACATTTGATTTGTTACATTATGGTCATATTAACCTTTTGCGCAGAGCCAAGGCCTTGGGTGATTATTTGATTGTTGTCTTGTCGACTGATGAGTTCAATTGGAACGAGAAACAGAAAAAGTGCTATTTTACCTACGAGCAGCGCAAGCAGCTACTTGAGGCAATTCGTTATGTTGATTTGGTAATCCCCGAGAAAAATTGGGAGCAGAAACGAACCGATATGCACGAATATCACATTGATACCTTTGTAATGGGTGATGATTGGAAAGGAAAATTTGACTTTCTGAAGGAAGAGGGTGTAGAGGTTGTTTATCTGCCTCGCACACCCGAAATCAGCACTACACAGATAAAAAAAGATTTGAAATAAGAGGTGAAGGTTATGTCACTTTTTACAGGAAAAACCCTACTGATTACCGGTGGTACCGGCAGCTTTGGTAACGCGGTGCTGAACCGCTTTTTACGCACCGATATCGGTGAAATCCGCATTTTCTCGCGTGACGAGAAGAAGCAGGACGATATGCGTCACGATTTTCAGGTGAGAATGCCTGATGTGGCAGACAAGATTAAGTTTTACATTGGTGACGTGCGTGATATTGCATCGGTGCGTGCTGCGATGCACGGCGTGGATTTCATCTTCCACGCGGCGGCACTCAAGCAGGTGCCCTCTTGCGAGTTCTTCCCGATTGAGGCCGTTAAAACCAACGTGCTTGGTACTGAAAACGTGCTGACCGCTGCCATTGAGGCAGGCGTTTCCAACGTCGTTTGCCTCTCGACCGATAAGGCAGCTTACCCCGTTAACGCCATGGGCACCTCTAAGGCGATGATGGAGAAGGTTATCGTCGCTAAGGCGCGCACCGTTGACCCGAAGAAAACCAAAATCTGCTGCACGCGCTACGGCAACGTGATGTGCTCGCGCGGCTCGGTCATTCCACTCTGGATTGACCAAATCAGACAGGGCGCACCCATTACCGTCACCGACCCCACGATGACGCGCTTTATTATGTCGCTTGATGAGGCGGTTGACCTGGTGCTCTTTGCCTTTGAGCATGGCGAAAGCGGCGATATTCTGGTGCAAAAGGCACCCGCCTGTACCATTGGCACGCAGGCCGAGGCGGTTTGTGAGCTGTTTGGCGGCGACAAGAGCAAAATCAAGGTCATCGGTATCCGCCATGGCGAGAAGATGTACGAAACCCTGCTCACCAACGAGGAATGCGCCCACGCCATTGATATGGGCAATTTCTACCGCGTGCCTGCGGACAAGCGCGGCCTCAATTACGATAAGTATTTCAGCCAAGGCGATGCAGAGCGCAACCCCCTCACTGAGTTTAATTCCAATAACACCACACTCCTGACGGTTGCCGAAACCAAGGCGAAGATTGCAGCGCTTGCCTACATTCAGGAGGAGCTTGCGAAGGCAGGGAAGTAAGATGAAAATTCTCATTACAGGTGCCGCGGGCTTTGTGGGTAAAAACCTCACCGAGGCACTGAAGAATATCCGCGACGGCAAGGACAGACGCTATCCTGCGCTTGTCATTGACGAGCTTTACTTATACGATGTAGAGAGCGATGCGGCACTGTTGGACAAGGCATGCCAAAATGCAGATTTTGTCTTCAATCTTGCAGGCGTGAACCGTCCGCAGAATCAAAGCGAGTTTATGGCAGGCAACTTTGGCTTTGCCTCTACCTTGCTTGATACACTCAAAAAATACGGAAACACCTGCCCCGTCATGCTGTCAAGCTCGATTCAGGCGACCCTTGTCGGCAGATATGCCGACGGCGAGTACGGCAAGAGTAAGCGCGCAGGCGAGGAGCTTTTCTTTGACTATGCCGCCAAAACAGGTGCCAAGGTGCTTGTTTATCGCTTTCCTAATCTCTTTGGCAAGTGGTGCCGTCCCAACTATAACAGCGCGGTGGCAACCTTCTGCCACAACATCGCGCACGACCTGCCGATTACGGTAAACGACCCCGCTATTTCCCTGGAGCTTCTCTATATTGACGACCTTGTCGATGAGATGATTGCAGCACTCTTGGGCGAGGAGCATCATTGTGAGTTTGATGGCGTGAATACGGTGCTTACCGAAAACGGTCGTTACTGTGCTGCGCCCCTTACGCATCGCGTGACCTTGGGTGAGATTGTGGAGCTGCTTCGCACGTTCCGCGCACAACCCGACACCCTTATGATGCCCGAGATTCCTGCAAACAGCTTTGCCAAGAAGCTGTATTCCACCTATCTTTCCTATTTGCCCTGTGAACGGGTGGCGTTTCCCTTGAAAATGAACGTAGATGCACGCGGCAGCTTTACCGAGCTTCTGCGTACCGAGAAGTGTGGACAGTTCAGCGTCAACATTTCCAAGCCCGGCATCACCAAGGGGCAGCATTGGCATCACACCAAGTGGGAGTTCTTTATTGTTGTTTCGGGCAAGGGTCTGATTCAGCAGCGTAAAATCGGCTCCGACGAGGTGCTGAATTTTGAGGTTTCGGGTGAACGCATTGAGGCGGTGCATATGCTCCCCGGCTATACGCACAACATCATCAACCTTTCCGATACAGAGGACCTTGTGACCGTCATGTGGGCAAACGAGTGCTTTGCCCCCGGCAAGCCCGATACTTTTTTTGAGGTGGTAGAATAATGGATATCAAGCTTGACTATTCCGACGTTTCCTTTCAAAACAACGGCAAACTGAAGCTTCTCATCATTGTGGGTACGCGCCCTGAAATCATTCGTCTGGCTGCAGTTATCAACAAGTGCCGTCAGTATTTCGATACCGTTCTTGCCCATACGGGGCAGAATTATGATTACAATCTCAACGGCGTTTTCTTCAAGGATTTGAAGTTGGCCGCACCTGAGGTGTATATGGACGCTGTGGGTGATGACCTGGGTGCTACCGTTGGCAACATCATCAACTGCTCGTATAAGCTGATGGCTGCTATCAAGCCCGATGCGCTGCTCATTCTGGGTGACACCAATTCCTGCCTGTCGGCAATTGCCGCCAAGCGCCTGCATATTCCGATTTTCCATATGGAAGCGGGTAACCGCTGCAAGGACGAGTGTCTGCCCGAGGAAACCAACCGCCGTATCGTTGACATCATTTCCGATGTCAACCTTGCATATTCCGAGCATGCACGTCGCTACCTTGCCGAGTGCGGTCTGCCCAAGGAGCGCACCTACGTCACCGGTTCTCCCATGGCAGAGGTGCTGCGCGCCAATCTTGCTGACATTGAGGCAAGCGATATCCTGACCCGTTTGGGGCTGAAATCCAAAAAGTACATTCTGCTTTCGGCGCACAGAGAAGAGAATATCGACACCGAAAAGAATTTCCTTTCTCTCTTTCACGCCATCAACGAGATTGCGGCGCGCTACGATATGCCGATTCTTTACTCCTGTCACCCGCGCAGCCGTAAGAGATTGGAGGCAAGCGGCTTTGAACTTGACCCGCGTGTCATTCGCCATGACCCCCTCGGTTTCCACGATTACAACCACCTGCAGATGAATGCCTTTGCTGTCATTTCCGACAGTGGCACGCTTCCTGAGGAATCGAGCTTTTTCACCTCGATTGGCAAGCCCTTCCCGGCTGTCTGCATCAGAACCTCAACCGAGCGTCCCGAGGCCCTTGACAAGGCTTGCTTTGTGCTTGCGGGTATTGATGAAAACGGTCTCACACAGGCGGTGGAAACTGCTGTTGCGATGAACGAAAACGGTGATTACGGTATCCCTGTCCCCAACTATGTTGAGGAAAATGTTTCGACCAAGGTTGTGAAGATTATTCAGTCTTACACAGGAGTGGTCAACAAAATGGTCTGGCGCAAATTCTGATTAAAAATTTCTTAAAAGGAGGTGAGCGCACCATGCGTGAAACGACTGAAATGCTTTTTCAGTGTATCAAAAGCGCCCTGAACGGGGCGGAAATAACGGGATTTTCGCCTGATATGCTGGGTGAACTGTGTGCGCTCGCCACAGCGCACGATATGGCGCACCTTGTGGCGGAGGCGCTTGATGCCGCGGGGCTTTTAAATGGCACCGATGAGGCGACACAAACGCTGCGCCGCGCGCGCTTTGCTGCGGTTTTCCGTGCAGAGCAAATGGACGAGGCGCTGGCTGCTATCAGGGAAGCGTTTTCCGCGGAAAATATTCCGTTTTTGCCCTTGAAGGGTGCGGTTATTCGTGAGCTTTACCCTGCGCGCTGGCAGCGCACCAGCTGTGATATTGACGTGCTGGTTTCGGAGGAAAATCTCTCTGCTGCTGCCGATGCACTAACCGATGGGGAGGAATTTACTCTCGGCGAAAAGGGCGCGCACGACCTCTCGCTTTATTCGACAGCGGGCGTGCACGTGGAGCTGCATTATACGCTGGTGGAGGATCATATCCCCCCTGTTATACAGCGCCTTTTGCGCGCCGTTTGGCGACATACCTTTGCCAAAGCTGCAGAACACACCTTAGATGCGGATTATTTCTATTTCTATCATATCGCACATATGGCAAAGCATTTTGCGCTTGGGGGCTGTGGCATCAGACCCCTGCTTGATTTGTGGCTTTTGAGAAAGCATCATTCCTATACTGCGGAGTTGGATATGCTGCTTGATGAGAGTGGTCTTGCCACCTTTGAACAGTCGGCACGTCACCTTGCATCTGTGTGGTTTGACGATGCGGCACACAACGATGTCACTGCCCGTATGGAGGCATTTATTCTGCGTGGAGGCGTGTACGGTACGCTTGAAAATCAGATTGCCGTCGCGCAGAAAAAGCGAGGAAAGCTCGGCTATCTTTTGTCTAAAATTTTTGTGCCCTATCGCGTGCTCAAGCACCAGTATCCTATCATACAACGGCATAAATGGCTGACGCCTGTTTGTCATGTTCGCCGTTGGTGCAAGCTGCTCTTAGGCGGGGAATGGCGCCGTGTGCGCCGTGCACTTCGTGTGAACAATGGTATGACGCGTGCGGCGGTGCGAGCCGCAGGGAAGCTTTTCAGCGACCTTGAGCTTTGAAAAGGGAGATGCAAAAACGCATCTCCTTTTTTACGTTAAAGAGAATTTTATTCTCTTTCATTATTGAAAAAATGGCCTTCTTGTGCTATACTGTACACAATTAACCCGACAAAAGAGGTGTTTATATGACAAGCTGGGCCCTTTGGGGAACAATTGTAAATGCCGTGCTGGTGCTCCTTGGTGCTCTGGGCGGTCTGCTGCTCCGTCAGTGCGGCGCACGTTTGCGCGCGGGCGCACCTGATGCACATCAAGACGAGGGAAAAATTTCCCGTGCAATCATGCAGGCTATGGGTCTTTGCGTGATGCTTATCGGCATATCCGGTGCCATTCAGACAAAAAATGTATTGGTCGTGATTGTTTCTATGGCATTGGGTACTCTGATTGGTGAGCTGTTTGGGTTAGAGCACCTGATGGAGCGCTTTGGCGCCTTTGTGGAGCGCCGCCTGGGCGGACGCGAGGGCAGCATTGCCGAGGGCTTTGTCAATGCCACGCTGCTGTTTTGCGTGGGCGCGATGACCGTGACGGGCGCCATTGAAAGTGCCATGGCACATACGCACACCACCTATTACGCCAAGGGCCTGATTGACATGGTGTCTGCCGCTGTCTTTGCCTCTACCATGGGCGTTGGTGTGGCACTTTCCGCAGCCTCTGTATTTGTTGTGCAGGGCTTGCTTGTGCTGGTGGCGTTCCTTGCTGCAGGCGCCATTCCCACTGCGATTACAACGGAGATGATTGCCGTGGGCTCCCTGCTTGTCCTCGGTATCGGCACCAACCTGTTGGGCGTGACCAAGCTACGCATTACCAATATGCTGCCCGCCATGTTCCTGCCCATTCTGCTTTGCCCCCTTGTGGCACTTTTACCGCTTTGAAAGGAGAACGCTGATGGAAAAACGTCAATGGATACACACACCGCCAACCTATCTCTTGGCGGAGCGTGCGCTCACCCTGCAGGTGATTTTGCCCGATGAGGCGCCTCGCAAGCCGCAGGTCAGCTTGATTTATACCGTAAAGGGCAGCGCGTACGGTGAGGTTTATAAGGTCGCGATGCACGCCGCACATACCTATGCCGCACCCACGGGCGGCTTTGTTGTCTATGCCTGTGAAATTCCCGCCAAGCATATGCGCGGCACCGAAATTCACTATCATTTTTCGGTGGACGGCAGTGACGGTGAGGAATATGAGTATCCCCTGCAAAAGCTGCCCAAGCTTCCGCCGCTGGTGGTTACGGAGATTGTGGCGTGGGCGGGTATGCTCTGCAAGTATATTGAGCTTGCAAATTTAACCGACAAAAGGCTTGACCTCTTTGACTATGAGCTCTTGATGCAGCGGGACAGCGGCGAATTTGGGCGCAATCCGCTTGCCGATCGCCGCGGTGTCAACGTGATACCGCCGCACGGCGTGGCGGCAGTGCGCTTTATTGACCCTGCCGTGTTGGCAGCCGACGGCAAAACGCCCGACACACTTGCTGTTCTTGACCGTTTTGCGGAGCAGTATCCCACAGCCTGCGGCAATTTGCCGACGCGCGATATCAGGCTTTTCCATGCAACCACTGCGGAAATGGGCGCGGACGGTCAGGCGCATTTCAAAAAGGATTGCTTTGACCTCTATCAGAAATATTATGGCCGCGTGCTTGGCCTTGTGCCGCGCGGCGGCAAGCTCTCCGATGCCTTTTTTGAAATGGAAATCAGCCGCACCAAGGAGCGCCGCGATATCCGCTGTGATGCGGCACAGCAGTGGCGTTTTGACCTCTTTGCGGCGAAAAAGGGTATTATTACAACCAATCTTGCTCCCCTCACCCCCGGGTTTCTTTCTGCCGCCCAAACCCTTGTTGACACGCGCGAAACCGCCGTGCCCGCCATTTTGCCGATTGCACCTGAGGGTAAGCATTACCTGAGTGAGGGAGATTTGACACTGCATTTTGCCGCCTTTGGCGGCGGTGTCGCAGGTGAGGCAACCGTCTACCTTTTGGAGGAGGGCAGCTACAAGCCCAGACAGGCAAAGCTGCAGCAGGACGGCACCTTCCGCGCCAAAATCCGCTATGAAAAGCTTTCCTGTATGCAGGGCAAGCTCCGCTACTATATCGAGGTGCGGGGCAGCCTGTTTACCGCGCGCTTGGGTTCTCCCGAGGAGCCCCTGACGGTCACGCTGACCGATAACCGCGGCCCCGATGTGACCGCACGCTATCCCGCCATTGGCGAAGTGCTTGAAAATGATTTCACACCCGAAATCCGCATTTCCTACTATGATGTGTCGGGTGTTGACCGCAAGACCTCGCAGATTCACCTTGACGGCATCAACGTGTCGGAGGGGGCAATTTTTACTGCTGAGGGCGTGACCTATCGCCCGCAAAAGAAGCTTGCACTCGGCAAGCATATGGTGGAGCTTTCCCTCAGGGACAAGCTCGGCAACCGCAGCTACGAGAAATATGAATTTGAAATTTCCGACGGCAAGGAACTGAAGCTCTTTTGCGGTCAGGTGCACGCACACACGGCAGAATCGGACGGCGCAGGCACCCCCACAGAGGCCATCAGGCACGCCAGACACGTGGCGCGTATGGATTACTTTGCCGTGACCGACCACACCCACTATATGGAGGAGGTCGATTACAGAAGGCAGCGCCGCATCGCGGATAAATACAACGCCCCCGGGGAGTTTGTGACGCTCTACGGCTTTGAGATGACCTGGAACAATGCCAACGGTTATTTCGGTCATACCAACCTGCTCGGTACCGATTGGATTAATCTCTATCCCATGTCAACCGACCTTGCGGCATATTACCGCCAGGTCGCAGCGGACCCCAAGGCTATTGCGATGTTCAACCACCCCGATGACCTCTGGGGTAATATGAATGAGCTTGCGTGGCAGGGAGAGGAGATAGCCGAGCGCTATTGCCTTGCTGAAATCAACGGCGCACGGTATGATGCGTATTACGCGCTGGCGCTCTCGCGCGGCTGGCGTGTGGCACCGCTTTATAACGAGGATAACCACGCCCGCGATTGGGGCGATTCGGGTGCTATGGGCTATGTGCTTGCGCCCTCGCTGACGCGTGAAAATGTAATGAACGCGATGCGTCGCCGCCGCACCTATTCCACGACCGACCGCAGCATGAAGGTCTATTACCGCGTGAACGGCGTATGGCTTGGTACGGTGCTTGACAATCCCGAAAAGCTCTTGGTAGAGGTGGATATCACCACCGCACGCGAGGAGGGTATTGGCAAGATTGAGCTGATGACCGAGGACAATATTGTCATGGCAACGGTTGATGCGGGTGCGCTGACAAGCTTCTCCTGGTCGGTGGAAATTAATCCCGATTTTGATTACTATTATCTGCGCATTACAGGTGATGATGCCTATACCGTCACCGCCCCTGTTTTTGTGACGGGTCGTGACCTGCTGAATGTTAAGCGTATGACCTACGGCGTGGCGGATAGCGGCGAATATCCGCACGTGGTAACGGCAACCGTGAAAAACGAGAGCGATAAGCCGATGCTTGATGTGGAGATTGACCTCTATTTGACCGCCCCCACGGGCTTTGCACTCCGCACGCTTGCCCCCTTTGAAACCGTGCATCTCGGCAAGCTTGCCCCCGGCGAGCAGCGCACTGTGACGCGTCGCCTGCCCGAGCTTGCAGGCCGTCATCGCGTGACGGCGGTTGTGGCAGGTCTGCTCGGCAAGCAGCGCTATGCCGATATTTCTTATGTGCTGATTTCCCCGATTTGCATCACCAAGCTGATGCCTCTTACCTCACCTGTCAAGAAGGGCGCACGCACGGTGGCAAACCCCTATCCTTATATTGAACTCTACAATCCCACCGCACGCACCCTGAAGCTGGACGGCTATCGTCTTGCCCATTGGCACACGATAGGCAGTTATCCCGATGCGGCGCACACGCTGCCGCTTGACGGTGTGACGGTGCCCCCTGCCTCGACCCTCACGGTCTGGGTTCGTCCGCAGGGCGCAGGGCTGACGGCTGCCGATTTCAATGCTCATTACGGCACGAAGCTTCTTGAGGGCGAGGATTTGCTCATCACCGAGGTGCCGCTGCTCTTGCCCGACCAAAACGGCAAGCGCCTTGACCTCTTGCAGGGCGAGGAGCTTTTATCCCGCGTGACCTACGGTTATTATTGTACGCACAAGACAGATGTGGTGGCCGATGTGCCGCTATACTATCGCCACGGTCCCGATATGACGGCAACCGAACGCCTGCTCACCCCTAAGGCAGGGGAGGGCGGAAATGCCCCCGGTCGTGTGATTTCCGGGCAAATTCCGAAGATTATGAAGGGATTGCCGCGACCCAGCGAGGCACTGGAGGCAGAGCGCTCTGCCGAGCGCGAGCGCGTGATTACGCGCCTCACCAAGGCCTCTCTCGTGCCCTTTCGCGCCGCAAGCTTTGTGGCAACCGCCGTATCGGCAGTCAAGGGACTTTTTGATACCAAGGAATAAAAACAGCCTGTCCCAGGGGGACAGGCTCCCAAGGAGAATTATGTTAAAACGCTTTTTATCTTATTACAGACCTCACCGTTTCATCTTCACCTTGGATATGCTGGCAGCGCTCTTTGTGGCTGCTATCGGTATGTTTTATCCCGTCATTACGCGCTCGATGCTCAATGATTTGATTCCGAACCGCAAGTATAATCTGGTGCTGATTTTCGGCATTGCGCTGCTCATTTTGTACGTGGTGCGTATGCTGCTGAATTACTTTATCCAGTATTACGGTCATATTATGGGCGTGCGTATGCAGGCGCAGATGCGCTCCGAGATGTTCCGACATATTGAAAAGCTGCCGTACAGCTTTTTTGACCGTCAGGAAACGGGTAAGATTATGTCCCGTATGACAAGCGACCTCAATGACATCAGTGAGCTTGCGCACCACGGCCCCGAGAACATTCTCATTTCGACCATTACCATTGTCGCTTCTTTTATCTACCTCTCTACCATCAGCGTACCGCTGACGCTGATTATCTTTGCCTGCGTGCCATTTCTTCTTGTGATTGCCACCTCGCTGCGCGGCAAGATGCACGCAGCCTTCAAGGAAAGCCGCGTGTCGGTTGCGGAAATCAATGCCTCGCTGGAGAGCAGTATTTCGGGTATTCGCGTGACCAAGGCGTTCAACAACGCCGCCAAGGAGGAGGAGAAGTTTGAGGTCGGCAACGAGCACTTTGTGTCGGCGCGCCGCCGCGCGTACAGTGCCATGGGCGCGTTCCATTCGGGCACCACCTTTATCACCGATGTCTTCAACGTCGTGGTGCTGATTGCAGGCGGTTTCTTCCTCTACAATGGCAAAATCGGCTTTGGCGATTACTCCGCCTTTATTGTGTCGGTAAACCTCTTTTTGACCCCCGTGAAGTCCCTGATTGGCTTTATGGAGCAGTATCAGAACGGTGTCACCGGCTTCGAACGCTTCTGTGAGATTGTTGACGCAGAGCCTGAGCGCGATGCCGAGGGCGCTGTCGATGCAGGTGTGCTTGCGGGCGAGATTGAATTTCGCGGCGTGACCTACTCCTACGGCGATGAGGAAAATAAGGACGTGCTCCGCGATGTCAGCTTTAAGATTGCACAGGGCAAAAAGTTTGCGCTTGTCGGTCCCTCGGGCGGCGGTAAAACGACCATTTGCCACCTGATACCGCATTTTTACGGTGTAGAAAAGGGCGACTTGCTGATTGACGGAAAATCTATCAAAGAAATGACTCGCGAGTCACTGCGCCGCAATATCGGCATTGTGCAGCAGGATATTTACCTTTTTAACGCCAGTATCCGTGACAATATTCTCTACGGCAGACTTGATGCTACCGAGGAAGAAATGATTGCGGCCGCCAAGCGTGCCAATATCCACGATTACATTATGACACTTGAAAAGGGCTATGACACACAGATTGGTGAGCGCGGTGTGCGTCTTTCGGGTGGGCAGAAGCAGCGCCTGTCTATCGCGCGCGTGTTTCTGAAAAATCCGCCGATTCTCATTCTTGATGAGGCAACCAGCGCGCTTGACAACACCACTGAAATTCTTATTCAGCAAGCCCTTGATGAGCTTTGCCTTGGGCGCACCACTGTTGTGGTCGCACATCGCCTCTCGACCATTAAAAATGCTGATGAGATTGCCGTTGTTGCAAACGGACAGATTACCGAGCAGGGCACGCATGAGGAGCTTCTTGCCCTTGGCGGCGCTTATGCCGACCTTTATCGCTTGCAGTTCCGCGAGAATCTTACATAATCATATAACGCAAAAGAACTCCCCCATACCGTGGGGGAGTTCTTTTTATCACAAATTATTTCTTGGGGAAGCTGTCCTTCAGACCAACCACGCGGTTGAAGGTGTTTGGGTGCTTGGTATCCATGCAGTAATAGCCGTCGCGCACAAACTGGAACTTGTCGCCGGGCTTGGCATCTGCCAGTGCAGGCTCAATTTTCGCGCCCTCAACGCGCGTCAGCGACGCGGGGTTGAGGAAATCGTTGTAGGTCATACCCTCGGGCAGGTCACCTGGGTTTTCAATCGTCAGAAGGTTTTCATAGAGCATCAGGGTCGTATCCTTCGCGTACTTGGCGGAGAGCCAGTGAATGGTGCCCTTGACCTTGCGACCGTCAGCGGGCATGCCGTTGCGGGTTTCAAGGTCGGCGGTGCAGAGAATACGCACCACGTTGCCATTTCCGTCCTTGATAATCTCGTTGCAGCGAATGATATAAGCACCCATGAGGCGCACCTCACCGTCAGGCTTCAGGCGGAAGAACTTGGGCGGCGGCACCTCTGCAAAGTCGGCGGCGTCAATATAAATCTCGCGCGTGAAGGGCAGGCTCCTTGTGCCGAGCTCAGGCTTCTGCGGGTGGTTGGGAAGGTCAAAGGCTTCTTCCATATCCGCGGGATAGTTGGTAATCTCCACGAGAATGGGCTTGGCGATGGCGATGCGGCGGGGTGCGGTTTCACCCAGCTCATCGCGAATGCAGTGCTCAAGCATGCTGATGTCAACCAGGCTGTCTGCCTTGGAAACACCCGCCTCGCGTACAAAGCGGAAAATCGAGGTGGGGGTGTAGCCACGGCGGCGCAGGGCGCAAATGGTGGGCAGGCGGGGGTCGTCCCAGCCGTCAACCATGCCGTTTTCCACCAGCGAGCGCAGGTAGCGCTTGGACATCACGGTATTGGTGATGTTCAGGCGTGCAAACTCACGCTGCTTGGGCTTTTTCTCAAAGCCGATGTTGTCAATGACCCATTCGTAAAGGGGACGGTGGTTTTCAAACTCCAGCGAGCAGAGCGAGTGCGTAATGCCCTCGAGCGCGTCCTGAATGGGGTGTGCGTAGTCGTAGAGGGGATAGATGCACCACTTGTCACCCTGGCGGTGGTGGGAGGTGTGCACAATGCGGTAAATGGCAGGGTCGCGCATATTCATGTTGGGGGAGGACATATCAATCTTGGCGCGCAGGGTCTTAGAGCCGTCGGGGAACTCGCCTGCCTTCATACGTGCAAAGAGGTCAAGGTTCTCCTCAACAGAGCGATTACGATAGGGGCTCTCAGTGCCCTTTTCGGTTAGTGTGCCGCGTGTTGCGCGCAGCTCCTCTGCGGAGAGGTCGCAGACGTATGCCTTGCCGTCCTTGATGAGCTTGACGGCGTACTCGTAGCACTTGTCAAAGTAATCCGAGCCGTAGAAGATGCCGCCCGTGGGGGTTGCACCAAGCCAAAGCAGGTCCTCAAGGATAGAGTCAACAAACTCGGTATCCTCCTTGGTGGGGTTGGTGTCGTCATAGCGCAGGTTAAACAGGCCGCCGTACTTCTGTGCCGCCTCCACGTTAATCATAATCGCCTTGGCAGAGCCGATGTGCAGGTAGCCGTTGGGCTCAGGCGGAAAACGGGTGTGGATTTTCAAATCGGGGCATGCGGCAAGGTCCCTGTCAATGATATCGTGAATAAAATTGCTGCTGATTATTTCTTCCATTTTATTAACCTCTTAAAGTATTCATCATCGCCTCAATGCGCGCCTTTACGCGGTCAGGGCCGAGAATATGCATCACGGCGTACATATCAGGGGCATTCTGTCTGCCCGTGACAGCCACGCGCAGGAACATACTGATATCTGCCACATTGCCCTTATAGGCGGTGGGATTTTCCTTGTATGCCTTCATGTCTGCGGCAAAGCCGAGGCCGTCTGCCATCGCCTTGATTTTGTCAAACCAGACCGTCATATCGTCCGCCTCGTCATAGGTGGCAAGGAAGCCCTCGAGTGCTTTCAAAATGTCAGCCTTATCAAACTGCGCGGGGTACTCGTCGGTTACCGCAAACCAGTCGTCAAAGAAGAAATCAAGGTAGGGTCGCACATCGGCAAGAACCGCAAAGTCCTTGCGGGGCTTTTTGCCGCCGCGCCCGATTGCGAGAATTTTTTTGGTATAATCGGCATCTGCCGTGAGATGCGCGTAAAGGTCGGTATCGTAGTCCTTTGCCCAATCGGTAACCTCTGCGTAAATTTCCTCGGTCGACATACGGGAAATCACATTCTTGGAAACGTCGCGCAGCTTGGCGGCATCAAAGAGCGAGCCTGCGGGGTTCATCTTCTTGTAGGAGAACTTGAAGTCGTCAATCGGTGCATCGGGGTTGGCGCGGCGCCAATCCTCAAAGTTGGAATTGAGCACCGTCATCAGATATTCGTAAACCGACTTGACAGGGAAGCCTGCCTCGCGGTAGTAGGTGAGGGCGAGCTCAGGGTCCTTGCGCTTGGACAGCTTGCGCTTGGAGTCGCCGTCCATTTTCATCAAGGGGCCGATGTGCAGATACTTGGGGGGCTTAAAGCCGAGCGAACGGAAGAGCTGCAGGTGGAAAGGCAGGGTGGGCAGCCACTCATCACCGCGCACCACGTGGGTGGTGTGCATCAGGTGGTCGTCCACTGCGTGTGCAAAGTGGTAGGTGGGAATGCCGTCCGACTTTAAGAGCACGTGGTCCATATCGTTTTCGGTCAACTCCAGATTGCCCTTAATCAGGTCGGTGAACTTGATTTTGTGTTCAAGCGAGCCCGTGGAGCGGTAGCGGAGCACGAAGGGCAGTCCCTTGTCAAGTGCCGCCTGGATTTCCTCAAGGGGGCGGTCACGCCAGAGTGCCCACTTGCCAAAGTAGCCAAAGTTGGCCTTCTCGGCCTCCTGACGGGCGCGGATATCGGCAAGCTCCTCCTCAGTGCAGAAGCAGGGGTAAGCCTCACCCTGCAGGACAAGCTGCTTGGCAAATACGTGGTAAATATCGGCGCGCTGACGCTGGCGGTAGGGACCGTATATGCCGTTGTCACCGTCAACCGTTGCGCCCTCATCAAAGAGAATACCGTAGTGCTTTAAGCCCTCAATCAGCACCTCGACCGCACCGGGGACCTCGCGCTTGGCGTCGGTGTCCTCGACACGCAGAAAGAGGGTGCCGCCCGACTGGTGGCACATACGCTCGGAGGTCAATCCCTGTACCAGGTTGCCGAGGTGTACAAAGCCTGTGGGGCTGGGTGCCATACGGGAAACAATCGCGCCCTCGGGGAGATTGCGCGCAGGGAAGCGCGCCTCAACCTCGGCAGGGGTTTCGGTCACGTTGGGGAATAGAAGGGCGGCAAGCGCCGTGGTGTCAATTGTCATAATATACCTCTATCGTTTGTTCTGTCAATATAAATGGGCCAGTGCGGTCAGCGCCTCGCCCAGCGTGGCGCTCTCGCCGTGTCCGGGGTAAATCACGGTGTCGGGGGATAATTCTCCCAGCGCGTCAAGTGATGCAAACAGCTCTGTCACATCGCCGCCGTACAAATCATAGCGCCCGTAGCCCGCGGCAAAAATTGTATCACCTGTAAAGGCAAGTCCGTCTGCAAGATACATAACCGAGCCCTTGGTGTGTCCGGGGGTTTCCCTTACCGTCAGGGTTATTTCTCCAAAGGTCAGCACCTCGCCGTCAGCGACAAGGCGGTCTGCAGAGGGATAGGCACGGTCAAAGCCGAAAAAGACGGCAAAGGCATTTTTTTCGCCGTCGGCGGGTAGGTCGCGGTCGCCCCTGCCAAGATAAATCGGCGCGCCCGTTTCTGCCTTGATTTCCGCTGCCGTCAGCATATGGTCAAAGTGTCCGTGCGTGAGCAAAATGGCAGCAAGCCCGGTGCCGCTTTTCTGTAAAGCCGTACGGAGGGTGGCAGCAGGGCAGGTCGGGTCAATCAGCACGGCGATATCTCCCTTGGTCAGGAGATAGCAGCTTGCGGCATAGCCGCCCGGGGTCAGATTCTGAATTTTCATATTCTATCCTCCCCTTTCTGCTTTTATACCTTTCAGTATACCATATTTTCTCCTGCTTGTCTACATAGTTATACTAAAAATAATAAAAAATACGCCCGCACACGTGCGGGCGTATTTGTAATTGGTGAATTATTTCTTTTTCTCGACCCAACCCTCGGCAAGTGCAATCTTCCAATAGCCGGAAAGCTTTGCCTTGGTCATCACACCGTCGGTGTAGAAGTTCGACTTCACTTTGTTCAGTTTCTTTCCGGAGAGAGAAACGTCCTGGTTGTAAATGACAGGAATGACAGGCATCTCGTTCATCAGAATTTTCTCTGCCTCAACAAGAATCTCGGCGCGCTCCTTCTCACTTTCAGCGCGCTGCGCCTCATCAATAATCATATTGTAGGCGGCGCTGTTGTAGCCGGTGATGTGGGGAGCTGCGGTGTATGTAATGGCGTTGGTGGCTGCATCAATCTGGGTGGTGTAGCCGTTGCCCGAGAACTCGGTGGCGAAGGGTGCAAGGTAAGCCATTGCAGTGGGTGCGGTTGCCACAAGGTCAAGGGAAATAACATCAAAGTCACCGCTTTGCAGCTTGGTCTGGTAGGGGATATCATAACCCTGGAAGGTCTTGGTAGCGCCGTCCTCAATGTAAACCTCCTGGGGCTTGAGCTGCTCAACGGTTACATCAAAGCCAAGCTTGCTCCAGGCCTTCTTTGCCATCTCTGCGATAGCAACGTGCTCCTCGGAGGTGGCGTTAACGGTCAGGGTAAATGCACCGCCATTTACACCTACCTGCTTGAGGAGAGCCTTTGCTTCTTCAAGCTTAACGGAGGTGTCAAGCAAATCCTCAGCCTTCTTGCGGAAGGCGGCCTTCTTGTCAGCGCGGTAGCGAATGCTGTTGGGAACAAGCGCGGTTGCAGCCTCAGCGTAAACAATCGCCTCGGCAATCGCCTCACGGTCAAGTGCAAGGGAGAGCGCCTGACGCACCTCAAGCTTGTCGAAGGGCGCGCGATTCTCGTTCATGTAGAAAACGTGGGTAGATGCTGCATCGGAGATATCCAGACCCTTAATCTTATCCTCGCGGGCAGAAAGGGGAATGTAGCCAAAGTAGTAAACGGCGCCAACGTCCTTGGAGTTGAGGTTCTTCAGCTGGTCTGCGGGCTTGGTCTTGTAGTCAATGATGATACGGCAGGGCTTGACGTATTTGTCAATCTTATCCTTGGAACGGTTGCGGTAGTAGCAGTCGTTGCGGGCAAGCACAAAGCCGTCCTTGTCCTCGTAGTTCATGGAAGCAATCTTGAAGGGACCGCTGCATACGATGTCGATTGCGACATCGCTCCAGGTGTCCTTCTTGCTGTCAACCTGGTCAGCGCGAAGGGGGTAAAGAGCAGGGCTGCAAAGGGCGGGGAGGAAGGCGTCAACATCAATGTCGCGTTCAAACTCAATCTCAAGAATCTGAGGGTCAACCGCAACAACACCAAGGTGGCCGATGCTGTCCTCACCAAGTGCAATCTTGCGTGCGTTCTTGATGTCGTAGAGCATACCGACAGCGGGGTGCTTGGTTGCAACCGAGAAGAGACGCTCAAATGCATACTGTGCATCGTAAGCGGTCAGCGCGATACCGTCGGACCAGGCGGTTTCCTTCAGCTCAAGCACCAGCTTGTAGGTGCCCTTGTCCTTGTCAACCTCGTACTTGTATTTGTCGACAAGCGCCTTTTTGGGCTTGCCGTTCTCGTCTGCGGTGAAAAGTCCCTCGTAAAGCAGGGAAACAACCTGCAGCGTTGCCTGATTGTCAAAGGCATTCAGCGGGTCTACGTTGTAAACAGGCTCGCTCAGGTACATACGAATGTATGCGCCCTTGTCGTTTTCGCCGTGCTTGCAGGATACAAAGCAGGGCAGCAGGCAAACAAGGCAGAGAGCGAGGGCTACAATGCGTTTCATCATAGTGGTATTCCTCCTTCGGAATGGGTAGTGGTAGCAAACAAACCATACAATACCATATTAACGTAGTACATTATAGCACACCCCCATGTTTTTTTCAAGCACCCGCCGCCATAAAAAGACAAGGTTTGGACACTTGCACAATAATTTTATTAAAAAATAGGCATTATTCACATAGGAGCGCGCGTTCGCGCACACACTAACAATCAGTATTTTGCAGGGGGTGCTGTCGTGTGTGAAATTTGGCAAAGTGATTTGGCAAGAGAATGTGGGTGCGAGACCGAGAGCGCAGGGGTGCGCGTTTCCCGTGCTGCGGCGGGGGAGTTTGAGATTTTGCGCGTGCGCATCGGGGACGATGAGGCGGCGGCGCGCATCGGCAAGCCCTGTGGGCGGTATGTGACGGTTGCAAGAGAGGGGCTTTTTACCGATAGCATCGTTTTTGAGGAGGCGCGCCGTGTGCTTGCCGTGGAGCTGCGTGAAATGGCGGAGCGTATGACAGGCAAGCGCGTGGGTGCGGATTTTTCACTGCTTGTCGTGGGACTCGGCAATGATGAAATGACCCCCGATGCGCTGGGGCCGCAGACGGTGCGGCAAATGACGGTTACCAGGCATAGGGCAGGGGACGGTGTGCGTTTTCTTTCGGAAAAGCCCTGTGAAATTGCTGCGTTTTCGCCCGGTGTTGCGGGGCGTACGGGGTTGGAGGCGGTTGAGCTTGTCAGGGGTGCCGTTGCCGCCGTCACCCCTGACCTTGTGGTGGCGGTTGATGCCTTGGTTGCACGCGAAACAGGGCGCCTTGGCAGCACGGTGCAGCTTTCCGACGTGGGGCTTGCCCCCGGCGGTGGCGTGGGACAGGCGCGTCCCGCGCTCAGCGCGGATTCGCTGGGGGCACCGGTGCTTGCCCTCGGCGTGCCCACGGTTGTCAGCACCACAGCATTGCTGCGCGATGCGTTTGCAAGGCTTTCGCTGGACACGGAGACGGGTGAGGTTGCCGATATCCTGCAAAACGGTGGCGGATATCTGGTTGCACCGAGAGAAATTGACTTGCTGGTGCCTGCCGCCGCTGCGCTGCTTGCAGGGGCGCTGGAGCGTGCATTTTCCTATTGAACGAAAAAAACGCCGCGCGGGTCTGCCCGCGCGGCGTTTTGCTTTATTTTTTCAGTGTCCTGACAAAGGCTTCGATACGGTTCAAGGCCTCTGCAATGTGCTTGACCGAGTAGGCGTAGGAAACGCGGGCAAAGCGCTCGCCACCCTCGCCGAATGCGGTGCCGGGTACAATGGCACACTTGTACTCGTTGAGAAGTCTGTCGCAAAATTCCTCTGCATCAATGCCGAATGTGCCGACCTCAGGATAAATGTAAAAAGCTCCTTCTGGCTCGAAAACCTCAATGCCGATGTCGCGGAAGCCCTGATAGATATAGCGGCGGCGGCGGTCATACTCGCCCACCATCATCGCAATATCCTCATCACCGTTCTGCAGTGCCTCAATGGCGGCAAACTGGCTGGTGGTGGGGGCACACATAATGGCATATTGGTGGAGCTTGAGCATCTGCTCGGCAAGGGGCGCGGGTGCTGCAAGATAGCCCATACGCCAGCCCGTCATCGCATAAGCCTTCGAGAAGCCGCTTGCGATAATGGTGCGCTCCCACATACCCGCAAGGGAGGCAATCGAAACGTGCTTTCTGCCGTACGTCATCTCGGCGTAAATCTCATCGGAAAGCACCACAATATTGGTGTCACGAATGACCTCCGCAATGCCCGCAAGCTCTTCCTTTGTGAGGATAGCTCCCGTGGGATTGTTGGGGTAGGGCAGCACCAGCATCTTGGTGCGGGGGGTGATAGCAGCACGCAAATCCTCCGGGGTCAGCTTAAAGCGGTCCTTTGCGGTGGTTTTGATGATAACGGGAACACCGCCCGACACACGGACAATCGGCTCGTAGCAGACGAAGGAGGGGGTGGGGATAATCACCTCGTCGCCGGGCTCCACCACGGCACGGATTGCCATGTCAATGGCCTCACTGCCGCCAACCGTCACAACGGTTTCCTCGGGCTTGTAGGAGATATCAAAGCGGCGCTTCAGGTAGGTGGCAATTGCCTCGCGCAGCTCAGGCATGCCTGCATTGGAGGTGTAATAGGTTTTGCCGTTCCTGAGGCTGTCAATGGCAGCCTCACGGATATGCCAGGGGGTGACAAAGTCAGGCTGACCTACGGTCAGACCAATCACATCTTTTCTGCCGTCGAGCAAGTCAAAAAACTTACGGATACCCGATTTTTTAAGGTCAACGACGGTACGGGAAAGTACTTTGGAATAATCAATCATCAGTTGCAGTTTCCTCTCTCATCAATTTCCTCTACACCGTATACCACGCCCTTGTCCTTGTATTTGCGGAGCACAAAGTGCGTTGCGGTGGAAACGACCTCCTCAATGGTGGCAAGCTTCTGTGCTACAAAGTAGGCGACCTCCTTCATGGTCTTGCCCTCAATCTGTACGCAGAGGTCATAGCCGCCCGACATGAGGTAGAGGCTCTGCACCTCGGGGTAGGTGTAAATTTTTTCCGCTACATGGTCAAAGCCGCGGTCGCGCTGGGGGGTGATTTTCACCTCGATAAGCGCGGAAACGTACTCGCGGTCGGTCTTATCCCAGTCAATGAGGGTCTTGTAGCCGACAATCACGCCGTCCTTTTCGTACGCCTCAATCATTTTCTTGATGTCGCCCACCTCTTTGTCGCACATCACGGCGAGCTCGGCGGGGGTGAGGGTTGCATTGTCCTCTAAAAGCTTCAGAATGGTATCCATATTAAATCTCCTCGGCGGGAGCATCGCTCCGCCTGATTTTTTGCATAATATTTTCGTAGGTCAGGCCGTATTTTGCGGCAATGTCACGTGCATAGCTCTTGCCGTCGGGCTTGGCGCGGTGAATGATAAAGGAGCGCTTGCCCTCCCCTTCAATGCCTGCCACCAGTGTGTCAATCGGTACGCCGCCCGCGGGAACGGTGCGTGCGTTGATGCCTTCAATTTCGGCAGCCAGCTCGTGCAGGTGGGTTGAGAAAATGGTGCGGCAACCCGCGCGGGAAAGCCCCGTCAGCACCTCGGCTGCGATGTAGGAGCCCTCAAAGGAGCCTGTGGAAGAAAGGCTTTCATCAAGGAGCACCAGGCTTTCGGCGGTGATTTCATCAAAAATCTCGCCAAGCCTTGCGCATTCCTCGCCAAGACGTCCCTTGTCAATCGTGTCCTCAGCACCTGTCGGAAAGTGGGTAAAAATACCGTCGGCGGGGCTGATGGTTGCCTCGTCCGCAGGGACGGGGAGCCCCAGCTGTGCCATAGCAACGGCAAGACCCACAGCGCAGGTAATGACCGATTTTCCGCCGCGGTTGGGACCCGTCAGCACGTAAATACCTGCGTTTTCGTCAAAGCAGATGTCATTTTTCACCATAACGTCGTCGGTTTTCAGCGCGACTGCGGGGTTGTAAAGCCCCTTGGCGGAGAATGAGCGGTCAGCCGCGGGCATTATGGTGGGTACCGTCAGGGTGTTGCCCTTGATGCGCAGCGCGCGCACCAGGTTGGTGCCTTTGACCAAAAGCTCAAATTCGGGGAGCAGCCCCAACAGGAAATCCGTGTTTTCCAGCACGTACTGCTGCACAATCCTCTTCCAGGATTTGAGCGATTGCTTGTAAACGTCGCCGATTGCCGAGGTGAAGGCAAGGGCGAGCGCGGTTTTCTGGTTTTCGGTCTGCTTCTTGGAGAAGGGCACAAGCTCTGCAATGCAGGTGAAGGCGTCCTCCTTGAAGTTGAGACGCAGTATTTTTTGCAGCGTGTCGCCGGAGCGGAAGGGCTCGGCATTGACGGCAAGCACACCCGCCTCGCGCGGGCGCAGCTGCGCATCAAGGTTGACACCAATGGTCACGCTCTTGATTTCGCGCACGCGGCTGGTCAGCTCCTCCAATTTTTTGTTAAGCTCGGCGTAGTAGTCGCTCTCCACCAGCTCTTTCATATAGGCGGCAAGTGTGGTGAGCGCCGCACTTTCCAGCTTGATGCCGTCACCGCAAAGTCCCTCGTAAAGAATGTCAATGCTTGTGATGTAGAGTTCAATCTCGGTCATGCCTGCCAGGTAGTCGGCGGTGTTGCCGCTGTCAGCCTCCAGACGGCGCAGCTCCATAATATCAAGCAGCACAGGAATTAATTTGCCAAAGGTCTTGGTGAGCCCCTCGTTTGCAAGCAGGTCGGCAAAGACCGCCTCGCGGTAGCGAATGACGGCGGCGTCCTTGGTGACAAATTCGGCAAGAGATGCGTTTTTCAGGGGTAGAACCTCGCAAAGTCCCAGCTCATCGAGGGTAAAATCGTCAATTTTGGGTGCCGCACTTCCTGCGGCGTGCGCACTGCGCGACGCGGCATCGGGAAAGAGCAAACTGAAATCCGCCAGCGTGGTATTTGCCATAACGACCTCCTTTTGCGCGTCGTGCGTACAATACGCGCATCATAATGTTAAATTATAGCACAGCTTATCGGGAAAATCAAGATGCCATGTAAAAAAAGTTGGCGGTGCGACCCTTGCAAAGGGCGGAATTTTGTGGTAAAATAAGGGCATTACAGTGCAAAGGAGAAGCGTGATGTCCGTAAAGCAAGCGTTAACCGAATATCTGGCAGCGACACCTGCCGTTTTGCAGGGGGCGGCGTTTACGGCAAGTGAGCTTGGCGTAAACCGTGCTTTTGTGACGCCTGCCGAGCATTGGCTCACGGCACCCCGTATTCTGCGCGCCATGCGTTGCCGTGGCGTTTCCGAGGACTATCTGACAGGTGCTTGCGCGGATTATGAAAAAATGACCGAGCTCCTGTTCGCCCTCGCCTATACCGCAGGAGATACAGTATCCGCCGATATTGCCACCGACCTTGCCTATCTGCTTGGCGATGACCGTGAGCGTGACCCTACGGCGCTCTGGCAGAAAGCCACAGAGAGCCTTGCCTCGCGCAGTCTGACGCCGCGCAAGCTGCTCGCTGCACATCGCGCCGTGCTTTTGCCGGTTTCTCTTGCCGACCCTGATGCGCTGACGGCGTTTTCCGATACCGTTTATCCGCTTATTGATGCATCTGCACTTCTTTTTGGTGAGAATTTTGCTGCATATCTTGAAAGGCTTTCCGCCGCCTGCAATATGCCCGCCGATACGCTTGCAGCGCTTGAAAAGCTGTTGGGGGCTGCCGTTTTGCGCTTTGCCGCGGCAGGTGCGCCTGCCATTTTTCTGGATTTGTCGGGATATGAGCGTTTTCAGCGCCCCGACCCCTATCACGCAGGACTTGCCTTTGAGCGCCTCAAAAACGGCGAGGTGCTGACACCCGATGAGCGCGCCGTTTTCACGGCACAAATGCTGCGCACACTCGGTGCCGCTGCCGTGACGCATCAGATACGGTTTGTGCTGCGCGTGCGCCCCAAAACCGAGCACGTTATGGGGGATTTTTCACCTGCCGCGCTCAAAAAGCTGCTCCGCTATCTCGCGGAAAGAAGGGTGATGCCCGATACGCTCCTGACCCTCGCCGCAGGCGACCTGCCGCAGGGGCTTGCGCTGCTGCTTGATGCCTTTTGCGGCGAAAATATGCCCCGCCTTTTCTTTGGTATTGACGGTGCGGGGGCATCAACCGCGTCCTTGCGCCGTTCACTCCGCTTTTATCTCTCGCGCGGTGCGGCTGCCCTGCTTGTCGGCATCACCGATGCGGACAAGGGCTTTTTCACCAACCCCTCGCTTTCCCGCTTTGCGCGCGTGCTCGCCGACGAGCTTTCTGATTTTGCCGCAAATGATATGCCCGAGGGCTTTCCCACCGAGGCGCTTTTCCGTACGGCATCTGCCGTATATTCCGATAACGCCGCCCGCTTTTACGGGCTTTCATAAGACAAAGCCCCGTACCGATTGGCACGGGGCTTGCTTTATATTTCAAAAAATTTAATGGGCTTTATGGCGCTGCCGCCCTCGTAGTCGCGCACCTCGCCAAGGGCGAAAAACACCCCCGTTTCACCACATATCCGCACATGGGTGTCAATTTCAAGCGCAGTACCAATCTTTTTCTGGTAAATTTCGCAGCCGCTGCGGCAGAGCCTTTCGTAAAAGGAGGGGAGCCTTACGGCGGGGTAATCCACAAAAAGCATCTCGGTCGGGAGCAGTAGGGCATCGCGTGCCGCTATGCTCATTTCCTCAATCTCCTCTAACGTGCGGCAATCGGACAGGGAGAAATTACCCGTCTTGGTGCGGCGCAGTGCCGCCATAACGCCACCGCAGCCAAGGTCCCTGCCGATGTCGGCACACAGCGTGCGAATGTAGGTGCCCGAGGAGCAGTGTACGATAAGATTGTAGCGTGTTTTATCTTCGGTCGCCTGCACGTCAAGCGCGTGAATAGTGACGGGACGCGCTTCGCGCGCCACCTCAATGCCGCGTCTGGCAAGGTCAAGGAGCTTTTGTCCGTCCACCTTGAGGGCGCTGTACATCGGCGGTGTCTGCATATAACGACCAAGGTAGCGCGCTGCGGCCTCGCGCACAGCACCCTCCGCAGGAATGTCCGCACACGTGCTTAAAATCTCGCCTGTCGTGTCCTCGGTATCGGTGATTTTGCCAAGCTCCAGAACGGCCTCATAGCACTTATCGTGCACCGTGAGGTATTCGGCAGCCTTTGCGGCACGACCGATGAGCAGTACCAGTACGCCTGTCGCCATGGGGTCAAGGGTGCCCGTGTGTCCCACGCGGCGCGTGCCGAACAGACGGCGCACGCGGCCGACTACATCGTGTGAGGTCAGCCCCGCAGGCTTATCAATCAGTAAAACGCCGTTTGGCTCGGTGCGTTCCATAGGCTTCCTTTCTTAGAAAACAGGCGCTCGCGTTGCGGGCGCCATTTTCAGCTTATCATCAGTCAAAATACACGGTTGCCGCGTGAATGGGGAAGCCCTTTTCGGAAAAGTTCTTCTCATACTCGGTCATCACGTTGCCCGCTGCAAAGGGGCTCGTGTGCAGGTCGCGC
Source organism: Clostridia bacterium (assembly GCA_017396225.1). GTDB lineage: Bacteria > Bacillota > Clostridia > Oscillospirales > CAG-272 > Firm-07. The sequence goes on along the minus strand of JAFQMP010000029.1, from coordinate 9,855 downwards.
GTGACATTTTCCACACGCAAACCGCAGGCGGCAAATTCCTCAAGGGAAAAGTCAAAAAGATTGACGTTGTCGGTTTTGAAGCGCAGCACGCCGCCCTTTTTGAGAATCTCGCGGTACTTCGCGAGAAAGTCGCGGTAGGTCAGGCGTCTTTTGGCGTGGCGTGCCTTATGCCACGGGTCGCTGAAATTCAGGTAAATGCAATCCACGCTGTGGGCGGGGAGCCATTCGGTCAGGTTCTCGGCGTTGCCGATGAGAAAGCGCAGATTGTCGGGACGGGTGTCGGCGGCGCGGGTTGCCTTTTCCAGTGCCAGCACGGCAACATCTGCCACGCGCTCCATGGCAATCAGGTTGATGTCGTGGTGTGCCGCAGCCATGCCGCAGGCAAATGCACCCTTGCCGCAGCCAATCTCTAAGTGTAAGGGGCGCTGCTCGGTGAAAAAGCGCTGGGGGTCAGCCTTCAGGGCTGCCATATCCTCAATCAGCAGGGCAGAGCAGGCGGCAATGCGCTCGGCGCCGTGCTTTTTCTTACGGGCGCGCATCAGACGTTGAAACGGAAGACAACAATATCTCCGTCCTCCATGACGTACTCCTTGCCCTCACTGCGGAGCAGACCGGCTTCCTTGACGCCGTTCATCGAGCCAATGCGCGCAAGGTCGGTAAATGCCACAACCTCGGCACGGATAAAGCCGCGCTCAAAATCGCTGTGAATCTTGCCTGCCGCACCGGGTGCCTTGGTGCCTCTGGTAATCGTCCAGGCGCGTACCTCCTTGGGGCCCGCGGTCAGGAAGCTGATAAGGCCGAGCAGGGAATAGCTTGCCTTAATCAGGCGGTCAAGGCCGCTTTCGGGAATGCCCAGGTCATCAAGAAACGCCTGCTTTTCCTCGCCCGAAAGCTCGGCAATCTCTGCCTCAATCTGTGCGCAAATGGGAATGATGCCAGCGTTCTCGCTCTCGGCAAATGCCTTGAGTGCGGCGTACATCGGGTTGCCCACAGGCTCCTCGCCCACGTCGTCCTCACTGACGTTTGCCACATAGATAACGGGTTTCATCGTGAGGAGTGGCGTGTCGGAGAGCATCGCGCGCTCGTCGTCGGAAAGGTCGGCGGTGCGGGCGGTCTTGCCCGATTCCAGCACGGCATACAGGCGCTCCAGCATTTCAAGCTCGGCAGCAAGGGTTTTGTCGCCCTTCATCGCCTTCTTGGTGCGGTCCATACGTCTTTCAAGCATCTCCATATCGGAGAAAATCAGCTCAAGGTTAATGGTTTCAAGGTCACGCATCGGGTCGATTGCACCGTCCACGTGAATGATGTTGTCGTCCTCAAAGCAGCGGACGACGTGAATGACAGCGTCCACCTCGCGGATATGGGACAGGAACTTGTTGCCAAGCCCCTCGCCCTTGGAGGCGCCGCGTACAAGGCCTGCAATGTCAACAAATTCAATCACGGCAGGGGTGTATTTTTCGGGGGTGTACATAGCGGCAAGGTAGTCCATGCGCGCATCGGGCACGGCAACCACGCCGACATTCGGCTCAATGGTGCAGAAGGGGTAGTTTGCGGATTCCGCGCCTGCATTGGTCAGGGCGTTAAACAGCGTGCTCTTGCCGACATTCGGCAAGCCAACGATGCCAAGCTTCATAAAACGTCCTCCTTGAAGGATAATCATAAATTTCATTATACCGCAAAGCGGTAGGTTTTGCAAGGGCATTTTTGAAAATAATAATAATGTTACACTTTTTTCAGAAAAGGACTTTTCAAGCCCTAAAAAATGTGATATAATAGTTAATAATTATATTTGCCTCGCTTGTGTGTGGGGCAAGCATCATCTGTGGGAGGAATCAACATGGCAGAAAAAACGCTTCTGGTTGCGGACGCTGACCTTGGCGTATGTGAAGCGCTGCGTGCGTATTTTGAGGCTGTCGGCTTTGCGGTCGTAACAGCGCAGGACGGCGCCCAGTGTGTGTCGGTTTTCAAGAGCATAGAGCCTGCGGCACTTTTGCTGCGCGCACCGTTGCCCGTGAAGGACGGCATGCAGGTTCTTTCCGAGCTGCGCCGTGAATCCGATGCCCCGATTCTGATGATGGCGGGGGAGAATGACACCTTTGATGCCGTGACCGCGTTGGAGGAGGGGGCTGACGACGTCCTGACAATTCCCTTTGATTTGCCACTGGTTGCCGCGCGCGTCAAGGCAATTCTGCGTCGTGTGCAGCAGAGCAGTGAGCGCGCCGTGAATGATGTTATCAGGTACGACAATTTTGAAATCAGTCGTGAGCGCTTTGAGCTGAAGCTTGGCGGTGCCAAGGTGGAAATTCCGCCCAAGGAGCTGCAGCTTCTTTATTGCCTTGCTGCAAACCCTAACCGCGTGTTCAGCCGTGAGCAGCTTCTTGAGCACGTGTGGGATTTTGCCTTCCTCGGTGACAGCCGCACGGTTGACGTACATATCAAGCGTCTGCGCGAAAAGCTGAAGGGCGTTTCGGAAAAATGGGCGCTCAGCACCGTCTGGGGCATCGGCTATAAGTTTGAATTGAAATAACCGCAACCGACTTATCGGTTGAAAGGAGCAGCAATGGAAGAAAAGGATTATCGGGCCTCTGCGGAAAATCCCGATACCGTCGGACATGACGCGGGCGAGCCTGTAGGGGAGCCGCCGCTTCGCTGGCAGTTCGGCGCACCGCCTGTCGCGGCGCCGAAGGCGAAACGCAGCGCGGGTCGCTTTTATATTGTTTTTGGCGCCGTTGTGGCGGTGACACTGGCACTCTTGATGGTATTACTTTTTGTCGGTGAGGCGGGCATCAGCATTTACCGCACCGTGACGCACGAGCGTACCATTTACGTTCGCGAGGAGGGGAGCGACGGAAAGCTGCTGACTCCTGCGGAGGCGGCAGACGTCGTCCGTGCCTCTACCGTGACTGTTTCGGTCAAGCATAAGGAGGGGCAGGGCATCGGCTCAGGCTTTGTTTACCGCGCGGACGGCTATATCTGCACCAATCATCACGTCATTGATGACGCGCTGGAAATACAGGTTGTGCTTCCGTCGGGGGAGGCGTTTGATGCCGTCCTCGTCGGCAGCGATGAGGCGGCAGATATTGCCGTCTTGAAAATTGATAAAACCGACCTTGTCGCAGCCAAAATCGGCACCTCTGCCACCCTTTTGGTTGGTGAGGACGTTGTGGCTGTCGGCACGCCGCACAGCCTTGAGTACAGCGGAACCGCCACCTTCGGCAAGGTTTCCTATACCAACCGTATCCTCAGTATAAAAAACAGCGACCAAACCGTTGCCAAAAAACTGACGGTCATTCAGACCGATACAGCTGTAAACAACGGCAATTCGGGCGGCCCGCTTGCCAATATGTACGGCGAGGTTATCGGCATCGTGGCACTCAAGCAGGCGTACACCAACAACGGTCTGCCGGTACAGGGTGTTGGCTTTGCGCTCCCGATTGACGGCGCAAAAATCATCGTTGACGCAATCATTGCCACGGGTAAGTTCACAGGCGAAAACCCGATTGCATCGGGCCGCACGCTCCTTGGCGTGACGGGACGCGGCCTGAAGGGCGGCTACTGGTATTCCGACCCTAAGGCGGAGGAGCTGCTGGAATCCCCCACCGAGGTGCAGGGCTATTTCCAGATGCCTCGTGACGGCGTCTATGTGACCGAGGTCAGTGGGCTGGGTGCGATTGGCAAGATTAAGCCCGGCGACATTATCATCAAGGTCAATGGCTTGCGTATGTATCATATCTATGATGTTATCGGTGAAATCAACCGTCATCAGGCGGGGGAAAGTGTCCGCGTGACGCTGCTGCGCCCCGACGGTGGTGACTACATCGAAAAAACCGTTGAAATTACCCTTGTTCAGGGTTAACCCGCGAAAGGAGAACTTTTCATGCTTGAATTTTTGAATCCACTGCGTGAAATTACCGAAAACAATGCAGTGTGGATAGCGCTCTTTCGCCTGTCGGTGGCGGCCTTCTGTGGCGGCTGTATTGGCCTGGAGCGCGGCAAAAAGCGCCGCCCCGCAGGCTTCCGTACATATATGCTCGTTTGTATGTCAGCAACGCTGACGATGCTCATCAGCCAGTATCTGACAATGATGGTCGGCACCTATTGGACTGATGTGACGCTGGTTGGCGGCGGCAATAAGTATACCGATGTATCGCGTTTTGGCGCGCAGATTATCAACGGTATCGGCTTCCTTGGCGCGGGCACAATTATCGTCACGGGTCGCCAGCAGGTCAAGGGTCTGACCACCGCCGTGGGCCTTTGGGCATCGGCTTGCATGGGCCTTTGCATCGGTGCGGGCTTTGTGGAAGGCGCAGCTATCGGTTGTCTGCTTATCATTGCAACAATTACCATTTTCAATCATATTGAGCGCTTTATTATGGCGCGTGCGCGCAATATCAATTTGTACATCGAGTTCCTTCATATGGACGATGTCGGCGCTGTGATTTCGGCAATCAAGGCACAGGATATCCGCATCTTTGATGTTGAAATTCACAAGCAGAACGCGAGCGCCAGCCAGAGTGCCGTTTTCTCGGTGCGCTTGCCGAAGCGTATGTCGCACGCCACTGCGCTTGCGGTTGTGGCGGGTGTGGAGAACGTGCGCTCGATTGAAGAACTGTAAGGAGGAGCACGCAAATGTCTGAACTGTTAACAATCATTCGTTTTTCGGACGGCAACTTCCATTTCTGGGGTGCTGTTCTGCGTATGCTGCTTGCTGTTGTCTGCGGCGGCATTATCGGTATCGAGCGCGAGTCCAAGCGCCGTCCTGCGGGCTTCCGCACGCACATTCTCATTTGTCTGGGTGCCTCGATGACCACTCTCACCAGCCAGTACCTCTATCTCCATATGGGCTGGTTCACCGACCTTGCCCGTCTGGGAGCACAGGTTATCGCAGGTATGGGCTTTATCGGTGCAGGCACGATTATCGTCACCAAGCGCCGTCAGGTCAAGGGCTTGACTACTGCTGCAGGCCTTTTTGCCACCGCCATTGTCGGTCTTTCGGTCGGTGCGGGCTTTGTGGAGGCTGCGCTGATTGCCACCGCGCTTGTCCTTGTTGCGGAGATGTTCCTTTCCCGCTTTGAGTATTTCATTATGTCCACCTCGCGCACCTTGAACCTTTACATAGAGTATAAGGAAAATGACAGTCTTGTACAGATGAGCGAGTATCTCCGCCTGCACCACGTTGGCGTCAGCGACCTGCAGGTCACCAAGTCGGGTGCTGCCTCGCAGAATCCCTGTGCCATTTTCTCCCTTGACCTGCCCCGCAAGTTCTCGCACGATAAGCTGATGACAGCGCTTTCGGGCATTGAGGGTGTTGTGTCGGTTGAGGAGCTTTAATTGATGCTTTCAAAAGAGCAAGCACGACGTGCTTGCTCTTTTTTCTTGCAAAAAATTCCCGAAAGAAAGGGTCGCCCCCTTTACAAAATATAAAATATATGCTATAATATATAAGATATATCTAAAGGAAAGGGGAGCACTTATGCGGCTGGATAAGTTTCTTGCGGTGACGGCAACCGCCACGCGCAGCGAGGCGGGAAGGGCAGTGCGTGCAGGACAGGTGCTGGTGGGTGGCGTGCCTGCCAAAAGGGCGGATATGCAGATTGATCCCACGCGCGATGCGGTATCCTATCGCGGCGAACCTGTCCTTTACCGTGAGCATTATTATATTCTGCTCAATAAGCCCACGGGCTACGTCAGTGCCACCGAGGACGGCAGAGAGCCGACAGTGCTCACGCTGCTCCCCCCAAAATATACCGTGTTGGGGCTTTTCCCCTGTGGCAGACTGGATAAGAATACCGAGGGGCTGATGCTCCTTACCGATGACGGCGATACCGCGCACAGGCTCCTCTCCCCCCGCCGTCACGTGGAAAAGCGCTACCGCTTTACCGTCAAATTCCCCTTGACAGAGGAGGAGTGCGCACGCTTTCGCGAGGGGCTCACATTGGAGGACGGCTACGAAACCAAGCCTGCCGATATCGTTCTTGATGCGGCTGGCAAAAGTGGTGTGATTACCCTCGTAGAGGGTAAATATCATCAGATTAAGCGTATGATGCAAGCGCTGCACAACCAGATTACATCACTGGAGCGCATCAGCTTCGGGCCCCTCACGTTGCCCGCGGATTTGCCGCGCGGCGCGTGGCGCGCGCTCACAAAAGAAGAAGAAACAGCCTTACTTGAGGCTGCAAAATAAAGTCCAAAGGAAAAGGTATTACCATGGCACAAAGCATTTTTGAAATTCTGGCTAAGGAGCTGTCGTTGGGGGTCGACCAGGTTGAGCGCACCGTTGCGCTCATGGACGAGGGCAACACCATTCCCTTTATCTCCCGCTACCGCAAGGAGGTCACGGGTGAGCTTGATGACACCCAGCTGCGCAAGTTAGAGGAGCGCCTTAGGTATCTGCGCAATATCGAGGCACGCCGTGCAGAGGTCAAAAACCTCATTGCCGCACAGGAAAAGCTCACGCCTGAGATTGAGCGCGCCATTGATAACGCTGCAACAATTACCGAGATTGATGATATCTACCGCCCCTTCCGTCCCAAGCGCAAGACACGCGCATCTGTGGCAAGAGAGCGCGGCCTCGCGCCGCTTGCCGAGGCATTGATGGCACAGGAGTCCACTTACGAGCCTGCGCTTGAGGTGCTTGCCGCCTCGCTTGTCGATGCGGAAAAGGGCGTGGAAACGCCTGAGGCAGCCTTTGCAGGTGCAATGGATATCCTCGCAGAGGATATTTCCGATAATGCCGAGTACCGCAAGGGTATCCGTAACCTGACCGTAGCACACGGCATGATTGAAACCAAGAAGGCAAAAGAGGAGGATTCTGTCTACGCACAGTACTATGACCACTCTGAGTCTGTTGCCAAAATTCCCTCGCACCGCGTGCTGGCAATCAACCGCGGCGAAAAGGAGGAGTTTTTGAAGGTCAGCGTGACCGTCCCCACTGACATTATCCTCAATTATCTGTTCAGCCTTGTGATGAAAAAGGGTGACAGCCCTGCCAAGCAGTATGTTGCCGCCGCGATTACCGATAGCTATGAGCGTCTGATTGCCCCGTCCGTGGAGCGCGAAATCCGCAGCGACCTCTTTGATGCCGCTTGCGAGGGTGCGATTGTCCTGTTCTCGGACAACCTTCAGCACCTGCTGATGCAGGCACCTATTAAGGGCAAGGTCGTGCTGGGCTTCGACCCCGGCTACGCACACGGCTGCAAGCTTGCTGTCTGTGATGCTACGGGTAAGGTGCTTGATACCGCGGTCATTTACCCCACGCAGGGTAAGGGGCGCGCTGAGGAGGCAACCCGCGTGATGAAACGCCTGATTACCAAATGGGGCGTTGACGTGGTTGCAATCGGCAATGGCACCGCCTCGCGCGAGAGCGAGAAATTTGTCGCAGGCGTGCTTCGTGAAATGCAGGCAAAAACCAAATATATCATTGTCAGTGAGTCGGGCGCATCGGTCTATTCTGCGTCTAAGCTGGCTGCTGAGGAATTTCCCGAATTTGATGTTATGCAGCGCTCTGCCGTGTCGATTGCACGCCGCTTGCAGGACCCCCTTGCAGAGCTGGTAAAAATTGACCCCAAGGCAATCGGTGTCGGTCAGTATCAGCACGATATGAAGCCTGCTCGCCTCGATGAGGCACTGTCAGGTGTTGTCGAGGACTGTGTCAACCGTGTTGGTGTCGACCTCAATACGGCCTCTCATTCGCTGCTTTCCTATATCTCCGGCATCAATGCCGTCAGCGCAAGGAATATTGTTAAGTATCGCGAGGAAAACGGAGAATTCCGCACGCGTGCAGAGGTTTTGAAGGTGCCGCGCATCGGTGCCAAGGCATACGAGCAGTGTGCAGGCTTCCTGCGTGTCCCCGGCTCTCGCGAGATGCTGGATAATACAGGCGTTCACCCCGAGAGCTATGAGGCGGCCTATGCGCTCCTCTCTCGCTTCGGCTACACGCGTGAGGACGTGCTGGGCGGCAAGCTTGGTGAGCTTGGCAAGCAGGTAGCAAAGGCAGGTGCCGCGAAGCTGGCAGCAGAGCTTGGCATCGGTGAGCCCACCCTGCACGACATTGTGGCAGAGCTGCAGAAGCCGGGTCGCGATTTGCGCGATGATTTTGAGCCGCCCCTTCTTTCCGAGGACGTGCTGGAAATGACCGACCTGAAGCCCGGGCAGATGCTCACAGGCACGGTGCGCAACGTCATTGACTTTGGCGCCTTCGTGGATATCGGCGTGCATCAGGACGGCCTTGTGCACATTTCCGAGCTTTCCGATAAATTCGTCAAGCACCCGCGCGACGTGGTGTCGGTCGGCGACATTGTCCGCGTGCGTGTATTGAGTGTTGATGTAGCAAAAAAGCGTATCGCACTTTCAATGAAAACGCTTAAAACCGAGCAGTAATCGTTCATAACTGAACAAAAACAATAAAATGAAGCCCGATTGTGGGCAAAACGTGAAGATGACAGCTCTCCTGTTGTGCACGTTGCATAAACGGCGCAGAATTTTTTCGTAGTTTTGCCATCTTCCCAACTACACCGAAATTTGTTATAATAATAGCGATTAGAAATATATGTTGTGGGCGTACTATGCCCTGACAAGGAGGATTACATGGCTAGCTTATCTCTCAGACACATTTACAAGAAGTATCCCGGCGGCGTTACCGCAGTTTCTGACTTCAACCTTGAAATCAAGGATAAGGAGTTTATCGTATTCGTTGGTCCCTCCGGTTGCGGTAAGACCACTACGCTGCGTATGATCGCAGGCCTTGAGGAGATCACCGAGGGTGAGCTTTTCATCGGCGACCAGCTTGTAAACGATATCGCACCTAAGGATCGTAAGATTGCGATGGTGTTCCAGAACTACGCGCTTTATCCCCACATGACCGTGTTTGATAACATGGCGTTTGGCCTGAAGCTCAGCAAGACTCCCAAGGAGGAGATTAAGCGCCGCGTTGAGGAGGCTGCCCGTATTCTTGATATCACCCACCTGCTTGACCGTAAGCCCAAGGCGATGTCCGGTGGTCAGAAGCAGCGTGTAGCTCTCGGTCGTGCAATCGTCCGTAACCCCAAGGTATTCCTTTTGGACGAGCCGCTTTCCAACCTGGACGCAAAGCTCCGTGCAACGATGAGAACTGAGCTGACCAAGCTCCACAAGAGCGTTGGCACCACCTTCATCTACGTTACCCACGACCAGGTCGAGGCTATGACCATGGCAACCCGTATCGTTGTTATGAAGGACGGCCTGATTCAGCAGGTTGATACCCCCCAGCACCTCTACGACCTGCCCTGCAACATCTTCGTCGCAGGCTTCATCGGCACCCCTCAGATGAACTTTGTTCCCGGTACGCTTAAGCAGCCCAAGGACAGCAAGGATATCTTCTTCTGCTTTGACGGCAACGAGCTGAGACTCCCTGCAGAGAAGAATGCAGATGGCCAGCTTGATGAGTACATCGGCAAGGAGGTTATCGTTGGTATTCGCCCTGAGTGCATTCACGATGACCCCAGCCACCTCGGTATGTTCCCTGAGAGCTGCATCGACGTTGACGTTGACGTTACCGAGCTGATGGGCGCTGAGATTTACCTCTACCTTAACAGCTTTGATAAGGTCGTTGAGGACGGCTCCAACAAGTCCATTCCGAAGGAGCCCACTAAGATTACTGCTCGCGTATCCTCTCGCTCTACCAGCCGCTCCGGCGACAAGATTAGAGTGGCTATCGATATGTCCCGTGTCCATGTGTTTGATAAGGACACCGAGCGCTGCATCGTCCACTGATAACCGCATATTTGCGATAGACCAAAGCCCACGGCATTTGCCGTGGGCTTTTCTGCGCTTTCTCTTGGTTCGACGTAGGTTACTACGCCTTCACCGCGAGAAAAC
>JAFQMP010000028.1 GCA_017396225.1 Clostridia bacterium | reverse complement strand
GGATTCGAACCCCTGACCCCAACACTGCCAGTGTTGTGCGCTCCCAACTGCGCTAATGCCCCTTTTGGTTAACGCTGCTTATTATAACAGATAATCAGAGCCTTGTCAAGTGGTTTCTCCGCAATTTTTACAAGCACACCCGAAATATTCTAATTTTGAATTTTTAGCATTTCCCCGAAATCACACAAATTGTCGGGGGAGAAAGGCTTGCATTTTCAGTGGTGGCATGTTATAATTTATCATATAAATTAACATTATGTATACAATGTCCTGCACCACGATGCAGGCATTTATCCTTCAAAACCCAGAGGAGTGAGTATGATAAAAATCCGCGTAACCTTACTGATACTGATTATTGCCCTGCTGCTTCCCCTTGCCTCCTGTCAGGCAAAAATCGTCAATCCCGATGAATTGTCTGCCACGAGAAAGGGCGAGGAAAGCGCGAATTTTTATTTTGCCGCCCAGGACAGTAACACCGCATTAGAGGTTCGTCTGCCGAGCAAATGGGAAACAAAAAAAGCAGACGATAGCTATCAGCTGCTTGATGGCGACAAAATTGTCGGCGTAGTTTTGTTTGGCGACAACGCAAAAAAGGTACCTGAGGGCTTTGACACAGAAATCAAAGAGAAAAAGTCAAACGACATTGACGTCAATGTACATATCGGCAGTTACAAGGAATCTCGCAAGGAGGTCTTTTACCGTGTGACCTACACGTATACCGAGGCGCAAAGCCAAAGATGCATTGTCACTCTGGAAATCAACCAAGCGGAAATGGACAAAACTCTCTATGGCTGGCTCACCAAGCCCATGTTGACTGCCGTGCGCGAGGACCTTTCCACACCCACCCTTTCCCTTTCTGACGGCAACAATCAACGCAGCGTACTGATTATCGGCAACAGCTTTGTCGGCTCCTCGTACATCGGTCATATTCTAAAAGACCTCATCAGCGTGGGCAATCAGGACTGCGCCGTAGCAAGCAAAAGCATCGGCTACGCAACCATCACCGCCTACGCCACGCAAAGCGGCGGCGACTATCAGCTTTTCCGCGAGAGATTGGCTGCCGGCACCTACGGCATTGTTTTCCTCTGCGGTCTTTACAGCGAAAATGACGTAAACAATATTGCGACGCTCAAAGCGCTTTGCGACAAATCGGGCACGCAGCTGGTTATCCTGCCTGCACACAACGAAAACGCCACACATATCGCAGCAGTTGCCGAAAAATATCCCACGCTCCCACTCTTAAATTGGAAACAGCAGATTAACGCCTATGAGCGTGACGGTGTGGCTTATGATGACCTTTGCATTGATGATGCACACAATCACAGCACGCCCCTGGCAGGCTATATCGGCGCCGCTATGATTTACAACGCACTGTTTGGCGAGGAAGCTCCCAATATGCCGAGCAATTGCTCTGTTCTCTCCCCTGCCACGGTGACTGCCAAGCTTGGCAGCCACACAGCCCGCCCCGAAATCTACGTGCCTGAAAAGGATATTATCCGTTTCTCTCATTAAAAATCCATTCATTTTGAGGTGTCTATGAAAGACTTTTTCCATTATTTCTTCTCGAAGGGTGACACGCAGGAATTTTATGATTATTCCTTTGCACATTTTGCGCCCATTCTTGTGGCCGCGCTGCTTATTTTCCTGATTTATCGCAAGCGTGATGCGCTCCTTTCCCGAGAACGCCTTGACTACAATATACGCATGGCAATGGCATTTACCATGATTGTATCGGAAATGTCCTATTTCTGGCGACTGGTTGGTGTATCGGGCGACTTGAATCCCAACGCCGTTGACCACCTGCCCATTACCATTTGCGGCTGGGGCATTGTGCTGGGCAGCTATATGCTGGCAACCAAATCGCAAAAGCTCTTTGACATCGTGTATTTCTGGGTCTTTGCAGGCACGATTTTCGCACTGATTACCCCCACGGTTATCGCCTACACGGGCCCCACACGTTACCGCTACTATCAGTTCTGGATTGAGCATCTCATGGGCTACATCGCCGTCTTTTATATGATATTTGTACACAAGATGCGCCCCACAATCAAATCCGCCGTGCGCGCCTATGGCTGGCTTGCGGTGCTCGCCGTAATTGCTTATGTTGCCAATGTCGTGATTGGCCCCGGTGCAAACTACCTCTTTATGGCACGTCCCGAGGACACGCCCGGTGACTCTATCACCAAAATTCTGCCCGAAAATATGGTGCTGCGCCTGTTTATCATGGCAGCAGTTGTTACGGCGCTTTTCCTCCTTTCCTATCTGCCTTGGCTTCTGATGGATTACAAGAAAAAGAAATCTGCAGTGGTCGAAGAAATTGCAACAGCAGAGGACAAGGAGCTTATAGAGGTCTGAGCGCCTCATACAAAAAAATCCGTCCCCGCAAATTGCGGGGGCGGATTTTGTCATATGCAATTAAACCTGCTTGGTAGAGGTCTTAAGGAGCACGTCATGTGCGCCACCCTCTACGATACTGACGGCAGATACCAGCGTCAGCTTTGCCTTCTGCTGCAGCTCGGGAATGGTGAGTGCACCGCAGTTACACATCGTGGAGCGTACCTTTGCAAGGGTAATACCGACATTGTCGGAAAGCTTGCCTGCGTAAGGAACGTAGGAGTCAACACCATCCTCAAAGGACAGCTTCTTGCTGCCGCCGAGGTCGTAGCGCTGCCAGTTGCGAGCGCGGTTGCTGCCCTCACCCCAGTACTCCTTCATCAGGGTGCCGTTCACGTTGACCTTCGCCGTGGGACTCTCATCAAAGCGTGCAAAGTAACGGCCAAGCATGATGAAATCTGCACCCATAGCAAGCGCCAGGGTCATATGGTGGTCGTGTACAATACCGCCGTCGGAGCAGACAGGCACGTAAATACCGGTTTCCGCAAAATATTCGTCACGGGCGCGGCAAACATCAATCAGTGCGGTTGCCTGACCGCGACCAATGCCCTTGGTCTCACGGGTAATGCAGATAGAGCCGCCGCCGATACCGACCTTGATAAAGTCTGCACCGCAGTCAGCGAGGAAACGGAAGCCCTCACCGTCTACAACGTTGCCTGCACCGATTTTCACGCTATCGCCATACTTTTCGCGAACAAACGCAATCGTGCGCTTTTGCCACTCGGAATAGCCCTCAGAGGAGTCAATGCAAAGCACGTCTGCACCTGCCTCAACCAGCGCGGGGATTCTCTCCTCATAGTCACGGGTGTTGACACCTGCACCAACAATGTAACGCTTCTGTGAATCAAGCAGCTCAAGGGGATTCTTCTTGTGCTGGTCGTAATCCTTGCGGAATACAAAGTAGCAAAGCTTGCCGTCCTTGGATACGATAGGCAGGGAGTTCAGCTTATTGTCCCAGATAATATCGTTTGCCTCCTTCAGGGTGGTGCCCTCAGGCGCAGTGACAAGCTTGGAAAGAGGTGTCATAAAGCTCTCAATCTTCGCATCGGTGGACATACGGCTGACGCGGTAATCTCTACCGGTGACGATGCCGAGCAGCTTGCCATTGGGCGTGCCGTCCTCCGTAATTGCAACGGTGGAGTGACCGGTCTCCTCCTTGAGTGCAAGCACATCAGCAAGGGTCTGGTCGGGGCGGAGATTGGACTCGGAGCGAACAAAGCCTGCCTTAAAGCCCTTCACCTTTGCAACCATAGCTGCCTCGTCCTCAATCGACTGCGAGCCGTAAATAAAGGATACGCCGCCCTCCTGTGCCAGTGCAATCGCAAGGCGGTCACCCGATACCGACTGCATAATGGCGGATACAAGCGGAATGTTCATGGAGATTGCCGGCTCCTCGCCCTTTCTGTAACGCACAAGGGGCGTCTTCAGGGATACATTGGCGGGAATGCACTCTGCCGAGGAATACCCCGGAACAAGCAGATATTCGTTAAAGGTGTGGGAAGGCTCTGCATAATAGAATGCCATGGCTGTACTCTCCTTTGCTTTCATAAAAATGTGACACGCGCTACACGCGATATAATTATTTATGTTATTATACAACACTGTAAAGCATTTTGCAAGGGGATTTTCAATTTTATCTGAAATTTCGTGGTTTTTACGGCAGTTGTGCGGATAAAATCGCAACTTTTTTACAATCTCTCCAAAAATCCGACCTTTTCCGCTTTTTGCGGCTTGACTTTCCACTCTGCCTCATGTATAATAATACCGTTCAAATCATCAGAATGTAAGGATTTTTATGCTAACAATTATTGCGTTTGCGGCATTACCCGTCGGCGGCGTGCTATGGGCATGCCTACATACACCCCTTCCCTTTTATATTGCGCTGGCGTTTGCCGCCACGCTGCTTGTCTGGGCAATTTCCGACAACCACCCCAAGCTCAATGCCGTTATCACCTTCGGTGTGGGTCTTGCAGGTGCTGTTATGGTTCAGATAACAGGGCCCTTCTGGGTATGGAGTGCCTGCCTCGCCTGGATTGGCTATATGAAAACCCACGGCGTATGGGGCGAGGTGGCTTACTTCAGCTACCGTATGCCCGACGAAAAAATCTATCGCTTTTTTGAGGAGGACGGCACCGATGCCATACACCTTGTGGCAACAGGGCTTTCGATTGCGCTTTATCTGGCGGCAGGGCTGCTTGTCTATCTCTGGACGCCGCTTGCCTTTCTTGTTGCAGCGTTTCTCCTTTACCGTATGCTCCGCGTCATCTGCGTGGCAAAATAAGAAAAACGGACGACATCAGTCGTCCGTTTTTCTTTGTTTCGTATATTCCGAGAGAAAGGCCGCGCCGAGCACAAGCACAGCGCCCACGATGCCGAGGGGAGTCATAGGCTCTTTCAGGAAAAGTGCAGAAAGCAACACGGCAAGCACGGGGTCTATGTAGCTGAAAATTGCCACGGTGTCCGAGGGCAGCGCGCGCACAGAGCCGAAATAAGCAACGTAGGCAAGACCTGTATGCACCACGCACACGACAAGCAGCAGCGAAATACCCAAAGGGGTCAGCATCTCGCGCGTAATATCCTCTGCAATCAGGACATAGGGCAACAGCACCGCGGCAGACACGGCAAACTGACAAAGCGTTTTGGTCATGGCGTCAATGCCCCGCATCTTTTTATTAAAGATGATAATCGCGGCATACAGACACGCGGCGGCAAGACCGAGGCCGATGCCGATTAACTCCGCACCACCCGAAAAGCCCACCTCAAAAATGCCCGAAACAAGCACCATACCGCCAAGCGCAACGAGGGCGCAAATGCCTTTTTTCAGCGTCAGGCACTCGCCGAGAAAAAGAGGAGCGACAAGCACCAAAATAATGGGCGCCATATAGTAAGAGAGCGTTGCAGCGGCAACGGTGGTATATTTGTACGCCTCAAATAAAAGCACCCAGTTAAAGCCGAGGAAAACGCCCGATGCGAGCAGATAGCCGAGGTTTTTCCGCACCGCGCCGAAATCGGGACGGCGGTGCAAAACGGCGAGGCAAAGCAAGAGAAATAGCGCACCGATTGCCGAGCGCGCCAGCGCCACGGTTGCCGAGGGTAACGGAATATAATGACGGAAAATGCCAATGGTGCCAAACACCGTCATCGCACCGCCAAGCAGCAGGCGGTCACGCAGAGTGCCTTTCATGTCACGCTCTCCTTTCAAGGACATTGGCTTTATCATAGCATATCAAGCAAAAATTGTCAATAAAAAAGGGCCGATGCGGCCCTTTTTCATTTAATTAAAGATTGTAGTAGCGGTCAAACTCGGCAGGGTGCGGAATCTTGGAGAGCTCGGAGCACTCTGCGCGCTTCATCGCGATGAACTTCTCGATGAGATGCTCGGGGAATACGCCGCCTGCGGTCAGATAGTCGTGGTCAGCCTCGAGTGCGTCAAGTGCCTCGGGCAGGCTGGTGGGCAGACCCTTGAGCTTCTTCTTCTCCTCCTCGGAGAGGTGGTAAAGGTTGAAGTCATAGGGACCCCAGCCCTCTGCATGGGGGTCAATCCGGTTCTTGATACCGTCAAGACCTGCCATAAGGATTGCTGCGTAGCAGAAGTAGGGGTTGCAGGTTGCATCGGGGTTTCTCAGCTCAAAGCGGCGCTTATCGGGGCTCTTTGCGTATGCGGGGATACGGATAACCGCAGAGCGATTAGAGGTTGCGTAGCCAACGGTTACGGGAGCCTCAAAGCCGGGGACAAGACGCTTGAAGGAGTTGGTGCTGGGGTTGGTGATGGCGCAAAGCGATGCGATGTGCTTGAGAAGACCGCCCATGAACCAGTGTGCTTCCTTCGAGAGGTTGGAGTAGCCGTTATCATCGGAGAATACGGGCTGACCGTCCTTGAAAAGGAGCATATGCACGTGCATACCGCTGCCTGCCTCGCCGTAGATAGGCTTGGGCATAAAGGTAGCGCTCTTGCCGTACTTGAGTGCGGTGTTGTGAATGATATACTTAATCATCATCGTGGCATCAGCCATGTGAACGACCTCACCAAGCTGGGGCTCAATCTCAAACTGACCCGAAGCGGCAACCTCAGGGTGATGATAGTTGATTTCAATGCCCATATCCTTCATCAGCATACACATCTCGGAACGGCACTCGTAGGAAATATCAAAGGGCTTAGCGATGTGATAGTTCTTCTGCTTGGGGACAACAACACCAAGGCCCTCGGTTGCGCTGTTCCAGTAGGACTGCTGTGCGTCAACGGTTGCGCTGATTTCGCGGCCGCTGACCTCCCAGCCCACATTGTCAAAGAGATAAAACTCAAACTCAGGCAGAATCTTCATCTCGTCAGCCACGCCAAGGTCCTTCATGTACTGCACTGCTGCACGCACAATGTTACGGGGATACTGAGGCAGAGGTCTGTTCTCGGGGCTGTCGATAATCATCGCATTACCCGTCATCGAAAGCGTGGGGATAGCGCAGAAGGGGTCAACCACGGCGGTGTCGGGGTCGGGGATAAAGACCATGTCGCTCTTCTCAACCACAGCGTAGCCGTAGTTTGATGCGTCAAAGCCGATACCGCTCTTCATCGTATCCTCAGAGAAGTTCTCTGCGGGAATGGTGACATGACGGTACTGACCGTTGATATCAACCATCTTAAAGTCAATCATTTTGATGCCATGCTCTTTGATGAGCTCCATCACTCTTGCAACTCTCTTGTCCATAAAAGGCACTCCATTTCAAATAAATTTTGAAATTCACCGCGAAAAAGCGGTTTTCCACCTTATTATTATACCACTTTTTAGCAGAAT
This sequence comes from Clostridia bacterium, assembly GCA_017396225.1. Taxonomy (GTDB): domain Bacteria; phylum Bacillota; class Clostridia; order Oscillospirales; family CAG-272; genus Firm-07. The sequence continues at coordinate 19,908 of JAFQMP010000028.1, read as the reverse complement.
TTCAATATTTTTTTCGATTTTTGGTAAAAATCTTCTTCATCTTTTATTTGTTATTCAGCGCAAAAACCGGGGCCAGCGTCCGATAAAGCGTGCGGAATACCGCGTAGCTCCTATCGTAAACAGCCTTGTTTTCGGGATTGGGGGTATAAACCGCCGCAATCTCGGTGCGTTTGGCGGCCTCCTCATAATTCGCGCAAACGCCAAGGCCAATCAGCACGGCGTAGGCGGTGCCGATGGCACCTGCGTGGCGAGGCTCGCGCGTCACGCGAATCGGGATTCCCAAAACGTCGGCAAAAATCTGCATCCACAGGGGGCTGCAGGCACCGCCGCCAATGGCGGTAATCTCATGGGGAACGGTAAAGCCCTTGGTGGCAATTTCGTGCTCCATACCCATACGAATCTGATAACAGACCGCCTCCATCAGCGCATGGGTCATGTGTCTGCGGTCGTGCTCAGCGCCGAGGTTAAGGAAGCCGCCGCGCGCGTCGTCGCCAAGCAGAGGCGGACGGTCACCGTAAAACCAGGGCAGCGCAATCAAGCCGTTAGAGCCCGCGGGAATATCCTTGATATCGTTATCCACAAAGGCGTGAACACGCGCACCAAGCGACTGCTTTTCGGTGATATAAAAGCGGTCAATCGCCCAGTTAAAGGACAGACCGATGGCACGGTTGGAAAAGAGCGCGATGTCGCGCTCACGGTCAAGCGGCGCAATATAAACCTCACGGTTACGATGCGGCACGACGTAGCCAATCCAACCGGAAGAACCGAAATAAGCGTGCACGCCGCCCTCTCTGCCCTCCCCTGCACCGACAGCAACGCCGCCGATATCACTGTTGCCGCCAAAGACGGGGGTGCCCTCGGCAAGCCCCATTTCGGCTGCAGCCTTCTCAGTCAGCGTGCCAACCTGCTCGTGTGCATCAACCATGCGGGGAAATTTATCCTGCGGCACCGCGCAAAATGCCAGAATCTCACGGTAAAAGTTCTCCTGTACCACGTCATAGGAGCGCACGAAGCAGTCGCCGATATCAATAGCATATTCACCGGTGGCACGCCATTTCAGGTAGCCGTTTGCCTCTAAAATCACATCAGCATCGTCAATCAGGTGCGGTGCGTGACGGCGCAGCCACCACAGGCGCGCCCAAAGGTCAGAGGCACTGAAGGCATCGGTCTTGAAATGAGCGTTGAGCATCTCGGCTTCCTCTGCGCCACGTGCGTCCATCCAAATAATACTGCGATGCAGCACCCTGCCGTTTTTATCAATCGGAATGATGCCCTTCCACTGTGTACCAAAGGCAAGACCCGCAACCGCGTGGGGGTCTGCGCCTGTTTTTGCAAGCACCGCACGCGTAGCGACACACACGGCGTTCCAATAATCCTCAGGCTCCTGCTCCGCCATATCGGGCGCAGGGAGATGGAGGGGGTATTCCGCAGTAGCGGTATCCACCACGCGCCCCGCAAGCGTAACAAGCGCCGCCTTCACACCGCTGGTACCGAAGTCATAAGAAAAAACAAATTCCTTTTTCATCATCAAACCTCTTTACACCAGCACAGTAACACCCTGAGGTGCCTCGTGTGTCACCAAAACACTGCCATCTGCGTTCTTTTTCCAAGAAACCGACACACGCCCTGCGGGCAAATCGTAATAGGCAGATGCCTCGGTAAGTTCGGACACGGGCTTGGGCGCTATGCGCACGGTTTTCGCATCAAGCACCTCAAGGCCTGCGATATGCACCATAAAGAATCTTGCGATATCACCGAAGAAATGGTGATTTTGCGATTCGGTATACGGAATTCTCTTGCGGAAATGCTCGGGGAGCGTGGTATACCCTTGTGACAAGAGCCACGCGTAAGAGGGATATTCCGCGCGCATCGCCAAGTGATAGGCAAGCGCTGTCTCGCCGTTTTCGGCAAGGGCGTGGAAAATGGCAAACAGACCGAGGAAGCCGCAATCAAAGGCATCGCCCGCCTCGTGCACGAGTCTGACAAGCTCCGCCGTGGCACGGGGACGCTCGGTCTCCTCAAAAATGCCGAAATGCAGTGCAACCGCCTGCGAGGTCTGGCAGTGTCCCGCCACGACAAGCGTATCGGGGTCAACGAAGCGCGCGCGCACCGTCGCACGGAGCGTACGATAAATACCCTCGGCATACGACGCCTCGTGTGAAAGGCCGATTGCGGCAAACATTTCCGCTGCCTTTCTTGCCATATCCATCACCATAACGGTATCCGTGAGGGCAAGCGGCGCCTTGTATTTATCACAGGAAAGGTCAACGGGAACCCAGTCACCAAGACCAACAGCAATCGTGCCGTTCTCACCCTGTCTGCTCATAATGTACTGCAAATAGCGCATCATGGCGTGCGCGTTTTCGCGAATCACGTCGAGGCAGCCGCGATATTTGAAAAGGACAAAGGGCAGCTCAAAGAGCACACGGTCCCACGCGGGGCCGTTGCCCCACGCAAAGCCCCAGCCGGCGGTCGGTACGATGCCAGGAAGGGCGCCCTCGGTATTCTGCGCCAGCCTGACGTTAAGGAGCCACTCGCGGTAGCTTACCTCGGTATCGTAAAGCATCGTCATATGCGGTGCGGAAATGGCGATATCACCCGTCCAGCCGTTTTTCTCACGGTGGGGGCAATCGGTGGGAAAATAAAAGTAATTGGCGCGGTCGGAGCGCTTAACCATTTCAAAAACGGCGTTTGCTTTCTCGTCAGAGCAGGAAAAACCGCCGATTTCAGTGAGCGCCGAGCCCATGATATGGTAGGTAAGCAAATCCTTTGTCGCCTGTTCCTCGGTAATACCCTGCACCAGCGCGTAACGGAAGCCCGCATAATGGAAATGCGGCGTGTATTCCTCTCTGCCCTCCCCCTTGCAGGTGTAGCGCAGCGTTTGGTTGTGCGTCTTGTAATAATCGCAATAATCGTAATAAAAGCGGATATTGCCGTTATAAAATTTACCCTCGTGCAGCTGCTCACCAAGCCAGATTGTCACAGTCTGACCGCGCGCACCCGCAATAGAAAGCTGCGGTACACCTGCATTATTTTCACCAAAATCATAAAGATAGCCGTCCTCGGTCGACGTGACCGAAACGGGAGCCTTGGTGCGAAGCACGGTGACAGGCTCTGCCGTGCAGTACCTCAGTATGCCGCGCGGCGGCGTGACGGCAAAGGCCTGCTGCCAGCCCGCCGTATCATATCCCCCAAGCAGCCAGCCTGTGGGGTCAAGGCGCGCGTCAAAGCTCTCGCCCAGGCGCAAATCGTCAAAGGTAATGGCTGAGGGGTGGGTAAGAAACTGCTCGTCAGCCTCAATCAACAGCGTATTTTCTCCCATTTGACAGCAAAGCTCCAGCGCCAGCATCGGGGCGGCACGGTAAGGCGCCTTATCTAAATCCCAGACAGCACCGCCCAAGCAGTTCAGGAACCCGTTGCCAAGCATTACACCAATCACATTCTCCCCTGCCGTCAGGTACGGGCGCACATCATAGGTATCGTAATAGCATACGTCATCGGGATTCGATATATAGGGTGCAATATGCCCCTTGGTTATGTTCTTACCATTGATAAAAAGAATGTAAAATCCAAGCCCGCAAACCGACAAGGTAGCGGTATCGGGGACGCAATCAAGCGTAAAGGTACGGCGAAAAAGCGGCGCCGATAAGTGCTTTTCAAGCGTCGTATATTCCTTTGTTGCGCTGATAAATTTCTTTTTCATCTACTCAATCTCCTTTGTGACAATTACATGCTTTTTTGGTAATGTGCAGCGTCCTGGTCGGTATTATAGGTGGGGGAATCGGGGGTGACACCGTTCATCACCTGCATAATGTGATAGGCACGGGCGCGCAGCTCCTCCGTTGCCTCGGCAGGAGCTTTGGTCTTATCCGCCCAAATAGGCTCGGCAATATGCAAATCCACCGTGGGGCCCTTGCCAAACAGCCGCAGAAGTCCGCGGCGGGGGCGGAAGGACATACTGATTGGAATAATGGGCTTTTCATAACGCACGGCGTACTGAAACACTGTTTTTTTCAAGGGGCGGATATCGGGATAGAAAAACCACATCGAGCCCTCGGGGAAAAAGTGCAGCCACTTTCCCTCCTTGATAACGTCCTCCATAGCCTGCTTGCACTTAATCATCGCGTGAATGTTGCCCGTGGGAATCGGAATACCGCCCGACAGACGAATCAGGCGACCGCAGGGGCCCTCTAAATTATCCTTCCACGCGGGGAAATAGGCAAGGTGGGGACGGACTGCCTTCAGGACAGCGAGATAATCCCAATAAAACACGTGATTGGAAATGGTGATAGCGCCGTTCTTCAGTGCCTTTTTATACTTTTTCAGGTTCCTTTTGCCGTATATGCGCAAGCCGTGCGACAGGCGCATCACGGGAAAGACGATGGTATTCAGCAAAAGCCAGTAAACGCCGCGCATAAATTTGTAAATGAGGCCGCGCGGGAGATAGGGATACTCGGTATCAAAGGTCAGCTCGCGCACCCTTTTGACGGTAATCATATGCTCGTCGCAGGTCTCGGGATATTGATAGTCAAGATTGTGTCTGTAATACATGGCGCTCCTCAAATGAATATGATATGGTAATTATAGCATATACTACCGGGTTTTGCAAGACGGTGGGTGTGTTCAAATTTTGCGATTTGTCTGGATTTTAATCCCCCTCGAATCCACCAACGCGCAAAAAAAGACCGCCATTCGGCGGTCTTTGCGTTGGTGGATCCGAGGGGAATCGAACCCCTGTCCGAAAACCCATTCACAGGACTTTCTTCGTGGGCAGTCTATGATTTGGATTTCCCTTAAGAGAGCGAGCACAGACACCCTCTCCCTCTCGGTAGCCCTTTTTTGCATGATCGGGTCAAGGGCGAAAGCCCGATGCATGTTCACCACTCACATGACGCTCGGTAAGGGGCCGTGGTACTCCCCTTAGGAACGGGCGGCATAAAAGCCGCGGCACTGCCTAATTAGGCAGCCAGTGCGACAGAATTGTCAGCGTTTAATTTTAAGGTTGAGCCTTTTTCGTGATTGCTCGGCACGCCACGCTTATCCTGCTTCAAAATCCCCGTCGAAACCTTTACGGACCCATATCGTGAAGCATTGGTATTATACGCGCCCACGGAGCTTTTGTCAAGCCCCGCGGGCAATTTTTATTACGATATCAGTTTAATTAAGAGAACCGGTCAGCAAAAAGTTCATAAACTCTATCAATGACAGCTCTGTCCAACCGCTGCCGACCAGGCCTGTGATAATGGCATTTTGCCCATCTGTCACCGGTTTGATAACACCCGCTGACATCAGCGCGCTGATTTTGCAGTCAAGCACGGCATCACCAAGCTTGGTAATCTCAGTGCTCGCAGGCACGACCTTCAGCACGCCCGTGCGCTCATCTTCCGCAAACACATCAGCCACAGTAAGCGTTTTCATCTTCTCAGGCAGGTCTTCAACCGTGGTGGCAGAAATTGTGGCAAGCATACCCTTTACAGGCGTATTCGTGCCGTCAAGCCAAACAGTGCCCGATTTCTGAAAGCCCAGCAGCGTGCCGATTTCCATGGTATTGAGCGTATTTTCCAGGTTCTCCGCCTTGCAATCGGCAATCGCGGCAAGCACGCCTGTGGCGGGGACCTTGGCGCTGTCCCGCCATACGCCGTCCGTGCCCTTTGTCATACCCAGCAGTGTACCAATGGAAAGGGACTTGATTTCGCCCTCCAGCGCCGAAATTTTACTGTCCGCCAAGGCACCGAGCACGCCTGTGACCTTCACACCGGCGTGATACCAGCCGTCAGCACCCTTGGTGTAGCCCATAGCATCACCGAGCGTGACGGTCTGCATGGCGGCAGAAAGCTTTTCTGCCTCACCAAGCTCGGAAACAGAAAGGTCTGCAAAAGCCAGAGAAATACCCCTGAGGGGGATATTCTGCGCGGAGCCCGCAGCCACATATTTTTCGTACCAGGTGCTGCCCTGCTTGGTATAACCAAGCAGCTCACCGACAGGCATTGTATTGAGCTCGGTTGCGGCATCACAGAGCTTCACATCTGCAAGCGCCGCCGTGACACCCGTGGGCGCTACATAGGTAAACGCATCGACAGACCATTTTCCGTCGACAATGTGATAGCCAAAGGCATGGCCGAGAGGCATATCGTTGGTATGAGAATCTACCTCCTTGATTTGCGTATCAAGCAGGTATTCAAGCACACCTGTGGCAGGGAGATGTGTCTTGTTTGACACCCACACGCCATCAATCTTTTTATAATCCAACACGGTAGCAAGTCGCATTTCACCGATTTTCTCAATCACCGCCGTCTGGTTGCGCAGCTCACCGAGCGTGAGGTCTGCCATATCCACAATGGCACCTGTCACAACACCGTTCGCATCATACCAGTCATCGCCGCGCTTTTCATAGCCGAGCGCCTCACCCAGCACAATGTTATCAATGGTGCTTTCATTGATGCTTGCGAGCGAATTATCTGCAAGCACCTTCATTATGCCCGACAGCTTGGTATCGTTTTCACCATTACCGTCATCGCTGTATGCGGTGTACCAAACACCGTCAATCTTGGTATAGCCGAGTGCATCACCGAGAGAAACACTGCGAATGGTTGAGAGCAGCGTGTCATCATTTGACATATCGCCGATTGTCAGGTCGGCAAGCACGCGCATCATACCTGTAACGCTCTTGCCCTCCTCATCAAGCCAGCCGTCAAAGACCTCATCTTCGTTCTCATCGTGGGGGGTGTAGCCCAGCACCTTACCAAGCGTAATTTTATTGATTTCAGTGGTATTGATTTCATTGACCTTCAAATCGGCAATGGTCGAAAGGAAGCCCTTGGCGGGCTTGTTCTCGGGGGAGCCCTCCTCCACGAAGGTTTCATACCAAACACCATCGTGGTTGGTGTATTCGAGCACATCACCCAAAGGCATCTCCTTGATTGCACCCTCAAAATCAGCCTTGCCGTCAAGCACATCAGAGAGCTTGAGGTTGGCAATACTCAGCATCGCGCCAACAACGGGCGTGCCGTCCGACTTGGTGAAATCATATTCATCATAGGAATCGGGGTCGGTGGGGTCGGCAGGCTCATTGACCTCGCCGCGCTCGTAGCCCATCGCATCACCGAGCAGCAGCTCAGAGAATGCCTCGGAAATGCTAAAGGTACCCTCCAACACCTCGGAAAGCTTGACATCTGCAATGGCGTTCTGAACAGCGCCCACGTAGATGAGCTCGCTCTCCCCTTCCACTGTGCGATACCAGCGTCCGTCGTTGCCAAGCGTATAGCCCTGTACATCACCGAGGGAAAGCGTGCCAAGCGTAGCGACAATATCCAGATTGCCGTCCAGCACATCGGAAAGCGGAATACCCGCCACCGCATTTTGCACGGCACCCACATAGGTGGGTGCGCTCTCCCCTTCCACCGTGCGATACCAGCGTTCGTCGTTGCCGAGCGTGTAGCCCTGCAAATCACCGATAAAGAGGTCGCCGAGCGTGGCGTTGATGTCAAGACCGCCGTTCAGCATATCATTTACCGCAAGGTTGGCAAGCTTGTTCTGAATTTTGCTGACGGCTACGCCGTCCTTGAGCCAATTGTAACCCGTGATAACAGGCTCACCACTCTCAGGGTCGACGCCATAAACGGCATCGCCCTTGGTGTAGCCGTTTTGCAAATCACCGAAATACAGGCCGTCAAAGGTGGCATCAATGGAAAGCGTACCGCCAATCACCTCGGAAAGCATCACGCCCGCGAGCGTGCTCTGCATAACGGAAACTGCCACATCGTTGGTATCGTCACCGTCGTCGGTATAGGTGCTGTACCAAGCGCCCTCTACCAATGTATAACCAAGTGCATCACCGAGATAAACGTGCTCGGTAAGTGCCGTCAGGCTGAATGCATAGCGCCCTGTGCTTTCGTTAAACAGCAGGACATCGGCAACCGTATTACCCTCACACATTTTTTCAAACAGCGCGCCACTCATAAAGCCTGTGAGAATCGGCGCAACGTCCTGCGTGCCAAGGTCATCGGCAAGCACTGCCATAATATCGCCGTTCTTCGAAATCGCACCAATCAGATTGCCCATATCAAGCATGGCGAAGCTCTCCTGCGAGGTAGGTGCCTCGGGATTGGCATAGACAACAGCGCCGCTTTCATCGAAGGTGACGCCCGTGAGATAACCAAGCTTAACACCTGCAAAAAGCTCATCGTACTTGCTTTCCAGGAGCAAGGAAAGGGGTCTTTCCTTGATTGCCTCGACCATATGGGGATTGAGCGCACCCTCCGGCAGATAGGAAAGCAAATACCCGCAATTGATATTTGAGGTAATGGTCATCAAGGGATTGCCCTCGGAAAAGGAGGAAAGCGGCAGCTGCAGGAGCGCAGGGGGGAATTTTGCCAGTGTTTCCTCGGGCAAAACAATGCCGTAACGCGCAATCAGGCTCTCGATAGAATGAGCGCTCAAATCGTCACGCACGCGGTTCAAATCCTGTATAAACGCGAGTAGCGAGGTGGCAGTCAAATCAACCTCACCCCCCTCAGTCAGATACCGGTCGGCGCCCTCGGCAATGCCGAATTTTTGCAAATCGTCAATTGTCAGGCCTGCAATGGCGTAATAGATGACGCCTGCAATCGAAGCATATCCAACCAAAATACCCAACAGCAAAATCAGCAAAAAGCGCACCACACGCCAGAAGGGGCGTCTCAGGCGCTTCTTTTTACAGCGCTTGGGCACCTTGGATTTGAAAGCCTTTTTGCCTGTGCCCGCCGCTTGCGCTGCCTGCGGCGCTTGCGCCGCTTGTGCTGCCGCCTCTGACGATTCTGCCGCAGTCTCCCCCGTCGTTGGCCCGTCCATTTCCTCCGCAGCAGGCGCTGTCACGTCTGCAAAAAGGTCCTCGGGCGCACCCTCCGCACCAGGAGCACTCGCATCATCGGCAAAAAAATCATTGTCGCTTGGAAAATTATCCTGCTTGCTCATTGCTTTCTCCTCTCCACCTCAATAGTTGCCCTTCATCGCGCGTTCCATATCGCGCTTTGCCGAGGCCTTTGCCATATCCTCACGCTTATCGTAAAGCTTTTTACCGCGACAGAGCCCCAACTCCATTTTCACGCGCGAGCCCTTGAAATAAAGGGAAAGCGGAATGAGGGAATAGCCCTTCTCCTGCACCTTGCCGAAAAGCCTCAAAATCTCACGCTTATGCATCAAAAGCTTTTTGGGGCGCAGCGGGTCGCGGTTAAAGATATTGCCCTGCTCATAGGGGCTGATGTGCACGCCGAGCGCAAACAGCTCTCCGTCCTTGACCGAGCAATAGGAATCCTTAAGATTGACGCGCCCCGCACGCAGGCTTTTGACCTCGGTGCCGAAGAGCGCAATCCCTGCCTCAAATTTTTCATCTATAAAATAGTCGTGCCACGCCTTTTTGTTCTGCGCAATGGTGCGGGACGCCTTTTTTACCTGTTCTGCCATATTTTCTCCTTTTAACTGCGTGTGCCGCCACAGCGTGAGCAGGCCCTTGCCATTCCCGCAGCTGTCGCCTCTGCAACGCTGCCCGAAAGCAGATTTTCTTTACCTGCAATATGCGTACAATCAAGCGAAATGTGATAAACCGAGCCGTTTTTCAGCCAATAACAAACACCGTCATAGGGGGTATTGGCCTTTTTCTCCTCCTCTGCAAGCAACTCGTTGCGACGAGCCTCAACCTCCTCGGCTGTCAGCACCTCTCCCATACGAAAGGGCTCTTTCACTGCGCAGGAAGCCAAGGAAAGGAGCAGCAAAACAGCAATTAGTGCCATAACGGTGCGCTTTATCATACTTCCTCCAGCAATCTTTCAAGCAAACCCATGCGTGAGGAGCCAAACTCATACGCGCGCTTGTAATCATCATTTTGACGGCAGCAAAGCTCCATATCGTCAAAAATCTCATACATCAGCACGCCAACCGTCAGTGCATCGCTGGCAAGCAGACGCTCATACGCATCAAGTGCCTCACGCAGCTGCCCTGCACGCATCTGCAGCAGTGCCGAAAGGCGTGCGGCAAACACGCTGCCCGTATGGTGTGCCAGATATTCCCTGACCTCGCCCTCGTGGCCGCTGTCAAGTGCCTCCTTCGCAAGGACGTACGCACAAAAATCATCGCCTATGGATTTTGCTCCCGCAATCTCCTCTTCTTCAAGTACATCAGAGGAAAGCGTGGGCGAAAGTGTGGAAAGGTAGCGGAAATACACTGCTGCACGCATACGAATCCAGGCTGTATCATAGACGGTATGCTCTGCCTCGCGGATTGCGCGGTCAAAGCCAGCCACGGCAGCACGCAGCCGCCCGTTATCGAATGCCGCCTTTGCCATACGGAACTCACATTCCGCGCGAATCAGGGCGATTTCATCGTCATAGCTATCGCCAAAGGCGGTATTGATAATGGCAAGTGCACCCGCATAATCCTCAGCGGCAAGTGCGTGTCGGATATTGGGCATCGCCGTCATCTTGCGATAGGCAAGCTCATCACGCTCCTCAGAAAGTAAGTACCCCACAGGCACATTCAGGCGTTCTGCAATATAGCAAACGGTAGGCAATGAGGGCAGTGCCGCACCGCGCTCTATGGTACAAAGCATATTGCGCGTAATCTGGTCGCCTGCCAGGTCTGCCTGTGTCAGCATTTTCGCCAGGCGCAGCGCGCGGATTCTTTCACCAACATTCATCTGGTTCACCTCGTTTTCGGTGTGTAAATCACATTTACATATTATAACACACCACTCCCTCCTTGTCAAGGGACGACACCTCATTATATTGCAGTATTTTATAAAATATAAGGGCGGCGCTCAACTTATGTGAGCGCCGCCCCTCAAAAAAGCCTTTCTCAAAAAATCCCTTTATTATATTTTATCATTGCATAAAAGCTGATGCCAAGCCCGACACCGATGCCGAGCAGCAGCAATACGGCGCCGATAACAGGAAGGAAAAGCACCTCGTAAAGCGTGAAAAGTAGCATACATACGCCGAAAGCCAGCAGTGAACCACCAATAATCAGCATGCCTGTCCCCACCAGTTTGCCAAACGGGAGTCTGTCCGCCACGCTGACGCGATAGCGATGGTAGGAGTGAAGCGAGGAGATATTACCCATACGGTTACAAATACCGAAAATGATGCACAAGGCGCCGATAACAAAGGGCGCAAGTGCAGCAAGATATTTTCCCATAAAAAACTCCTTTACAATATACTTTTTCATATAATACCGATCTTGCAAATTCAAGTTTATCGATTAGACGCCTAACCAACGTAATTATACCATAAATTCCCCGAAAGGTAAATAGGACGGCGGGGTTCTTTACAAATTGAACCGCCCTTTTTGATTAAAGCAAATCGTGATCGATTGTCAGAGGCACTTGGCTTTGTATTCTTTGAAGATGAATTGACGGACAAGCCGTCATGAATTGAATCCTTTCGGCTTCATGATTTGAAATCTGCGATTTCATGAATTGAATTGCCCTCTCTCCTATGCCGTAGGCAATTCATGCATTGAAGATGCAATTCATGGCTTATGCCAATTCATGCCCATAGGGCAATTCATTGTTCTCCAAGAGATAACAAAAAATGCCCTGCATAAGCAGAGCATTTTTTGCAAGTTTCGACCAAAGGTCGAACTTATCTCTTGGAGAACTGGGGTGCACGACGAGCGCCCTTGAGACCGTACTTCTTTCTCTCCTTCATACGAGGGTCGCGAGTCAGGAAGCCGGCAGCCTTGAGAGCTGCACGATAGTTGGGGTCAGCCTGAAGCAGTGCACGTGCAAGACCGTGACGGATTGCACCTGCCTGGCCGGAAATACCGCCACCGGTAACGGTGGTGATGATATCGAACTTACCGGTAGTGCCGGTAACGCCGAAGGGCTGGTTTACGATAAGCTTGAGAGTCTCAAGGCCGAAGTAATCATCTACATCGCGGCCGTTGATGGTGATAACGCCGGTGCCGGGAACGATGCGAACGCGGGCAACGGACTTCTTTCTTCTGCCGGTACCGTAGAAGTAAGGCTTTGCGCTAGTATACATATCTGGTTACCTTCCTTTCCGAATTAAAGCTCGATAGGCTTCTGAGCCTCGTGCTTGTGGGCGTCGCCTGCGTAAACGTGAAGGCGGGTTGCAGCCTTTGCACCAAGCTTGGTGTGGGGCAGCATGCCCTTGATTGCGAGCTCCATAGCCTTCTCAGGCTTGGTTGCCATAAGGGTCTTATACTGAACAGACTTAAGACCGCCGATGTAACCGGAATGGTGATGGTAGTACTTGTCCTCCAGCTTGTTGCCGGTCAGAACAGCCTTGTCAGCGTTGATAACGATGACAAACTCACCGCAGTCAACGTGGGGGGTGAACTCAGGACGGTGCTTGCCGCGCAGAATGTTAGCGGCCTTTACAGCAGTCTTGCCAAGGGGCTTACCTGCTGCGTCAATGACAAACCAACGACGCTCAATCGTTTCTGCCTTTGCCATAAAAGTAGACATGATGTTTCCTCCATATAATGTGGTAATTTTTTCGACCTGCACATTATAACATAAGGGATACACCTTGTCAACCCCTTTTTTGAAAAATTTTTCATTTTTTTAATTTAGCAATAGCATACCTCGTTTTTTCTCCGTTTTTCACCCGATTTGCTCGTTTTTCCTCGCGTGTCATTTTATTTTTTTGCGTGATATTTTTCAGGGAAACGGCATAGGTTTGAAGGAAAACGTGTGGGAGGGATAAAAATGGCACCAAAATTTCTGCCCGAAGGGATATTGGAAAAAACGCACGAAAACCGCGAGGCACTTGCCTCAGTCGCCGCCCTTGAGCGTGCCGCCAGAGAAGGCTTCACGCTGGAGGCGCCCGTATTGCTCTGTGACAGTAAGCTGAGATTACATCTTGACCTTGGCTGTATGCGCGGTATTATGGCGCGCGAGGAGGCGGTCTGGTGCCGCCCCGGTGAGCCCTTGAAGGATATTGCCGTCATCACACGTGTGGGCAAAACCGTTGCCTTTCGCATAACGGGATTTGCCTATGAGGAGGGCGAGCGTGTGGCAATTCTCTCACGCCGTGCGGTACAGGAAGATTGCGTGGCAGAGTTTCTCTCAAATCTCACGCCGGGGGACCTCATTCCCGCACGCGTGACGCATCTTGAAAATTACGGGGCATTTCTTGACATTGGCTGCGGTGTTTCTGCCCTGCTCTCGATTGACTGCATTTCGGTTTCGCGCATCACGCACCCACGCGACCGTCTGCGTGTGGGACAGATGCTTTCGGTGGTCATCAAAAGCATCGACCGTACCCTCTCCCGCATTTTTGTCACCCTCAAGGAGCTGCTTGGCACGTGGGAGGAAAATGCCGCGCTCTTTCAGGCGGGCGAAACCGTGGTGGGTCGTGTCAGAAGCATTGAAAGCTACGGCATTTTTGTAGAGCTTTCCCCAAATCTTGCGGGACTTGCCGAGCTGCGCGGCAACACAGGGCAGCCGCTGCGCTGTGCGGTGGGCGATGCGGCGGCGGTCTTTATCAAGAGTATTCTGCCCGAGCGTATGAAGGTAAAGCTGATTATCATAGATTCCGCACCCACAGATGAGCCGCCTGCCCCGCTTAAATATTACATTGACCCCAAAGCCACAAAACATATTGATTATTGGGAGTATTCCCCAAAATGTGCATCGCGCTTAATTGAAACGGTATTTGATTAACGAAGGACCAAAAGCACCGTCCGCTGCAATACCATTGGCACGAAAAGCAAAGCAGCCGTCAGCAATTTGCTGGCGGCTGCTTCTTTTATTTATCATAATGAAATTGCCTCAGTCGGCGTACAGGCAAAGGCATCAGCGCCCATGGCGGAAAGAGCCGCAGTTGCCGCCTCTGCGGCAGCGGCATCGCGAAAAATGCCAAACACAGAGGGGCCGCTGCCACTCATGGCGGCGGCGAGTGCACCTGCACGGCAGAGAAAATCAAGCAGCGCACCGACAGCGGGCCTGGCATCTGCCACAACCGCCTCAAAGCGGTTAAAAATGCTTGCCGCAACCGCCTCTCCGTCACCCGCCTGCAGCCCCGCAAGCAAGGGTACCGGGGTGTGGTCGGAGCGAAAATCGATAAAATTGTCAAAATGACTGTCAAGGGCACCAAAGGCGGCAGGCGTGCTGACGCCCTCCCCCATTTTTGCCACCACAATAGGCGCGTGCAGCGTGCTTTCAATCGGCGTCATTACCTCGCCCACGCCACGACAAAGTGCGGTACCGCCCACAATCAAAAAGGGGACATCTGCGCCGATTTTTACGGCAATTTCTGCCAGCTCGGCGGCAGAAAATCTACCCTTGTCCAGGCGATTCAGGGCACGGAGCATCGCTGCAGCATCTGCAGAGCCACCGCCAAGTCCCGCCTCAATCGGAATCCGCTTTTCAAGCACCGCATGGCACCCGAAGGGTGCGCCGCTTGCAGCAAAATAAGCGTTTGCGGCGCGCACAACAAGGTTCTTGTCATCGGCAGGCAGTGCGGCACCCGTTTCAAGCGTGATGCCCTCTCCCGCCACGCGCGTCACCGTCAGGGTGTCGGCAAGCGACACCGTCTGCATCACGGTTTCCAGCTCGTGGTAGCCGTCTGCACGGCGCCCCGAAATCTCCAGATAATAATTGATTTTTGCATAGGCCTTTTCGATAACCGTCACGGTATCACCTCCCCCTTCAAAGCACCCGAAAAAAGGATACAAATATCTCCGTGTTGTTACAGTATAACACATAGAACGACAGTTTGCAATCATGTATAAAAAATTTTTGAAATATCGGCAAAACACTTGACTGCTTTCTTTGAAAAGTATATAATATACTTATCTGTATTGTTTTCCTTTTCAGGAGGTAAAAATGTCCGAACTTCACGATAACAACGGCACGCGGACGCCAAGCGAGCCGCCCCGCAGCTACCGTAAGCTGCTGGCATGGTCGGTTTTTGCGCTTGTCATCGTCCTGCTGCTTGCCAGCTTTGACAAATTCCTTGAGCCTATCAGGCGTTTCAATGCCATTCTGGCGCCTGTATACATAGGTCTTGTCATTGCCTACATCTGCAATCCCATTCTCCGCTTTTTCGAGCGCAAGGTCTTTTACAAGCTGAAGCGCACGATGAACCGCGCTTTTTCGATGATTCTGACCTATCTCTTTGTCATTCTGATCATCGCGGGCGTTGTGTGGCTGATTGTCCCTCAGCTCAAGGACAGCATCAACGACTTCCAGATAAACGGCACCCTATACATTGAACGCGTGCTGCGCTCCGTCAACAACTTTATCCACTCCCTGCCCTTCGAGATTTCAGATAACGGCGATTTTCTCACACTTGAAAAAATTCTCTCCTGGGCGATGAACCTTGTCCAGAAGATTGATATTGTCAATACGGCTCTGATGCCCACCTTCACCTTCCTCAAAAATCTGTTGGTCGGCATTTTCGTATCAATCTACGTGCTGCTTGCCAAGGACCGCCTGATTGCAGGCTGCCGCCGCATCGGCGCCGCCTTCTTCTCGGACAAAAATGACAAATTAATCGGTCACTATATCAGGCAAGCAAACGAGAAATTCGGCGGCTTCCTTGTCGGCAAGATGGTTGACTCCCTCATCGTCGGCTTCACCTGCGCCATCTTCTTCTCCATTTTCAAAATTCCCTACCCCATTCTGATTGCCGTTATCATCGGCGTTACCGACTTTATCCCCTTCTTCGGCCCCTTTATCGGTGCAATTCCCTCGGCAATTATTATCTTTATTGCCGACCCGCCCAAGGCCCTCCTCTTTATCCTGCTGATTCTTGTGGTACAGCAGATAGACGGCAACCTCTTAGCCCCTCTGATTCTCGGTGAGCACACCGGACTTTCCTCTCTCGGTGTACTGATTGCCATTACCGTTATGGGTGGCTTCTTCGGCTTCATCGGCATGCTGATTGGCGTGCCTGTCTTTGCACTGATTATAACCGTGCTTGACGATATTACCAAGCACCGTCTGCGCGCAAAGGGTATGCCCTCAGACCTGTATTCCTACTATGCGGCTGATGCCTTTATCCGTCCCTCCGATGAGGAGGCGGCAAGCCAGGGCACCATTACCCAGCGCTTTGTACACTGGGTGGTTGCCGTTGTCCCCGAAATGGAAAGCGAGGATTACGACCCCTCACGCGCCCGCCGCGTGATTAACGTCATTCGCGTGTGGCTCCTTGAAATCGGCAACTTCTTCAAGCGCATTTTCTCGGTCAAGCAGATTCCCGAGGACCACCGTGCCGCACTCGTCACCTCGGTGCGCAGACGCGGCATGAACAACAAGCGCACCTTCTGGCGCACGGTATTCCTGTCGATTATCACCCTCGGCATCTACAATATTTATCTCATCGAGCTGATTGCCGAAACAACCAACCTTTCCTGCGCACGTGACGGCAGACGTACATGGGGCTTCTTCCCCTACCTGCTTTTCTCGATTCTCACGCTGGGCATCTTCCCACTCATCTGGCACTGCACGCTGATTAAGCGCTTCTGCACGCTGGCGGAGGCAAACGGCGAAAAACCGCAAACCACCGTCAAGCATTACCTCTGCTGGACGCTGCCCGGTGCCCTGACAATTGTTGGCCCCTTCATCGCATGGGCACGCTTCTTCCGCGCGTACAACCAGTGCTGCCGCATCTTCAACGAGTCGCATCGTTTCCCTGTAACGCGCCGTATCCTGCAGGAGGAGGCCGCCGAGGGCGCTGCAAATCTTGCCGCCCTGCGCGCTGCCAAGGCTGCCAAGAAGGCTGCCCTGCTGGGTGAGCCTATCCCCGAAATGACCGATGCTGTCGCCGAAATGGTCGGCGCAGAGGCCCTGCCCGTTACCGCAGAAGGTACCGCGCCCGATACCGCTATCCCCACCGAAGAAGCACCCCTGCCCAAGACTTAAACACCCATATCAGCGGGGCGACCGACGGTTGTCCCGCTTTTTCAACAAAAAACAAAGGAGTATCCCCCTTATGAGTAAGCAAACCGGTGGTATCTCGGTCAACACCGAGAATATTTTCCCCATTATTAAAAAATGGCTCTATTCCGAAAAGGACATTTTCTTGCGCGAGCTGGTATCCAACGCCTGCGATGCTGTCACCAAGCATCGCCGCCTGGTATCGCTCGGTGAGGCTACGGAAAGCGCCGCGCCCTATCGCATTGATGTACGCCTTGACAAAAAAGCACGCACCATTACCGTTGAGGATAACGGCATCGGTATGAGCGAGGAGGAATTAAAGCGCTACATCTGCTCAATTGCCCTCTCGGGTGCGGTTGATTTCATCAACAAGTACGAGGGTGAGGGCGAGAACGGCAAAAACGGCATTATCGGTCACTTTGGCCTTGGCTTTTACTCTGCCTTTATGGTTGCAGAGCAGGTGGAAATTCACACCCGCTCGCACACGGGCGCACCCGCTGTGCACTGGTCCTGCAACGGCGAGGGCGAATATGAAATAGATGCCGACGACCGCGAGGAGGCAGGCACCGAGGTCATTCTTCATCTTGAAAAGAGCGAGAAGGAATATCTTGCCCCCGAAAAGCTGCGCGCGATGCTCGGCAAATACTGTGCCTTTATGCCCGTGCCGATTTATTTTGATGACGGCACAAAAAAAGAGGACGCAGAGGAAGTGCCTGTCAACGATGTTGCCCCCCTCTGGCAAAAGCCTGTTTCCGACTGCACCGATGAGGAATACAAGGACTTTTACAAAAAGCTGTTTGCCGATTTCCGCGAGCCTCTCTTTTACATTCACCTGAACGCCGATTATCCCCTGAACTTCAAGGGTATTCTCTATTTCCCGCGCCTTGGCAATCGCTTTGACAGCCTGGAGGGCGAGGTCAAGCTTTACTACAATCAGGTCTTTGTTGCCGACAACGTGGGTGAGGTCATTCCCGAGTATCTTCTGATGCTGCGCGGCGTGCTCGATTGCCCTGAGCTGCCCCTCAACGTATCGCGCAGCTATCTGCAAACCAACAGTTATGTTGCCAAGCTCTCAGCGCACATTGTCAAGAAGGTTGCCGACAAGCTGGTTTCGCTCGCCAAAAAGGACCGCCCCTACTTTGAAAGCGTCTGGAGCGACATCAAGCCCTTTGTGGAGTATGCCGCCCTGCGTGATGAGAAATTCCGTGACCGCGTAAAGGACCACCTGCTCCTTGCCCTGACCGACGGCACACACGTAACGATTGACGAGTACCTTGAGGGGGCAAAGGAAAAGCACGAAAACACCATTTATTACACCACCGATAAGGCACTGCAGGCACAGTATATTGCGATGTACCGCGAGGCTGGTATTGCCGTGGCAGAGCTTGACGGTGTGCTCGATACCCAGTTTATTGCTGCCGAGGAAGCCAAGCGCGCGGGCGTGCGTTTCCTGCGTGTTGATGCAGACCTTGCCCACCTCAAGGAAGGCGATGCCACCGAAAACGAGGCGCTCACCACCCTCTTTACCGAGGTCGCGGGCGAGGACAAGCTGACGGTCAAGCAGGAAAATCTGGCAAGCACGGCTGCACCCTGTGTGCTGTCTGTCAGCGAGGAGAGCCGCCGCATGGAGGATATGATGCGTATGTACCGCCTTTCCGCAGGCGAGGACGGTGCGTTTGCCTTCCCACTTGATATGACGCTGACCCTGAACCTGAACGCCCCACTGATTGCCAAGCTTTCTGCGCTGATTGATACCGACCGCACACGCGCCGTAGCGGTTGCGACCTTTATCTATCGCCTCGCGCTCCTGCAAAGCCGCAAGCTGAAGGAGGAGGAAATGACCGCCCTGTTAAGCGAGGGCTACACTCTCCTCGGCGACCTACTCTGATATGCGGGCATTTGACACGCTGCGCGAGAACTTTGCCGTCTGGCACGCGGAAATGACCACTATCAGCGAATTGGCCACCGCCCAAGCACGGGCGATGGCGCCGCTGATTGCCGAGGAAGGCCGCGCAGAGGGCGGCATTGGCCCCTTGCGCCGCACCGTGCTTGATATTTTGGGCAAGAACCAAGCAGCCGATGCACTCTCCGCATTACAGGGCGTTGGCGAGCGCCTTGCCTTCACAGAGGCTCTACTTGCTATCCACCCCACCCTCACCGAGGAAATACTGCCAACCACCACCGAGCAACCGCAGACGAATAAAGCGCAAGGCCTTCGCATTGCGATGATGCGCGCCACTGCCTCGGCAGACGCTGCTGCAAAATTAAACGCCGTGCTTGGTGACACAACACCCCTTTACTGCAACAGCTTTGCTGAGCTTTGCGAGCGCGTGGGCGATGCCACGGCAGACTTAGCACTCCTGCCCATCGAGGACGCCACCGAGGGCATGCTCCGCCGTTCCTATCACCTCTTTGAGCGCTTTGAGCTGCACATTGCCTGCACCGTAGAGGTGCCCAGCCCTGAGGGTGGTGTTTCCCGCATCGCACTGCTTTATCATGATATTCCCCCAACGCTCTCCGAAAAAGAAGGGGAAGGCGTGCTTGAATGCCGCACGCTTGCCACCGAGGACGCTTCTCTCACCGAATTATTGACGGTTGCAAACGCCTGTGCACTGGCCCTGCGCCGCATTGACACACACACCACCGAGGACGGCGAGGAGCAATACCGACACATCATTTTCCGTGCGGGTGCGCAGCATCTGCTCTTTGCTACCTATCTGGCGCTCTTTCTTCCCCGCACCGTCATTACCGAACGGTATCTTCATTTCACTTAAAGGAGCCTATATCATGAAAAAATTCACCTATACACCCCGCGGCGTTTGCAGCCGTCGTATTGACATTACGCTGGAAGGCAACGTAATCCGTGAGGTCAGCTTTATGGGTGGCTGCAGCGGCAACACCCAAGGCATCGCCGCACTGGTACGCGACAAGAGTGCTGAGGAAGTGATTGCACGCCTGGAGGGCACGCGCTGCGGCTTTAAGGGGACCTCCTGTCCCGACCAGCTTGCCAAGGCACTGCGCGCAGCACT
>JAFQMP010000027.1 GCA_017396225.1 Clostridia bacterium | reverse complement strand
CCGACCTTGTCGGTAAGGTTGAGGCGGGAATCCCCGAGGACGACCCTAAAAACCCTGCCGTGATTGCCGATAATGTCGGTGATAACGTCGGTGACGTGGCGGGTATGGGCGCAGACCTCTTTGAAAGCTATGTCGGCTGCATTGTGTCTGCAATGCTGCTTGTTGCGGCTGCTCCCGCAAGCGTTGTCAATCAGGCACATATTATGCTCCTTGTAGCGGGCGGTCTCTTTGCATCGCTTGTCGGCATTGTGATTGTGCGCCTGTTGAAAATCAAGAATGCCGCACTTGCCCTGAATATCGGTACATATACGGCATCTGCGCTTAACATTGTTTTTGCGCTCCTGCTCTTCATCAAGGATATCAAGATTTTTGGCGGTGTGCTTTGCGGTATTCTGGCAGGCACGCTGATTGGTAAGATTACTGAGTTTTATACCTCGGCCAGCTATAAGCCTGTGCGCGATATCGCCAAGTCGAGCAATACCGGCAGCGCGACCAATATCCTGACAGGCTATGCCTCAGGTCTGATGAGCACGGCCCTGCCGATGATTGTGATTGTTGCGGCGATTATTGTTTCTTATACCGTTGCTGCTGAAATCGGTGTCGTGCTGGCGGCGCTCGGCATGCTTTCTACGGTTGGTATGGTTATCTCTGTTGATGCATACGGCCCTGTTGCCGATAACGCAGGCGGTATTGCACAGATGAGCGGTCTTGATGAGTCGGTGCGCGAGATTACCGATAACCTTGATAGCGTGGGAAACACCACCGCTGCGATAGGAAAGGGCTTTTCCATTGGCTCCGCAGCCCTTACCGCGCTTGCTCTGATTGCATCTTACGCCGCTGCCGTTGATTTGAACATTGCCATTGATTTGCTTAATTATAAGGTGCTTAGCGGTCTTCTCATCGGCGGTATGCTCTCTTTCCTGTTTTCTGCACTTACCATTAACTCGGTCAGCCGTGCCGCAAACGATATGATTGAGGAGGTGCGCGGTCAGTTCAGAAAGGCCCCCGGTATTATGGAGGGTACGGAAAAGCCCGATTACGCCAAGTGCGTGGATATCAGCACCAAGGCTGCCATTCGTGAGATGATTCTCCCCGGCGTGATTGCCATTGTCGCGCCCATTGTTGTCGGCCTGACGCTTGGTAAGGCGGCATTGGCAGGTCTGCTTGTCGGCGCTACACTGACGGGCATTTTGCTTGCTATCAGCATGGCAAACTCGGGCGGTGCCTGGGATAACGCCAAGAAATATGTGGAGGAAGGCCATCACGGCGGCAAGGGTAGCGAGGCGCACAAGGCTTGCGTTATCGGTGATACCGTCGGTGACCCCCTCAAGGACACCGCAGGCCCCTCGCTGAACATTTTAATCAAGCTGATGAGTATTGTAGCAGTGGTATTCGCCCCGCTGTTTATGTAATATGAATAATAAAGCCCCGCAGACAAACTGTCTGCGGGGCTTTTCTCGGTTTAATCCGTATGCCGCTTTCAGGGGGGATTATGACAGAATTTTTAATGTGATAATCTCAAATCCCTTGAAGGGAACGGTGACCTTGCCGTCTTCGACGGGCAGCTCCTCAAGCGCGCGCTCCAGCATATCGCAGAGCAGCACGCGCGTGACAGGAATACCAAAGGTCAGCGTAGCGTTTGTGCGGCGGTTTTGGCACTCATACAGGCGCAGAACGCCGCCGTCACCGTAACCATAGGTGAGGAGCGCCTTGTCACCAAAGGACTTTTCGCTGTATCTCTTGTAGCTGCCTGCGACCATTTGGGGGGTGATATGCCCCATGTAGGTGCAGTAACGCTCACTTTGCTCGCGTGTGGCGTCCTGTCCCGTGATAAAGGTGGTTTTCATTTCGGTGCCGTCAAAATACCCTCTACGGGTGCAATCACCTCGGTGGTACGCTCTTGCAGCAGTTTGATGTAGCGCCGAATCTGGCGAAGCTTGTTTTTCATACCGTTCTCCTTGGGTGTAAGATTTCAATTTTATTGTAACATACCGTGTCTTGCATTTCAACCGCTATTGTGATATAAAAAATACGGTATTGTGATATTTTCAGGAGGAAGCCATGGAGCCTAAGCTATTGACAGCCGCAAGATTTACCGACTCACATACGGGGTGCTCTTATCGTTACGTGTATAGCGATACCGAGTATTTCCGCCCCCATTATCACGAATATTACGAGGTCTTTTTACTCCTTGAGGGTGAGGCGCTGCATATTGTGAACGGCGAGCAGGTGCCGCTTTCCGAGGGGTGCCTTGTATTGGTGCGCCCTGCTGATTGTCACGATTATCTTTCGGTGTCAGGAAAGCCCTTTTCTATGTTGAATATCACCTTCACTAGCGCTATTTTTGAGGAGCTGATTGCTTACCTTGGCGCAGGCTTTGCACCTGAAAGGCTGCTTTCACCCAAGCTCCCGCCGATGGTGCGGCTATGCTCTGCAGCGCTCGAAGAATTGCTTGCCCGTATGACCGATATCCGCGCGATTGTGGCAGAGGATACTGCCCGTCTTGCCACT
This sequence comes from Clostridia bacterium, assembly GCA_017396225.1. Classification (GTDB taxonomy): domain Bacteria; phylum Bacillota; class Clostridia; order Oscillospirales; family CAG-272; genus Firm-07. The sequence goes on along the minus strand of JAFQMP010000027.1, from coordinate 1,741 downwards.
GCGATGCGGATATTGCTCTTTTCCGTTCTTACCAATCATTTTTCTGCTATTGTGACTAAGGAGCCTGAAAGAATGCCCCTGTGGCTTGCAGAGCTGGTGGAAAAAATGGGACGGGACGGCAATTTTACCTATGGCACCGCGCGTATGCTTACACTGAGTGGTAAAAGTCGCGAGCATCTGTCACGCTCCTGTAAGCGGTATCTGGGACAGACACCTGCGGCGCTTGTCAATGATTTGCGCCTGAATTTTGTGGCGAATATGCTGAAAAACAGCAATCACGCCATTGCTGATATTGTATTTGAAAGTGGCTTCGGTAATCTTGGCTGGGCGTCGACGCTGTTTTGTCGCAAATACGGCGTTACCATGTCCGCATACCGCAAATCCTGAGAAAGCACAAAAGGGGCTGACCGAATGTCGGTCAGCCCCTTAAAATCAGGTAATATCGATGTTGCCTCTCATAACCTTCGCGGTAGATACCGAGGCGGTGCTGGTGCCGTTGCGGCGCAGCCTGTCAAGGGCAAGCTGATAGTGAACCTCAATTTCATCAGCCATATTTTTCAGCGTGATTTTCAGCGCATCGTCCAATACGGCTCTGTTGATATTGGAGCGAAGCGTCATGATGTTACCGCCGATGGTAAAGACAACGCAGTTGCCGCCTTCAAAGCTGCAGGTGATTTTGGGGAAAAACTTCGCCTGATTGGAAACCTGACGAGTCTGCTCGCACTTGCTGCAAACGCTTTTCATGGCTTCGGCGGGTGTTTCGGTGGTTTTCTTGGGCGTGTAGCTTGTGGAGGGCTTGTAGGTATACTTGGAGGGCCCTGTGAGGTTAAAGCCCAGGTAATCGTTCTTGAAGCCGTACATGGTGGCAACAATCAGACCTGCACCGAACACAATCATCGCAATAAATGCGTAGGGGCGAATCATGGAGAGCAGGAATGCGCCAAGCGCTGTTACAAGGGCAATGGCGGGGGGGACGAAGGGGGCAAACTTAAAGGCAAAGTGGTCCTCGTCCTTGGCGGAGAAAACGCCCAGAACGTAGGTAGCCAGGGTAGCAATCAGCATGGCACCTGCAAGCTTGGGAGCGCCTTCGGGGTAATCCTGATAGTAGACGACGATGCCGGCAATAAAGCCAATCAGCGCCAGTGCGATGAGAATGACCATAAAAAGGTTCTTAATCATACGAAGGGGCTTGGAGCCGGGGAAACCAATGACGCCGCGCCAGAAGATGAACAGGGGCCACATCAAAAACAGGAAGAGCATCGCAGCGGTGAAGGGTGAGCCGGGAGCCTTGTCAATAAAACTTACGATAACAATGACAAGAATTGAGGATAACAGGGTCGCGAGGAAACGCAAAAATTTGTTCTTAATCATAATGACCTCCTGCACGCGGCGGAATATGGAGTGTGCCTGCGTGCTTGATTAAAATACATAAGTATTATAGATGATTTTTTTGTGCGTGTCAAGTTTTTTGCCAAAATTCCATGGGCTCTTGCGTTCGTGCGGGATTTCGGTTATAATAAAGGTATCAAGCGATAAGGAGAATATGTATGAACTTCACCGAAATTGCAGAGGCAAGACAATCCTGCCGCAGCTATGATGCGGCACGTGCCGTGGAAAAAGAAAAATTAGATGCCATTCTCGCCGCCGCGCGCCTGGCGCCCTCGGCGTGCAATGGGCAGCCCTATCATATTACCGTTTGTAAGGGCGCGGCAGCAAGGGCGGTTGCGAAAGCCACGCAGGG
>JAFQMP010000026.1 GCA_017396225.1 Clostridia bacterium | reverse complement strand
TAAAAAAGCCCTATAACGCACAAAACCGCATTGCTGCGGAATTGTTTTTGGCGACTCGGATGGGGCTCGAACCCACGACCTCCAGCGTGACAGGCTGGCGTTCTAACCAACTGAACTACCGAGCCAAATGGTTGAACTTTTATTCAATATAAAAAATGGTGGGGGGTACAGGGCTCGAACCTGTGACCCTCTGCTTGTAAGGCAGATGCTCTCCCAGCTGAGCTAACCCCCCGGGACTCGCACTATGTAAAAAGCTTGATAAAGACTATTGCCTCCATCTGCTTTTTACCGGCGTATATAAAAGGTTTCCAGAGCAAAACGTCTCTCGCTCCAAACCTATGGAGCGGATTACGGGGCTCGAACCCGCCACCTCGACCTTGGCAAGGTCGCGCTCTACCAAATGAGCTAAATCCGCAATGGTGCCTCCGGTCGGAATCGAACCAACGACACGAGGATTTTCAGTCCTCTGCTCTACCAACTGAGCTACAGAGGCATACCTGGCGACCCGGATGGGACTCGAACCCACGACCTCTAGCGTGACAGGCTAGCGTTCTAACCGACTGAACTACCGGGCCAGGTAAGCACGCAAGCTCGGAAACCCGAACCAGCGACTTTGATATTATAACACAGTGATTTCTACTTGTCAACACCTTTTTTAAGTTTTTTCAACTTTTTTTGAAAAATCCCTCAATCTCATTTTCGGTAAAGGTGTAGCGGTTGTCGCAGAATTGGCAAAGCACCAGGAGCTCGCGCGGCTTTCCCTCAGCCTCCTGCAGGGCAAGCATGTCGTCAAGCTCCTGCTTTCCGATGCTGTGGAGTGCGCCTGCAATACGCTCACGCGAGCAGGTGCAGCGGTAGGAAACATCAAGCTCATCAAACACATCGTATTCAATGCCGTCAAGCGCAATGTCGGCAATGTCCTTGAGGCTCTTGCCGTTTCGCAGCAGCCCCGAAATATTGCCAAGAGAAGATGCATTTTTCTCAATCTGCGAAATCACTGCCTCATCTGCAAAGGGCAAAAGCTGCACCATAACGCCGCCTGCGGTGAGGCAGGTGCAATCGGTATCCACCAGCACACCGAGGGCAAGCAGGGTGGGCACCTGTTCGCTTTCCGCGTAGTAAGAGGTAATATCCTCGGCAATCTCACCGCTGACCAGCGGAATCATACCGTGGTAGGGCTCCTTGCCGCCAATATCCTTGATAACGGTCAGCGTGCCGCGACCGACAGCACCGCCTACATCAAGCTTGCCGTTCTTCTTTAAGGGCAGGTCAACCGTCGGATTCTGTACATAGCCGCGTACGTTGCCCATATAGTCGGTGGTGGCAATCATCTTGCCGAGAGGGCCGTCGCCTGATATGGTGAGGGAAAGGACGTCCTGCTTTTCACCCAGCAGTGAGCCCATGAGCGAGGCACCTGTTAAAAGTCTGCCCAGTGCTGCGGTGGCGGTGGGGGCTGTATGGTGGATACGAATCATTTCATTGACAATGGCGCGTGAGTCGATGACCAGCACGCGTGCGCTGCCGTCACGCGTCATACCGCGCAGAATTTTTGCCTGTTCCATAGTTGCTCCTTATTTTTTGCAAATTGCCGAGATAAACCAGCGCTCGGTTTTCTCTGTGGGGGCGCCGTGCGCGGTGTCACCAAAAAATTCAATGTCGGTAAAGCCCGCGCGCGTGAGTGCTGCGGTGAGGGTGCTCCTGTCGTAGCAGCGCTCAGCTTGCTCCTCGTCGCTACGCTGCCAGCCGCCCTCGGTTTCCTCAAAAATAGAGAGGTAGAAACGACAGAGCCCGCTTTCCTCATCGTATTCATTTTGCCAACCGCAGTAGCAATTCTCGTTTTCCAGAATATAGGCGTTATTGCCGAACACGTGTTTGAACTTATAGGGGGTATTGACGTCAAAAAGGAAAATGCCGCCCGGGTCAAGATAGTTGTGCACAAGCGAGAAGCAGCGGTCAAGGTCGCCTTCTTCTGTGAGGTAATTCACGCAATCCAGACTGCTGACTACGGCACCAACGGTACCGTACAGCTCAAAGCCGCACATATCCTGTTGTAAAAGTAAAATAGAAGGGAGTTCTTCCTCATATTTGCGGGTCATGGCGTGGGAGAGCATCTCTGCGCTGCCGTCAACACCAATCATATCGTAGCCGCGCTTGGCGAGCTCTACCGTCATGTTCCCTGTGCCGCAGCCAAGGTCAAGGACAAGCGAGGGGGTAAGCCCTGCTCGCCTGAAGGAGGCCTCATAAAAATCGGCAAAGCCCTTGTAATCAATATCTGTGCCGAGTGCATCATATACGGCAGAAAGCGCCTCGTAGGATTTCATCGCAAAGCCTCCTTTTTATACTGTCCTTTATTTTAGCCGATTTTTGTTATAATGTAAAGCCCTTTGCCCAAAATAATCCGAAAATGCGGTCAATATCGCCCGCGCCCATGACAAGCAGCAGATCGCCCGGGGCAAGCTCACGTGCCAGCGTGGCGGTCATGTCGGCAAAGCCCCCCTCGTAGCTTGCGTGCGCGCCGATTGCTCTTGCAAGCCCTGTGGCGGTCATACCGAGGTGGGCGCGCTCACGTGCGGGGTAAATATCGGCGATAATGACGCGGTCGGCGTCACGCAGTGCACCTGCAATTTCCGTAAAGAACGCGCGCGTGCGAGAGTAGGTGTGCGATTGAAACAGGACAAAAAGTCGTCCTTTTCCCAGTAGTGTGCGTGCTGCTTTTAAGGAGACCTCTATTTCGGTGGGGTGGTGGGCGTAATCATCAAATACGGTGGCACCGCAAAAAATTCCTTTGTATTCCATGCGTCTTTTTATACCTTGGAAGGCGGCAAGCGCGGGGAGCAGGTCAGCAGGGGACACGCCGCAAAGTAATGCGGCAGCAGCGGCCGCCAGTGCGTTTTTGACGTTGTGCAGTCCCGGAACGGAAAGCGTGATGCGCCCGAGTGCGCCCTGTGGCGCGATCACATCAAAGGAATAGCCCGCCCTGCCCTCAGTGAGATTTGCTGCGTGATAATCACCTGTGGCAAGCCCGAAGGTGAGTGGCTTTTTCCCCTTGTCCCTCACCAGAGCGCAGAGCGCGGTGTCCTCTGCGGGCAGCAGTACATCTTCTGCACCCTTGGCGAAATTGGCAAAGGCGTTTCTTACGGCGTGCTCATTTTCAAAAAAATCCACGTGGTCAAGCTCGGCATTCAAAATGACGGCGAGGGTGGGGGAAAGGCAGAGAAAGGAGTCTTTATACTCACAGGCCTCAAACAAAAATTCCTCCCCGCCGCCCACAAAAAACGGCGCGTCAAAGGCGCGCATGGTGGCACCGCAGAGTATGTTTGGCAGCCGTCCCATGCGCCAGAGCGATTCCCCCAGCATAGCAGTGACCGTGCTTTTGCCGTGTGTGCCTGCGATACCGATGCGTGCCCGATGAGAGGCGGCAAGATAGCCCAAAAAATCGGCGCGGGAAAAAAGCGGCAGAGAGAGATTGACGGCTGCCTGATATTCAGGGTTATCCTCTGCGATGGCAAGGGTATAGACGACAGCCTCCGCGCCTATCATATGGGCAGCGTTATGACCGATATAGACTGTCACGCCCGATTGCCGCAGCCTTGCGGTATGCTCGTTTTCCGCGCGGTCGGAGCCCGCGACGCGGAAGCCGCGTGCACGCGCGAGCAGGGCAAGCGCCGACATGTGTACGCCGCCGATGCCGATAAACCAGAGTGCGCTGACACCTTGCAGCAGGGCGGCAGCCTCACGCGGCGTGTGTGTTGTGTTTTCTAAGGACATCACAAAAAACCACCTTTCCTGTCGGGAAATTTCAGATAAGCCGTTTTTTCGTCAAACTTTTTCACAAAATCCACACAGTTTGCTTGAATAATCTCCACAAATTCAATGTATACTAAACCCATGTAAGAAATACCAATTTCGGAGCAAACTTCAAGGAGGCAAAAATGCAGATTACCGATATTAAAATCCGTAAATTGTTTGATGAGGGACCAATGAAGGCAGTTGTGTCCGTTACCTTTGACAGCCAGCTTGCCGTGCACGACATCAAGGTGATTCACGCAAGAGACCGTCACTTTATCGTGATGCCCAGCCGTAAAAATCCTGATGAGACCTATCGCGATATTGTGCACCCCATTAACGCACAGTTCCGCGCGATGCTCGAAGATGCTGTAATTACCGCCTATGAGGAGGCGCTTGCCACTGCGGCAGAGGCCCCCATGGAGGAGGAGATTGCCGCGGGTGAGCCTGCGGTGGTGCTTTGAGATAAAAAAAGAACAGGTCGTGTGACCTGTTCTTTTTTGCGTTGGTTTAATCGAAAACGTTTTTGGGCGTTTCATTTGCGGGTGTTGATGCAGTGGCGGTCAGCCTTGTGCCGCAAATGCTGCAGAAGTTGGTGCCGGGTGTTTTTGCACCGCACTGTGGGCAAAAGGCGGGAATTGATGTTGTAGCCTGTGGGGTGGGTGCTGCTTGTGTGCTGCCGCAATTGGGGCAGAATTTTGCACCATTGGTGGCGCTGCCGCACTGTCGGCAGGTTGCGATAGGTGTCACAGGAGGTTGATATGCAGGCTGCTGATATGCAGGCTGCTGATATGCGGGCTGTTGGTGTCTTGTTTCGGGTGCAGCATCAGTTTTTTTGGTGGTGGCACGGTTGACAATGGCGTATGCCAACTGCAGGTGTGCAAAGAAGACAATCCAGTAGAAAAGTCCCTCAATGAGTTGGCCATCTACTGCCGCGGTAATCAGTGCCAGGAAAATGAAGGCACACTGCAGAGAGTAGAGGGTGATGAAGAGCTTGTGGCAGGGAACGCGCACTGCACGCACCAGACAAAGGAAGGACCAGAGCAGCAAGAAGAACATCACCTGAGCCAAAAAGATCAGGAGTAAAATGCCGAAATCGGTCTCAATCATCGATTCAAAGAAATTATATAGATAGCTATGAGAGGAACTCCCGGAATAATAAGAGGAATAATGGTAGGTTACGATTACGGCGTCTTGTACACAGCAGAAAATGATTAGGAGCAGCTGTGTGACAAAGTTGACAATGTTTGAAACAATCGGGGGAATGAGAGATTTGGCTTTCATAAGTGTCGTCCTTTCAAAGAATATTGCGGTAGAAATTGCCATTGTATTTAGTATGGCACTCAAAAAGGTGAATTATCAGATTTATTCTGCTGTTTTGCACCATTATATCATTTATAAAGCGATATGTCAAGTGTTTTCACGGAAATAATCCTTGGAAAAATGTTATGTGTAGGATACAATAATATATAGAGGAAGGCGGTGACGAGATATGTATGCGGAGGAGTTTTCGGTTCGTTTGGCGCGCTTGCGTAATAAAAAAGGCGTTTCTGCCAGAGATATGAGCTTGTCGATTGGACAAAATCCCGGCTACATCAATAACATTGAAAGCGGGAAAGCGTTACCGTCCATGCAGGCGTTTTTCTTTATTTGTGATTACCTCGGCATTACACCTGCGGAATTTTTTGATATCGACTCTGCGACACCTGAAAAGCTTTCCGCGCTTTTGAGTGATTTGAAGCGTCTTGATGAAAATCAGCTTGATAGTATACAGGTTTTGGTGAAAGGATTGGTAAAAAAATAGCTGCTATGACGGTGCCGTGAACGTCTGCTTCTGTTTTGTATGGAGAAAAGCAAAAATTATATTGACAAGGCAGGGCTTTTGTGCTAAAATTTATCTGTAAATCATTAAAGGAGTGTATTCTCATGAAAAGAATTACCACTATTGAAACCAAAGACATTGCCGCTACCGTAACGACCGGTGGCTGCGGTGAGTGCCAGACCTCCTGCCAGTCCGCTTGCAAGACCTCCTGCGGTGTTGCAAATCAGCAGTGCGAGAGCAAGTAATCTCACCCCGACATAAAACGCTGTCTTTCGGGGCAGCGTTTTGTCTTTCAGAAAGGCTTTTGATATGGTACATCAATACAAATTAAACGGATATAACATCGTCCTTGATACCGCCAGCGGCTCGGTACACGCCGTGGACGAGGTGGCGTATGACGTCATTGCGATGTATGAGGCGTATAGCACTGAGGAAATCATTGCCGCAATGCTTGAAAAATACGCCGACCGTCCTGACGTGACGCGCGAGGAGCTGGAGCTTTGCCTTGCAGACGTTGCCGAGCTGAAGCGCCTGGGCAAGCTCTTTTCCGCAGACCCCTACGAGGGACTTGCGCGCGATTATAAAAACAACAGCAAGGTCGTGAAGGCGCTCTGCCTGCACGTGGCGCACGCCTGTAACCTTTGCTGTGAATATTGCTTTGCAGGGCAGGGCAAATATCAGGGCAAGGACGCGTTGATGAGCTTTGAGGTCGGCAAGCAGGCGTTTGATTTCCTGATTGCCAATTCGGGTACGCGCCGCAACCTGGAGGTTGACTTTTTCGGCGGTGAGCCCACCCTGAACCTCGATGTGGTGAAAAAGCTTGTTGCTTATGCACGTGAGGTGGAGAAGGCTGCGGGCAAGAATTTCCGCTTTACCTTTACCACCAACGGTGTGGCGCTTGATGAGGAGACGATGGCATTCCTCAACCGCGAGATGAGCAACGTGGTGTTGTCGCTTGACGGCCGTCCTGAGGTGAATGACCATTTCCGCAAGAATGCGGCAGGTAAGGGCAGCTACGAGGTGATTGTACCCAAGTTCCAGCAGCTGGTTGCCTCGCGCGGCGGCAAGGGATACTACGTGCGTGGCACCTTTACCCACAACAATACCGATTTTACAAATGACCTCTTTCATATGGCAGACCTCGGCTTTACCGAGCTTAGCATGGAGCCTGTTGTCTGTCCTCCCGATGACCCCTATGCGCTCACGGAGGAGGATTTGCCTGTGCTCTTTGAGCAGTACGAGCTGCTTGCCACCGAGATGCTCAAGCGCGAGCGCGAGGGCCGCCCCATTACCTTCTACCACTATATGCTTGACCTCAAGCACGGCCCCTGCATTTACAAGCGCATTACGGGCTGCGGCTCCGGCACGGAATATATGGCTGTGACACCTGCGGGCGAGCTTTATCCCTGCCACCAGTTTGTCGGTGATGAAAAATACCGCCTGGGCGACGTCTGGAATGGTGTCACCAACACCGCCGTGCAGGACGAGTTCCGCTCCTGCAACGCTTATGCCCGCGAGGGCTGCCGTGATTGCTGGGCAAGAATGTATTGCTCGGGCGGTTGTGCGGCGAACTCCTATCACGCAACGGGGAGCATCGGTGGCATTTACGAATACGGCTGCAAGCTTTTCAAGAAGCGTATGGAGTGTGCCGTGATGATGCAGGTTGCGCGTGCAATGGATAAAAAATGAAAACACCGATTGTTGATTTTTTGAAGGGCTACGCAGCGCGCGATATCGCACGCTTTCATATGCCCGGTCACAAGGGGCGCGGCGCGCTTGACGCCGCGCGCTTTGATATCACCGAGGTACAGGGTGCCGACGTGCTTTATCACGCCGACGGCGTGATTGCCGATAGTATGGCAAACGCTACCGCGCTTTTCGGCACGGCGGCTACGCTCTATTCTACCGAGGGCTCCACCCTTGCCATTAAGGCAATGCTGGCTTTGGTTGCCGCCGATGTACCGAAGGGCGCGCGCCCGCGCGTGTTGGCTGCGCGCAATGCGCATAAGGCGTTTTTGTATGGCGCGGCGCTCCTTGATATGGATATTACGTGGTTGATGCCCCGTGGGACTGCGCACCTATGCGCCTGCCCCCTGACCGTCCGCGAGGTGGAAAAAGCACTTGCCGCAGAGCAGATGCTGCCGCAGGCGGTATATCTGACATCACCCGATTATCTCGGCAATGTGGCAGACGTGGCGGGGATAGCCGCTGTTTGTAAGCGGTATGGCGTGCCGTTGTTGGTCGACAACGCACACGGCGCGTATTTGCGTTTTCTCTCGCCCTCTCGTCACCCGATGGATTTGGGCGCAACGATGTGCGCTGATTCTGCGCACAAAACCCTCTCGGCGCTTACAGGTGCAGCGTATCTGCATATTGCAAAGGACGCGCCCTTAAAATACGTTGCGGGTGCGCCTGCCGCACTCTCGCTCTTTGCTTCCACCAGTCCCTCTTACCTGGTGCTTGGCTCGCTTGACCTTTGCAACCGCACCTTGGCGACAGGGTACGGCGAGGCACTTGCCAAAACTGTTTTACGTATTGAAAAAACGCGCAAAAGGCTTGCAGAAAACGGACTTGCCCTTTATGGTGATGAGCCCCTGAAGCTGACCCTTGATGCCGCCGCCTGCGGCTATACGGGCGAGGCGCTTGCCGATACCTTGCGTGAGAAGGGCATTGAGCCGGAATTTGCCGATAAGGATTTCCTGGTGCTGATGATTTCGCCCGCCAATACCGAGGGTGAGCTTGATTTGTTGGAGAGGGCACTGCTATCGGTTGTGCCGCAAGCGCCGCGTGTGAAGGAGGCACCGCCCCTGTCGCGCCCTGCTCTTGCTTGCACGCCGCGCGAGGCGCTGTTGGCGCCTGCCGAGGAAATTGATGTGGCGCTTGCCCTTGGGCGTGTGCTGGCAGCTCCTACGGTAGCCTGTCCCCCTGCTGTGCCGATTCTCATGAGTGGCGAGGTGATTGATGCTGCCGCCCAGGCACTTTTCCAAAAATACGGTGTCACGCGCGTGCGCGTGTTAAAAGAATAAGAAAAAGGACGCTCTCAATGGGCGTCTTTCACATGGGTTTTTATGACATTGTAAAAGAGTAGCAAAAATTTTGCTACTCTTTTACTTTTTCGTTGTGTTTTGCAAAAACCCGTGGGTAAGCGCGATGACCGCTGCGGTGGTTTCGGTAAGGCCTGCGGCAAGTGCGTCCTCATCTACCGTGGCATCGGCATAGCGTTCGTAGAGAGCTTCGCGCTCCAGGTAGAGGTCCGACAGGGTCATGCCGGGGCGCAGCACCACGCCGCGGTTGACGTAGTCGCCAAGCCTTTCGGTGAGTGATGCAAAGCTGATTTTCAGATAAATGACGTGACCGAGTTTCTTTAAGTGCGCCATAGCCGCCTTGCCGTATACGGCGCTACCGCCCGTGGCAATCACGGTTTTTTGGGTGTCAAGTGCCGAAAGGACATCGCTTTCAATCTCAAGAAAGCGGTCAAGCCCGTCTGCGGCGATGATTTCATGGAGCAGACGGCCGGTTTTCTCCTGAATGAGAATATCGGTGTCAAGGAAGCGATAGCCAAGGGATTTGGCAAGTAGCACGCCCACCGTGCTTTTGCCTGCGGCAGGCATGCCGATTAAAATGATGTTGTTTTTCATAAATTCTTCGGGGTTAATCCTTTTTGAAAAGTGAGAGCTTGTCGTAGAGCGCCGCGCGTGCCGAGGCGGAGCGGAGCATCGAGAGTGGCTTTACAGGCGCGCGCAGCATACGGCGTACAATCCAGAACGGTACCAGGAATATCAGCAGCGCGCGGTGCTTTTCTGCTATTTGCCATTCGGCAAGACATTTTTCCTTCACACCTGCAAGTGCGGTTGCAAGACTGCTTTTTTCTCGCTTGCCGTGAAGCGTCACAATGGCGCTGCCCGCAAAATTCGCATTGGCACGACCAAAGTTGCCTGCGGCAAGGATATCGGCAAACAGCGCGTCGGCAAGGGCACTGTCGCACGCGTCAAAGGGGGATTTTTCAGGGGCAAGCCCCAGGTGACGGACTGCGGCTGTCGTAACCGCCTCGGCAAAGCGGAGCAGGCCGATTTCTGCAAGTGCCTCAGCGAGGGGCACGTGCGCCTCTGCGGTAAGGTCGTTTGCAAGGAAAAGCGTCCAGTCCATAAGCTGGCGCAAGCCAAGTCCGCCCTCGCGCAGGTGCTGCTGCATATGCAACAGCAGAATAATTGCCTGATTTTGCAGGGCAGGGATAGGGAAGCACGCACCGCCGAGCGCAACATGGCGTGCCGTGTCAAGGGTGTCGGCAAGCAGGGCAGTTACCCTCTCGCCCATTTCACCCATAGGAATACCTGCAGGGGTGAGGTGCAGCTCAATTTTAACATTTCCCTTTTTAAGGACCGTGTGGTGGTCGTTTGGCATGTCCGATTTGTGATAGCCGCAGGCGAGCAGGTGTGTTTCTGCGCGAGGCAGGTCACCTTCGGCAAGCAGCAGGTCAATATCGCCCGATACGCGTAGGTCAGGGGTGGGATAAAGCCTTGCCACGCCGTCCCCCTTCAGGATTGCGGCAGGGATATGCTCCGCGGCAAGAAAATCAAGCAATTGATTTCTGGCGGAGGCAAGCAATTCGTTGTGACGAAGGACCAAAAGCGTTTTATCCTGCAATGCCTGCAGGGTGCTTTCGGGCAGGGCATCTTCGGCAAGTACCCCAAGTCCCTCGCCCACCACGCTGTGTATCATGTGCGCCTCGGCAAGTGCGAGCAGGGCGGTATAGTCGATGTTTTCGGGTAAGGTCAGGGGCGCGCCCCAAAGTGCGGTATGCAGGGTTGCCTTCAGGGCGTTCTCGGCTTTTGTTGCGGCGGCGGCGCTGTCCTTTTCCTCGTCAATTTCAAGCAAGAGGAAGATAAGCATACCGAGAAACGCATAGGGCATGGGGCAGAATTCCCCCGGGTTGACCTGTGACATCAGGAAAAGACCGATGTAGGAAAGGGCAAGTGTACGGGAAAGGGCATCGCCACGGCGCAGCATCAACTTACCGCGACGCCAGAACAGGAAGGTGTAGGCAAGCACGCCTACGATGCCAAGCCCCGCTGCGATTTGCGGTATCATCATGTGATACCAGTTCATCGCAAAGGCTTTGGGGTTGTAAATATCGGCGTTACCCGTGTAGCCAAGTCCCACGCCGAAAACAGGGTGGGAGAGAAAATCGGAGAGGGCGCGCTTTAAGAGGAGCACGCGTGGCTCGTCACTTACGATAAAGCCGTCCTGAAAGCGTTCGGTAAAGAATTTTACCAGCAATCCGCCTGCGGCAAGCGCGCAGAGCGCAAGCAGGGCGAGAATGATAATATTTCTTCTGCGGTGCGCGACGTCGCGGCGCAGCAGGTAGATAAAGCAAAGGGCAAGGAGCGCCGTGCCACAGACAAGACCACCGCGCGAGCCGCTTGCGAGGAGCGCGGTGTAGAAGAACAGGGCAGACAGAAGATGCCAGCCGCTTTTCTTCACTGCATAGTAGAAGGGCATGGGCAGGGCAAAGAGCAGAAAGGTTGCGTAGACGTTGCGGTTATCAATGCTGAAAAGCAGGGGGTGCCCCAGACGCTTCAAATCGCTGATGAGCCATTCTATGCGTACCGCGTAAAAGGTAAAGGTAAAAAGGGCGGCAAAGATGCCGACAAGGTAGAGGGCGCGGACCAGCAGCAGGCGCATATCGTAGTCGCGCGGGCGCGTGAGCGAAGCGCGCAGCAGCAAATAAAGCATCAGCATACCAAAGCCGAGCCCTGCGATGTAGTAAAGGGTGGCAGGGTTAAAATATTCAGTCGCCTTGAGACAGCCAATGCCGCCTACGGTTACGGCAACGGATACTGCAAAAAGGGGCGCGGTAGAGGTGCCGCAGCTGAGCCTTCCGTGATAGCGGACAAAGTGAAAAATCAGTGCTGCGGCGGCAGGAATAGCCAAGGGAATGTAAGGCGCAAAGAGCGCGTAGCCGTCATAGCAGGAGGAAACCAGCACCGTTAAGAGTAAAAACGGCGTGGTGGTGGAGAGAATATCGTCATCGGTAACGAGAATGGCAAGCAGAAGGGCAAGCAGAATTGCTGCACCGATGACAACCACCGTGCCTGCAAGTCCCTCTTTGGCAGGGGTGCTTGGTGTGCGCAGAAAATCAAGGTATTGCGATAAAGCCATTGCCGCTGCCGAAACGGTCAGCAGCAGGGCGTGAAAGAGGGGGGAGCGCCAGAAGCGGCGCAGTGCGGTCAGCCACCCAGGGGTGTCTTTTTTTATTGTAAGAGCAATCGCCAATTCCGGCATCTCCTTTCAGATTATTTTTTGTGCGCCTCGTATGCGGCGCGGATTTCGGCAGCGGATTGCTGCCAATCAAAGCGCGAAAGGCGCGCGGTATATTTCGCCGTGTCTGCTTTATGTATGCCAAGGAGCGTTAATTCCATTGCCTTGGCAAGCAGGTCGGGGTCGCCCACGGGATAGTAGAGGGCAAGCTCACCCGATACCTCGCGATTGGTCGGAATATCACTTAAAATCATGGGAAGACCTGCCGCCATTGCCTCGGTCTGCGGAGAGCCAAAGCCCTCGTAAACGCTGGGAAACACCAGCGCTGTCGCCTCTGCAAGCAGCTTTGCGCGGTCACTGTCACAGACGTAACCGGGCAGACGGATATCCGCCTCGTCGGGGGCATCAAGCACTGTATCAATCAAGGCGGCGGCACCGCGTCCGTGTCTGCCGGCCAGCACCAGGGCATACGCCTTCGCGGCAGGACAGCGCGCAAGGAGAAGGGCGTAGGCGTTTACCAGCTCAGTCAGGTTTTTGCGTGCTTCAAGCGTGCCGATAAAGAGAAAAAATTTGCCCTTTTCAAGTCCCTGTAATGCCTCGTTTTCATATACCTCGGGCAGAACATTGGGGGTAGCCACTTCGTAATGACCTGGGTAAACGGTCATTATCTTTTCCTTCGTCGCAGGAAAACGGGCGGCAATTTCCTCTGCCATGGCAGCGGATACCGTAAAAATGATATTGGCAGAGCGCACAGCGCGGCGCACCATTTTGCGGTTGTAGGCGGCGTAGGCTCGGGAGAGGGTGTCGGGGTGGGAAAACGCAGTCAGGTCATGCACCGTTACTGCGGATACTACGCCTGCGGGCAGCCTTTTCGGCATGGCGTAGTTGGTGTAGTGCACCACGTCAAAGCCACCGACTTTTTTGCGGTAGGCCTTGCTTTTTAAGTAATGCAGATAGGCAAGCCTGCGGCGGATTTTACCGCCCCTTGGCGTGAAATTCTCAAGGGATACCTCGGTATCGGGCAGGTTGGCAAGCGCTGTTGCCAGATAGTCGCTGTATGCGGCAATGCCAGTGCCGTTTTTATTTAAGCCGTTGTCAATTAAAATCTTCATCTCACACCTCACAGGTCAAGAGCCTCAAACGCCGCAAAGCATTTTTCCCACGCAAAATGTGCGGCGGCAAATGCGGCAGCTGCGTTGCCGATTTCGGTTGCTTTTTCGGGGCTTTCGAGGCATTCCTTTACTGCGGCGGCCTGTGCTTCTGCGCTTTCGGCAAGCAGAATTTCGCTGCCTGTCCCCGCGCCGATGCCCTCGGCACCTACGGCGTTGGTGACGACCGGCAGGCCCGCAGCCATAGCCTCAAGAATTTTGGTTTTCAGTCCTGTGCCAAAGGTGATTGGAGCAAGAAACACCTGCCAGCGTCCAAGCGCTTCGGGCAGATTGTCAACCTCGCCAAGCAGGGAAATCTGCGGATTGCCCTTGTATTTTTCGCGGATTTCTTCGGGGGTTGGGCCCACCACCTCAAGCGACACGTCTGCAAGTAGGGGCAGGACGTGCTCCGTAATGTGCGTGAGCGACGCCACATTGGCAGGGACGGAGAGATTGCCGACAAAGCCAACTGTATTGGGGATTTTTGCCATGCCTCGTGCAGCGGAAAAGGCGGCAATATCCACACCCGTGGGGACGGTAATTGCCTTGCTTTCGCCAAGCAGGGCGTTGAGGTGCGCGACCTCGCCTTCCGACACCAATATCACGCCATCGGCTTTTTTAGAGAATTTGATTTCGGCGCGTTTCACACGGCGCGCCTCGGTTTTGAGGATAAAACGGCTAAACTTTGCGCCGAGCATACGGCGCGTGAGGGGGTGCAGTGCCCCCTCGTATCGCCCTGCAATGCTGCCCTCAGCAGATGCTTGCAGCTGGCGGCGGTAACGCACCGACAAGAGGTCATCAAGGTCAAGCACAAGGCGCGTTTTCCCCTGATAGCGCTTCATATAGGGCGCTAAGCGAATCATATCAAAAATCATCACGTCAGGCTTGATTTCCGCAACCAGACGGTCGAGCAGCCTTTTGCTTTTTCTGCTTTCAAAGAGTGCTGCTTGCAGCGGCCTGCCGCCAAAGAGCGATTTGATGAGCAGATTGCCTGCCTGCTCGGCACGGGAAAAGGGCGCGGCAAATGCCACGCGTGAAATAAAGTCGGGCTTGTCCTGCTCGTTACGGGGTTGGTCGTGCTCAGGGAAAACAAACAGGGTAATCTCATAGCCGTACCTCTCGTGTAAGCCGCGGCAGTAGTGATAAAGCGAAACCTTTCTGCCGCTGTTGGTCGGCCAGGGCAGGCGCGAGGTGACGAAAATCAGGCGCTTTGTCGCAGAATCAGACACATCAAAGCCCCTCGCTTTCCAGAAATTTCACGATGCACTCATAAAGGCTTTCCCCCGTGATATCGGCGTGGCAATCGGGAATAAGGCCCTTGGTGCTATTGCCGATTTTTGCCGTCAGGCACCCCGCCCTTTTGCCAGCCATTACGTCGGTGTCGCGGTCGCCAATCATCAACGAGCGGGGAAGGTCAAGGTTGTATCGTGCGGCGGCCTGTAACAAGAGCCCCGGCTCCGGCTTGCGACAAGCGCAATCTGTTTTGAGTGCCGGCACCTCGCCCGCAAAGCCCCCGTCGGGGTGGTGCGGACAGTAGAAAATATCGTTGACGAAAGCGCCCTGTTCTGCCAGTAAGCAGGCAAGGCGGCCGTGAATGGCGGCAAGTCCCTCGCGCGTTACGTCACCGCGTGCGATGACAGGCTGGTTGGTGGCGACAATCACAGGGATATGGCGCTCGTTTAAGAGCCTGATTGCCTCTGCAGCGCGGGGTAAAAGCTCAATCTGGTCGGGGCGACTTAAAAAGCTGATATGGCGGTTGATGGTGCCGTCACGGTCAAGAAATACGGCAGGGCGCTTTTTGCCGAGATATGCCTTTTGGGGGTAGCCTGCGGCAAGGTCGTGCTCGCCCGAGGCAAGTCTTTCGGGCGTGCCTACGTCCTTTACGTATTCGGGGGAGTTGTAGGCGTAAAGCAAGCCCTCGGTGGCAAGGGGAGCAAGCACCTCGCGGTCAAGGTCAAGCCTGCCCGCCCCGGTCAGGCGGTCTAAAAGGGCAGGGGCGCAGATTTGCAGACCTGCGTTTGTGCGATTTGCCGTTATCGCACGGTCGGCGGCAGGGGGCAGGAGTGCGCGTACACGCCCATTCTCATCGGCGTACACCGCCACGCTGTCAAAAAGGTGCGTGGAGGGGTGGGTGAGCAGGGTGGCAAGACCGCCCCTTTCACGGTGGTAGGCAAGAAAACGGGAAAGGTCTACCTCAAAAAGCAGGTCGGCGCCAAGCAACAGAAAATCATCATCTGCAAGGGCGGGCTTTAAGTGATAGAGCGCCCCTGCCGTGCCAAGCGGCTCGCTTTCCTCAAAATATGTGATACGCGCGCCGAATGTCCTGCCGTCGCCAAAGTAATTTTTGATGACGTGACCGAGATGCCCCACAACCAAAACAATGTCAGTGATGCCCTCTTTCACAAGGCACGCAATTTCATGCGCCAAAATCGGTTTGCCGCCAAGGGGCAACATGGGCTTTGGAAGATCGGAGCCGAGCGTCGCCATACGCGTGCCCTTGCCGCCCGCCATAATCACTGCTTTCATGCTGCCACCTCGCTTTCCTTAAAGTTTAATTAAAATATTTATACAAAATACATTATACACGTAAAACAGGGAAATTGCAAGGGGTGTAAGCCACGTCGGGCGGGCATTTTCTGCGTTATTATTTATTTTTTTTATACCCACTTGACAGAACGGAGGAATAGTGCTACAATATCGGTGTATAATATTTTCAAAAGCAATGATGGAAAAAAGTAATCGCGAGGGCTATCACAGAGAGCCGTCGGTGCTGCGATGACGGTATGGGTGCGCGATGAAAGAACATTCCGGAGTTCCTGTTCGAACCCCCGAAGCGGGCAGTAGGCGCAGGCGCGGCGGCGCGTTACAGCCGAGGGATATTCCTTCAAAGGAGTGTCCGTGAGGAGCGTATGCTCAAAGGCGGGTGGTACCGCGGAAGATTTTCTTTCGTCCCGAAAGTGGCTTGACACTTTCAGGGGCGTTATTTTTTTGCCCCTGCCAATCTCCAAAAAAGAAAAGGAGTAAAGTTATGAAAAGAACGATTTATTGCGGTCTTGTGCGCGAGACGCACATCGGCACGGTACAGCGCGTTGCCGGTTGGGTGCTCAACAAGCGCGACATGGGTGGCGTTATCTTCGTCGACCTGCGCGACCGCGAGGGCGTGGTGCAGGTGGTGTTTGATGCCGCCAATCTCACGGCAGAGGATTTCTCGGTTGTGGAGAGTCTCCGCAACCAGTCTGTTGTATCGGTCACAGGTGACATTCGCCTGCGCGATGCGGCTACCGTCAATCCGCGTATTGCAACGGGCACGGTGGAAATGAAGGCCATCGCTGTGGAGCTTCTCTCCCAGTGTGACCAGCTGCCCTTCTCGCCCGAGGACAGCCAGCAGACCCGTGAGGATTTGCGCCTCAAATACCGCTACATTGATTTGCGCAGACCCTCGATGTATCACAATCTGAAAACCCGTGCGTTTATTCAGCACACCGTAGAGGAGTACCTGATTAAAGAGGGCTTCCTTTGCGTGGAAACCCCTATGCTCTGCAAATCCACGCCCGAGGGCGCACGCGATTACCTTGTCCCCTCTCGCGTACACCCCGGCAGCTTCTACGCACTCCCCCAGTCCCCCCAGATTTACAAGCAGCTCCTGATGGTGGGCGGCATTGACCGCTACTACCAGATTGCACGCTGCTTCCGTGACGAGGATTTGCGCGCTGATCGCCAGCCCGAGTTTACTCAGGTTGATATGGAGATGTCCTTTGTCGAGCAGGAGGACGTGCTGGAGCATCTTGAGGGTATGTTCAAGGACCTCTTTTACAAGGTAAAGGGTATCAAGATTGAGGAGCCCTTTGAACGCATCACCTGGCACGAGGCAATGGACGTGTACGGCTCGGATAAGCCCGACCTGCGCTTTGACCTGCCTATCGTTGAGGTCACCGACCTTGCCGCTGCCTCCACCTTCTCGGTATTCAACTCTGTCACCAAGCAGGGCGGTGTGGTGCGCGCCATTTGCGTGCCCGGCGCAGGTGAGAGGTTTGCCCGTACCGATATTGAAAACCTGACCGAAAAGGCAATTTCCTTTGGTGCCAAGGGTATGGCGTGGATTCTGCTCCGCGCGGACGGCACCGTCAATTCCATTCTGCCCAAATATTTCACCGAGGAGGGCTTCAAGGCGCTGCTTGACCGTCTTGGTGCAAAGCCCGGTGACTTTATTCTGTTCTCGGCAGATAAGCTCGCGACAGTACGTAAGGTGCTCGGTGCGCTCCGCCTGACCGTTGCCGATATGCTGGGACTCCGCCACAAGGACGAGTATAAGTTCCTCTTTGTCACCGACTTCCCCCAGTTTGAGTATTCCGAGGAGGAGGACCGCTTTGTTGCGACCCACCACCCCTTCACGATGCCCTATCCCGAGGACGTGCAGTATCTTCTCACGGATAAGGCGCGCGTGCGTGCACAGGCCTATGACGTTGTTCTCAACGGTATCGAGCTTGGTTCCGGCTCTGTCCGTATCCACAACCGCGACGTACAGCGCGTGATGTTTGAGGCACTCGGCTTCTCCAATGAGGAGATTGAGGAGCGTTTCGGCTTTATGGTCGGTGCTTTCCGCTACGGCACACCCCCCCACGCAGGCTTTGCCTTCGGTCTTGACCGCTTCGTTATGATTATGGTTGGCGCAGACAGCCTTCGTGAGGTTATCGCATTCCCCAAGATTAAGGACGCTTCCTGTCCGATGACCGATGCGCCTACGCCTGTAGATGCCACTCAGCTTGAGGTGCTGGGGCTTGGCAAGGCGCTTGAGGGTGGCACAGGCGGCAGTGCGGGTGGCAAAAAAGCTGCGCCTACCATTGACGTGGAGCGCATCGCTGACCTTGCCAGACTCTCGCTTTCGGGTGAGGAGAAGGCACGCGTTGCCACCGATATGAGTGCAATTATCGGCTTTGCCGACCAGCTTTCCGCGGTGGATACGACAGGCGTTGCCGAGGCAACCTACGTTGTTCCCCTGAAAAATGTTCTGCGCGAGGACGAGCCCACGAGCGAGTTTACCCGTGAGGCGCTGCTTGCGGGCGCCCCCACGCAGGCAGAGGGCTATGTTACCGTGCCCCGTGTCGTAGAAGGATAAGGAGGGAGTCCCGATGAGTGATTTGTTGAAATTAGGTCTTGCCGAGGCTGCTGAATTGCTTGCCGCACGCAAGGTATCCTCTGCAGAGCTGACCAAGGCGTATATCGCCTCTATTGAGAAAAACGAGCCCCGTGTGGGTGCATATATCTCCACCGACGCGCGCCGCGCACTGGATATGGCAATTGCCGTTGACCGCCGTCTGGCCGCAGGGGAAACGCTTTCCCCTCTCGCAGGTATTCCTGCAGGCATCAAGGATAACATCTGCACCAAGGGCGTTGCCACGACCTGTGCCTCCAAGATGCTGGAGAGCTATATTCCACCCTACGATGCACACGTGATTGAACGCCTTTTCGATGCAGGCTTCGTGATGCTCGGTAAACTGAATATGGACGAGTTTGCGATGGGCTCCACCACCGAAAACTCCGCGATGAAGAAGACGAGAAACCCCCTTGACCTCACACGTGTACCCGGCGGCAGCTCGGGCGGCTCTGCCGCAGCCGTTGCAGCCTACGAGGCAGCCTACACGCTTGGCTCCGACACGGGCGGCTCTATCCGTCAGCCCGCAGCCTTTTGCGGTGTGGTTGGTATGAAGCCCACCTACGGCACTGTTTCCCGTTACGGTCTGGTGGCATTTGCGTCCTCTCTTGACCAGATTGGTCCGCTTACCCACACCGTCCGCGATAATGCGCTGGTGCTGAATGCCATTGCAGGTCACGACAAGCGCGATGCGACCTCAATCGACCGCGTTTACGGCGATTTCGGTGCAGAAATCGGCAAGGGCGTGAAGGGTATTGTTATTGGTATTCCGAAGGAGTTTTTTGGCGAGGGTATTTCTTCCGATGTGAAGAAGGCAGTGCTCGATGCTGCCGCGCGTTATGAGAAAATGGGTGCGACGCTGATGGAGGTTTCGATGCCTGCCATTGACCACGCGCTTGCTGCCTATTATGTTATTTCCAGCGCAGAGGCGTCCTCGAACCTTGCACGCTTTGACGGTGTGCGTTACGGCTACCGCACCGAGGAGTTTGCCGATATTGCGGAGCTTTATAAGAAGAGTCGCTCCGAGGGCTTTGGTGCAGAGGTGAAGCGCCGCATTATGCTGGGCACCTTCGCCCTTTCCTCGGGCTACTACGATGCCTACTATAAAAAAGCATTGCAGGTGCGCGCACTTGTGCGTGCCGACTATGACCGCGTGCTTGAGCAGTGTGATGTCATTCTCTCGCCCGTGGCGCCCACCGTGGCATACAAGCTGGGCGAAAAGAGCCAGAATCCCTTGGAGATGTATATGGGTGATGCGTATAGTGTGCCTGTAAATGTTGCGGGTATTCCTGCACTTGCACTGCCCTGCGGCGTGGGCGAGGGCGGTATGCCTGTTGGCCTGCAGCTGATGGGTAAGCCCTTCTCCGAGGCACTGCTTTACCGCGTTGGCGCGGCACTTGAAGATGATATGGGAGGTAAACAGGCATGACACTTTACAAGGGCTATGAAATGGTCATCGGTCTTGAGGTTCACGTAGAATTAAAGACCAAGACCAAGATTTTCTGCTCCTGCCCCACAACCTTCGGTGCAGAGCCCAACACCCAGTGCTGCCCTGTCTGCATGGGTTATCCCGGCACCCTACCTGTTCTCAACAAAAGGGTGGTGGAGTATGCTGTTAAGGCAGGACTTGCCACCAACTGCACGATTGCGAACTATTCCAAGCAGGACAGAAAAAATTATTTCTATCCTGACCTGCCCAAGGCTTACCGGATTTCTCAGTACGACCTGCCCCTTTGCGAGCACGGTTGGCTTGATGTGGAAACCGAGGAGGGCAGCAAGCGCATTGGTATCACGCGTATTCACATTGAGGAGGACGCAGGCAAGCTGGTGCACGATGAAAAGCACGGCACGATGATTGACTGTAACCGCTGCGGTGTGCCGTTGATTGAGATCGTTTCCGAGCCCGATATCCGCTCTGCGGAGGAGGCAAAGGCGTATTTGCAGAAGCTGCGTGCCATTATCCTTTATACCGGTGTTTCCGACTGTAAGATGCAGGAGGGTTCGCTCCGTTGTGACGTCAACCTCTCTGTCCGCAAGGCGGGCGAAACCAAGTTCGGTATCCGTACCGAGATGAAGAACCTCAACTCCTTCCAGTTTATCGTTAAGGCGATTGAGTATGAGTATAAGCGACAGGTTGATGCGATTGAGGCGGGCGAAGCCATTGTGCAGGAAACACGCCGCTTCGACCCCGCCACGGGTAAGACCTACACCATGCGCTCCAAGGAGAATGCAAACGATTACCGTTATTTCCCCGACCCCGACCTGCCCCCCATTGAGCTGACGGACGCTGCAATCAAGGCACTTGGTGCAGAGATTCCCGAGCTGCCCGACGTGCGCAAGAAGGCGTATATGGAAAAATACGGTCTGACCGCATACGACGGCGAGGTGTTGACCTCCGACAAGGCGATGGCGGATTACTTTGAGGCTGCCGCTGCCACCACCGCACACCCCAAGCTGGCTGCTAACCTGCTCATTTCCGAGTTTATGCGCCTTATTGAGGGTGAGAGCTTTGCTTGCCCTGTCAGTGCTGCGCACCTTGGCGAGCTGGCTACATTGGTGGGTGATGACGTTATCAACAGCTCCACGGCAAAGAAGCTTATCAAGGATATGTTTGAGACCGATGCCTCTCCCAAGGCACTTGTGGCGGAAAGGGGCCTTGCACAGATTAACGATGAGGTGCTGCTTGGCAAGCTGGTCGCCGAGGCAGTTGCCGCAAGCCCCAAGTCGGTTGCTGACTATAAGAAGGGTAAGCTTGCCGCTGCGAAGTCCATTGTCGGTATTGTCATGGGCAAAACCGCAGGCAAGGGAAATCCCGTGATTATTAATCGTCTGCTTGAGGCAGAGCTTGCAAAGTATTGATTTCACTTCCCCCTGTGGGACGCAAATAAGAAAACCCCGCACCACGGTGCGGGGTTTTCTTGATAGGGCGTCAGATGCGGCGCACGGGTCCTGTGGGGGCAGTGCCTCTTTGATAGCTTTCCATTATCGCGGCGGCTTCCCACGCCGTTTCGGTGGTGAAGATGAAGTGTCCACCGTTAATGCTTGCTTTCAGCAGGTCAGCGCGCTTGTCGCTCATTACAGTGGGGCGGCTGTTAAAGATGATGCTGCGGTGGGGCATCTCGCGCAAAACAGGAAATTTTTCGCCCCGTCTGTCGGTTAATGTGAGTGCGTCCTTTCCGCAATCCTCACAGGAGCCAAGCTCCTTTCCCACGCATTTTTCCAGAATCATCAAAGGGATACGCCCATAGATAATGGCATCGCAGGCACCTTTTATGTCACGGATTTGCGGCAGGGTCAGCTCAGGGGAAAGCAGTACATCGGCAAAGCCCATCTCAAGTAGTACCGCCAGAGAGCCTTCGTTGGTGACGTTTAGGTGGAAATCGCCGTGCGGCACAAGCCCTGCCTCCAGGGCAAGGGAGAGGTGCCCCACATTGCCGACAAGGGCGTGCGTGGCGCCTGCTGCTGCGGCTTTCTTTAACTCTGCTCTGATGCTGTCACGCTCGCTGTCAAAAATCACGGCAGGGAGCACCACACCGTCAGCGGAGGGAGCGTAGCGGTTAAGCGGAAGATAAATATGCTCAAAATAAGCGCGAGCGCTTTCGGGAATCTGCGCGGGAGAGGTGAAGCGTGCAGTTGGCTTTTTCGGGCGCAGCCCTTTTGCCCGTATGGGGGAATAGTGCGGTTTTTCGCTACCGTTTGCGGGCTTTTGCGGTACAAGTGCGGCAAGCGCCTCGCGGCGCAGCGCATTTAAGCGGGAAACAGGCACCATAAGCCCTTCGTCGAGCGAGATTGCTACAGCGGTTGCCTCGTAGGGCGTGCCGCCTAGCTTTAGGAGCTTTTCGCGCACGGCTTGCTCATTCATCGGGGCGTTTTGCGCAATCAGGGGAATATCTCCTGTAACGGTTGCAGTTTTGCCGTTTGCGGCAGCCGTCAGGGTCAGGGGGGTATTCTGCTTCATCGTCAGGTCAAGGGAGAGTGGCACACGGCGTGTGATGCCCGTGAAGGGTGCCATCTCGCGTGAGGCGTCCTTGTCTGCCTCGGAGCGCACACCGAGCATACCGCGCAGGGCGGCACCCTTGAAATAAGCATCGGTAAAGCCGCCGCGCGAGAAAATGGCGGCAAACGCTTCCATTTCTTCTTTGGTTGCCGCGCGGCGCTCATCAAGCAGACGGCGCCAGATGCGTACCGTATCACGGACATATTCGGGGGATTTCAGGCGTCCCTCAATTTTCAGGGAATGTACGCCCATATCAATTAATTCGGGCAGGTGCTCCGCAAGAGAAAGGTCCTTGAGGGACAGGGGGTATCTGCCGTTTTTATCGGGCAGGCGGCAGGGCTGGGCACATGCACCGCGGTTGCCGCTGCGTCCACCGACCAATGAGGAAAAAAGGCACTGCCCCGAGTGGGATACGCAGAGTGCGCCGTGCACAAAAATTTCGGTTTCGATGCCACATTCCCTGACAAAGAGAGCCATATCGGTGCGGCTCGCTTCGCGTGCCAGCACCATGCGGGAAAAGCCGAGGGCGGCAAGCTCCTTTGCGGCAGCGACGCTGTGTCCCGATGCCTGCGTGGAGGCGTGCAGCTCAATATGGGGCATCGCCTTGTGAATGGCGGCGGCACCGCCAAGGTCGGCGACAATCAGGGCGTCAGCCCCTGCGAGGTCTGCAAAATAAGCGGCCTCCAAAAAGGCGGGCAGCTCGCGGTCTGTGACAAGTGTGTTTAAGGTGACATAGGAACGAAGGCCGTAGGCATGGGCAAGGCTGATGCTTTCCCGCATCGCTTCTGCCGTGAAATTTTCGGCACGCATACGGGCATTGAAGGTGGGGCCGCCGAGATAGACGGCATCAGCCCCTGCCTCGATAGCGGCTTGCAGCGCAAGCGGGGTGCCCGCAGGGGCAAGTAATTCGGGTAGCTTGCTCATTGTCAGACTTCTTCGTCAAAATCAATCATATCGGTGAGGGAAACCGGTGCTTCCTCCTCCTCGGTGGCATCGATGAGAGGGGTGCCGCTGCCTGCGGTGCGCGTGCCGCGCGGCAAGGAACTCAGAATATCGTCAAGGTCCATTTGCTCGTACTTTTTGGTGGTCTGTTGCTCCTGTGGGGTGATTTCAATCGCAGGCTCCTCCTCGTAATGAGCATAGGAAGGGGAGGGCGGACGGGTTTCCACGCACATAGCGGCAAGGCGCTCTCGCAGCTCCCTGACCTCGGTGAGGATAGACAGCACCTGGTCGTGCATACGGTCGGCACGTGCATTTGCCTCGCTGTTCTGGCGTACCAGCTTGGCGTTCAAATGGAACAGGGTGGCATTATCCTGTAAAACAGCCTCATACTCGCCGCGTGTGACGGCAAGGGTGGCACGCAGGGTTTCGTTTTCGCCACGCAACAGATTGGCGGCATATGTATCTCCCATAGGGTCTGCCTGCTGCACGCGTGCTTCAAGCTCCGCGACCTTTTCGGCAAGGTGCATGGCGCGTGTGCTGTAATCAAGGGCGCTGAGGAGCGCCGCCTCGGTTTTGGTGCAGGCTGCACCTGCGGTCAGGCTGCGGATTTGTGTATCAAGCTCGCGAACGGCGGTGTCTATGGTGGTTTGTGTTTCTTCACAAACGATGTTCATCGGGACGTCGGCAACGGTTACCGAAAATTTTTGGCGCATAGTGACCTCCTTTTTATAAAACCTCTTGCGAAAAGAGAAAAATTAGAGTATAATTCTATTATAATACAAAGCGAGTGAATTTTCAAATACTTTTTAGAAGGATTGCGAAAAAATATGTCTACCCTGAAAAACTGTCGACGCATTGTTGTAAAAATCGGCACATCTACCCTCACACACGAGGAGGGGCACCTGAATCTGCGTCGTATTGAGACGCTTGTCAAAACCCTTTCTGATTTCAAAAATGCAGGAAAAGAGATTGTTCTGGTATCCTCCGGCGCAGTCAGCGCAGGCGTTGCACGTCTTGGCACGCATCGCCCGACCTGCACCAAGGAAAAGCAGGCCATGGCGGCTGTGGGACAGAGTGAGCTGATGAAGCTTTACTCCCGTTTCTTCTCGGATTACGGTCACACCGTGGCGCAGATGCTTCTTACCAAGGACGTGATTGACAATCCCGAGCGCCGTGCGGCGGCGGAGGATACCTTTTCCACGCTGCTTGAAATGGGCTGCGTGCCGATTGTCAACGAGAACGACTGTATCTCTACCACTGAGCTGAATTTTGGCGGTAACGATACACTTTCCGCCTACGTGGCGCTGGTCTGTCACGCGGATTTGCTCATCAACCTTTCCGACGTGGACGGCCTTTACGACAGTGACCCCCGCAAAAATCCTCATGCCAAGCGTATTGATACGGTAGCAGCACTGACCGATGAGATTCGTGCAATGGCGGGCGGTGCGGGTACCGCACGCGGCACGGGCGGTATGGCCACCAAGCTGACTGCTGCCAAAATCGTGACCGATATGGGTATTCCCATGTACATTGTAAACGGTAAGGACCCGCTGATTCTCTACGAGCTGCTTGACGGCGCGCACGTCGGCACCTATTTTGCGGCAAAATAAAACAAAAGCAGGCAAGCCATGGGCTTGCCTGCTTTTATTGATCATGCAAAAAAGGGCCGTTTTTCCAATTTACAGAGCAGTCTGATAAGCGGCGCGCAAAGGGTACATGCGGCAAAATTGCCGATGGCTTGCAGAATATCAAAGTAAAGTCCTGCTGCAATCCATGCCAACGTGCCCTTCCAATCCAATCCGAAGAAAAGGGCTTGGGACGGGGCGCAAAAAACGCCGAACAGCAAACCGTGCAGGGTGCCGAGCACGATATACACGGGAATGGCAAGCCCCGTTTTCATGCGCTTTGGCAGCAGCATAACTGCCCCCCATAGAATTGCCCAGATGTAAAAGTAGGGCATTATCCAGGGGGAAAAGCCGTTGAAGATGCCCGTGAGCAGTACGAAGATGTAAATGGGAACAAGTGCCTTTACGCGATATACGCGTGTGAAAGCTATGATAAAAAGGGCAAGCAGATGAATATTTGGTGCCCATTCAAGCAGAAGCTTGGAGCAATACATCAATGCGCCAAGCATAGCAAAAACGGCCATTTCACGCACCGTCAGGGCGCTTTTTTTGCGTGTTTCCATTTTATTTGTTATGCGTTATTTACCACTCGCTGACCGTTTTGGTAAACTCGTAGCAATCGCCGTCTGCAATGATGGTGCTCTTGGCGCCGAGGGTTTCCTCGCCGCTCTTGGTAATGGCCCAATAGGTCTTGTCGGCGTCGTAATCTGCTACGATGCCGTTTACCTTTTTGATGTAAAGACCAAACGCGCCCTCGTCACCGTCAATCAGTTCAACCTCGACCAGCGCGTCCTCCAAGTTTTCCTTGTCGGTTTTACGGTGAAGGTCAGCGCTTGTCCATCGGCGATTACCTTAACGGTGATGGTTTTGTCACCCTTGCCAAGCTTGGTGTCGCGGTCGTAGGTTGCGGTTTCCCAGTCGCCTGTTTTGTCAACGTCGGCACAGGCAACAAGCCCACAGACTAAAACAGCCGCAAGCAGGAGAAGGAGAAGTGACGTGAGAATTTTTTTCATACTCTGTTCCTCTTTTCTGTTGATTTTCAGAAACAGAACGAAAGCAAAAGCGCTCCCCCGAGGAGAGCGCAAAAAAGGGCGTACGCCCGAGAAAAGCGCCCACTCCCCATTTGCCCGGGAGGGATTTGCGTACACAGGGACAGTGAGCATTCCGACTGGGAGAGTCCCTTTTCCTCTCGTCACGGCAATGGCTGTTGCGGCGGATTTGCACCGCCTTTCCTCACCTTCGCACAGGTTATGTGCGACAGCACGGTAACAAGGTAGCTCCGTGCCGAACTGTGTTTCATTTTGTTGTCTGTCGGCGATATACGCCTGCTCTTATTGTAGCAAAATCGGTTTCTTCTGTCAAGGGCTTTTGCTTGCTTGACAAGGGATTTTCTGCGGTGTATAATATTAGTAAAGATGCGAAAGTGAGGGAATGATATGATTTATACCGTGACACTGAACCCGGCACTTGATTATGCTGTTTATTTGCCTGATTTTCGCGTTGGGGAGCTTAATCGCACGGGGCGAGAGGTGCTTTCCTTTGGCGGCAAGGGCATCAATGTGTCTGCCGTGTTGGCAGCGCTTGGCGAACCAACCATTGCACTTGGCTTTGTGGCAGGGGCGACCGGTCAGATGCTTTGTAAGATGCTGGAAGCGGCCGCGGTCGGTGAGGATTTTATCAGGCTTCCGCAGGGCGAAACCCGTATTAATGTAAAAATCAAGGCTGATACTGAGAGTGAAATAAATGCCACAGGACCCCATATTGATGAAAAATCGCTGGAATGTCTGTTTGCTCAGCTGGCAAGGCTGAAAAAGGGAGATACCTTGGTGCTGGCGGGCAGCGTGCCGCCTTCTTTGCCGCGTGATGTCTATCAAAAAATGGCGGAAATTGCCGTGCCGCGGGGTGTGCGGCTGGTGGTAGATGCTGAGCGTGACCTGCTGCTGCCGATTCTTTTCTACCGTCCCTGTTTGGTAAAGCCCAACAAAGCGGAGCTTGCGGCAATTGTCGGGCGCGTACTTGCAACCGATGCCGAGATAGAAGCAGCTGCGCGCGAGCTGCAGCTGGCGGGGGCAGAGAACGTGTTGGTGTCGCTCGGCGCAGACGGCGCCTTGCTGCTGGATAAGACAGGCAAGGTGCATCGGGCGCCCGCGGCGCGCGGTCAGGCGGTGAATACCGTGGGTGCGGGAGATTCTATGGTGGCAGGTTTTCTCTACGGTGTTGCCAAGGGGTATCCGTATGCGCTCCGTATGGGGATTGCCGCAGGCGGTGCCACCGCTTTTGGTGAAGGATTGGCAGATGCGACCGGCATTTACGCGCTGCTCCGACAGATGTGACGGAATATGTTTCATAAGAAAAGCCCGCACACGGTGCGGGCTTTTTCATCAAATATCGACAAAAATATGTTCAAGAGAGGATTTCTTGGCGCAAAGGCAGAGGTGTGCGCTGAAGATGCCGTCTGAGAGCGGTGCGTCGGAGGAGGCAA
Organism: Clostridia bacterium; assembly: GCA_017396225.1. Lineage (GTDB taxonomy): Bacteria > Bacillota > Clostridia > Oscillospirales > CAG-272 > Firm-07. The sequence goes on along the minus strand of JAFQMP010000026.1, from coordinate 28,128 downwards.
CCCCCTTCATTATGTCAATGAAATTGTCAACCAGGTTCTGGTCGCCGCCAAAGTGCGAGGTGCCTGTGCGGTGGACGGTATATTCCTCGGTGATGTTTTCCTGGTGACGGAAGACGCGGATTGTGCTGGTGACCCAGTCAAATTCCAGGGTGCCCTTGAAGCCAATCAGGCGAGCACCGCGCTTGCCTGCGCCGTTTCTTGCCACAAAGTTCTGGGTATAAACCACGTGCATACCGCTTTCGTATTCCACAATACAGCTGCCGCTGTCCTCAATACTGACATCTTTTGCGTAGCAGCAGTAAGGACCGATGACATAGCCGTCACCAATTTTCTTCACGTTATAAGGGGATTCGGGACAGGTGCGCTGCTTGTCGCAATCGACACAAAGCTTGCCCGCAGGTTCCTCGCCGCCGAATACGCGGTGCGATTTGACGGCACAGAGGCGGATTGGCCTCAGTCCGCCCAGGAGCAGATTGATGTAATCGAGGTCGTGGGTTGCCTTTTGCAGCCACTGACCGCCTGTTTCACTTTCCAGACGGTACCATTTGTGGTAGTAACCGCGTCCGTAAGGTACGTTGTTATATGCCTGCACGTGCTCTACCGTGCCAATTTTGCCCGAATCAATGAGCTCCTTGACCTTCAGGAGAATTGCCGAGGTGCGCAGGGGGAAGGAAACCACCGTTTTGGTGTTCATCGTGGGTACAATGGATTCAAGGCGAGCAAGGTCCTCCTCGGTGGTGCAGACGGGCTTTTCCAAAAAGAGGGGAATGTTATGCTTTGCTACGAGCATTGCGTAGTGCGTGTGCAGATTGCAGCGCGTACCGATAAGCACGCCGTCAAGCTGCTCCTTTTCAAGCATTTCCTCGGCATCGGTATAAAAGGTAATACCCTCATAGCCCTTTTCCATGGCCTTTGCCTTAACGCGCTCAAGCTCGGGGTCCATAACCGCGGTAAGCGTTGCCTCTCCCGATTTGATTAACTTGTCTACAATGCCGCCGATGCGGTTGCCGTAACCAATGACACCGAATTTCAACATATCCCGACCTCGTTTGTCTGTAAATTTGCAGTTGATGCAGTATCCTTAGTATAACAGTGCGCGCCGTTTTTCGGAAGACAGTAAACTGTCGAATAATAGCACAATTCTGCTATTGACAGGGAACAATGTTTTTGCTAAAATGGAAATAGATTAAGCGGGAGGTAACGGTATGGCAGTCAGCAGCGAACGGGTTTCTGACAGATATTTTGAAGTAAACAACTGTAATATTCAGTATCTCTCGGGACGTGATTATCACATGTTGCGTGAAAAGGGGCGCGCGGATTATTATGTTCTTTATATTATAGAGGGTGCTTGTTATATTGTTGAAAATGGTGTGGAAAGGGCGGTACAGGCAGGAAATATCATTCTGTACAGACCCTATGAGCGTCAGGAATACCGTTTTTCTGCTGCCGACAGCACCACAACTGCCTTTGTGCATTTCAGCGGCACGGCTGTAGAGGATATTCTTTCGGCGGCGGGATTTGATGCACGTGTCCTCTCCCTTGGTGAGGCGGCGGAGCCCGCAAGACTTTTCCGCGCAGCTGTTGAGGAGTGGTACATGAAAAAGCCGCTTTATAAGGAAAATACAGTAGCACTTTTTCTGCAGTTCTTTGCGGCCGCAGGACGGCAAAAAAGTTATCTGGAAAAGGCAATCACCCCTGCAAGGCAGCGGAATATGGACGCGGTGCTGCGCCATATGCACACACATTATACTGAGAATCTTGATGTCGCCTTTTATGCTGCAATGTGTCACCGGAGTGTGGGACGCTTTGCGCACGCCTTTAAGGAGAGCACCGGGGTGTCGCCCAAGCATTATATGTTGAGGATCAAGGTGGAGGCTGCCGCAGAGCTGCTCTCCACGACCATGCTTTCGGTAGCGGAGATTGCAAGGGTGGTCGGTGTGGAGGACGTCAACTATTTCAGCAGACTTTTCAAACGCTTTACAGGGCATACGCCGCGTACAAGGCGTTGATAATATTGGGAGGGATACGATATGATTTATACGTTAAAAAATGAAGCTCTGACGGTTCAGATTGACACAAAGGGTGCAGAAGTGCGCTCGGTAAAGGCGGCGGACGGCACTGAATTTATGTGGCAGGCGGATACGCGCTATTGGGGTAAAACCGCGCCTTGGATGTTCCCGATTTGCGGTAGATTGGCTGATACTTATTACACCTATCGCGGTGTGCGCTATGAGCTGCCCAGACACGGCTTTGCGCGTGATATGGGCTTTGCGGTAACAGCCGCCACAGACGATGCACTAACCTTTACACTCACTGCCAATGCGGAAACAAAAAAGGTTTACCCTTTTGATTTCAGCTTTGAAATTACATACCGTTTGGTGGGTAATCGTTTGGATTGCACGCTTTGCGTTGCTAACCTCGGCACAGAACCGATGCTTGCATCTTTTGGCGGTCACCCGGGTTTTTCCGTGCCTTTGGGCGGTGCGGGAGAATATGATGATTGGAAACTTGTGTTTGGCGAGCCCTGCGCGCCGCGCGCGGTTGTCTTTACACCGGATATGCTTGACAGCGGCACGCGTGTACCCTTCCCATTGCAAAACGTGCAGGAAATTCCGCTGTCGCGCGCATTTTTCCTGCACGATGCGACCTTCCTTTGTGATGTTGCGCCTACCGTTACGCTTTGTTCTGACAAATCGGCACACGCGGTCACGCTCTCCTATGGCAAGGTGCCTTATCTGGGTATCTGGTCGGCGGCAAACGGCGGTGATTTTGTTTGCGTGGAGCCTTGGTATGGCATGGCCTCGCTTGAGGGCGTAACGGCGTTGGAGGAAAAGGGCGATATGCGTGAGATTGCCGTGGGGGAAGCCTTCGCGGCGGAGATTGCTCTGATCTTTCATTAAATAAACGCGCGCTGCTGCGCGCGTGTACGTGAAACGAGCGGAATGTGTGCGAGGCGCCATTCTGCTCGTTTTTCGTTCTGCTGTCGGAAAAATAAAGTTATTGGATTGTTCGGTGTTAGAAATGCAATAAAAATATTTTTCCGCTTTTGGAAAAAATATGCGCAAAAACTATTGACAATTCTGTTTTGGTCGTGTATAATAAGGTCAACGATGAAAGAAACGCGGCTTTTCGCGGGAACAGGAGATTGTGATGAAGGCTACAACGAAAAAGGGCGCGATGCCCATGGGTACTGACGCTGCTGAACGTAAAAAGGCACTGGAAACTGCAATCAAGCAGCTCGAGCGCGATTATGGTGCCGGCACGGTGATGAAGCTTGGCGAAAACACGCATATGGAGGTGCAGGCAGTACATACCGGCTCGCTTTCCCTTGATATGGCGCTTGGCATCGGCGGCGTACCGCGCGGCCGTATTATCGAAATTTTTGGCCCCGAGTCCTCGGGTAAAACCACGGTTGCCCTGCATATCGTGGCGGAGGTACAGAAGACGGGTGGACAGGCGGCATTTATTGATGCCGAGCACGCCCTTGACCCTGTATATGCTAAGGCGCTTGGCGTGGATATTGACAATTTGCTCGTATCTCAGCCCGATTGTGGCGAGGACGCGCTTGATATTACCGAGGCGCTGGTGCGCTCGGGTGCCATTGATGTGGTTGTCATTGACTCGGTTGCGGCGCTGGTTCCCCGTCAGGAGATTGAGGGTGATATGGGTCAGTCGCAGGTTGGTGTACAGGCACGTCTGATGTCGCAGGCAATGCGTAAGCTTTCTGCGGTGATTTCCAAGAGCAACGCGGTGGTTATCTTTATCAACCAGCTGCGCGAAAAGGTTGGTGTGATGTACGGCAACCCCGAAACCACTACGGGCGGTCGTGCGCTGAAGTTCTATGCCTCTGTCCGTATTGACGTGCGTAAGACCGAGCAGCTGAAAAACGGCAACGATATTTACGGCAACCATGTGAAGTGCAAGATTGTCAAGAATAAGGTTGCCCCCCCTTTCCGCGTGGCGGAGTTTGATATTCTTTACGGCAAGGGCATTTCCCGCGCGGGTGAGCTGGTTGATATCGGTCTTGCGCTTGACGTTATTCAGAAAAGCGGCTCCTGGTTCTCCTATAATGGTGAGCGTCTGGGTCAGGGCAAGGATAATGTCCGCAAGCTTCTGGAAAGCAATCAGGCTCTTTTTGATGAGATTGATGCGAAAATCCGCGCACGCTTTGATGCCATGGAGGTCGGCGAGGATACCTTTGATGTAGATGATGAGGACGAGGAGGATTTTGACCTTCAGGCGCTGAAGATGGGCGGCGATGACTGAGCCGGTCATCAGACTTTGCAGCATGCGCGCCACGGACGGTGGCGCGCGGCTCTCCCTGCAAATTGAGATAAAAACCGATACGGGTACGGAAAAAATGCTGCTTTCGCCCATGGTTGCAAGGCTTGATGCACTGCCGCAGATTGGTGCTTTGCGCGAGGACGAGCTTGCCTACTACCTTGCGGAAAGTCGTTTTGCCGATGCGCTGACAAAAGCTTATCGTTATCTTAGCGCATCAAATATCTCTCCTTTTGCATTGGTCAGAAAATTACGCGCATTTGGCGTGGAGCAGAAGCTTGCGCAGCGCGTGGTGGAAGAATTGATTGCAGAGGGCGTACTCGATGAGGGGAAAAGTGCTGTTTGTGAAGCAGAAAAATGTCTTGCCAAGCTATGGGGCAATCGGCGTATCCTGGCAGCGCTGCGCGAAAAAGGATACAGCAGGTCTGCGCTTTCCCGTGTACAGGAACTGCTTTCGGAAAGCGATAGCGTGGCACGTTGTATACGTTTGATTGAAAAGCGCCGTATGCCCTTGCCGCAGGACGAGCAATCTGCGGCACGCTTTGCCGCAGCACTTGTGCGATATGGCTACACGGGTGGAGAAATCAAGGCGGCTGTGACCCGATTGAATTTTGCATAATTTGATATGCGCTGTAAGGAGTGCTTGCGTTATGCGGCTTGTCCGCAAAACGCTCCTTGCAGCGCATTTTCTGATTTTTCAATTTCTCTTTACAAATTACTTATAATAGGGTATAATATTTATGTATATTATTTCCTGCATGAACGATGAAAAGGAAAGGAAATCTATTTATGAATTTAGAAGAACGAAAGAAAACCTCGGAGGTTATTTTCGACGGCAAGGTGCTAAACGTGCGGCTGGATACCGTTACCCTGCCAAATGGTGTAGATGCAACACGCGAATATGTACATCACGTGGGTGCGGTGGCGGTACTGCCGCTGACTGACGAGGGTGATGTTATCTTAGAAAAGCAATTCCGCTATCCTTTCCACGAGGTTTTGGTGGAGATTCCCGCAGGGAAGCTGGACAGCCCCACCGAGGACCCGCGCAAGGCGGCGCTCCGTGAGTTGCGCGAGGAAACGGGTGCTCTCGCCGGGGAACTCGTTTACCTTGGTGATTACTACGGTTCGCCCGCTATTCTTGACGAGCGTTTGCGTTTATATCTTGCCCGTAATCTAACCTTTGCAGAGCAGGAAACCGACGAGGACGAATTTTTGGAGGTCTTCCGTATGCCGCTTGACGAGCTTGTGGGCGAGGTTCTCGCGGGCAATATTCTGGACGGTAAAACACAGGTTGCCGCACTGCGTGTGTGGACAATGCTGAAAGGAGAATATCACAATGAAGCTTAATTACAAGCGTACAGTATTCGTAGGATTTGCCTTTTTTCTGATTACTGCGTTCTGGCAGGCGTACGATTCAATTGTTCCGATTATTCTGACAAACAAATTTGGTCTTGCACAGACCTGGTCAGGTGCCATTATGGCACTTGACAACGTCTTTGCGTTGCTGTTGCTGCCGCTCTTTGGTGCGCTTTCTGATAAGGTGAACAGCCGCTTTGGCCGTCGCACGCCTTTTATTGTTGTCGGTACCGTTTGTGCTGCTATACTGCTTGTTTCGCTGTCGGTCGCCGATAATGCGCAGCTTGCGCGTATTGAGCGCGTTACCGGTGTGGAGGGCGAGGCGTATACCGAGGCGCTTACCGAAATATGGGAAAAGAATCCCACGGTACGCGATTTCAATTCTGACAGCCTGGTGGCCGATAAAAAGCCCCTGCAGGAGCTGATTGGAAAAGAAGAATTCACCTCGATTCCGATTTCTGTCGTTGATGAAAACGGCAAGGACGCAACCAATCCCGATTATACCAATAAGGTTGTGCCTGCAAGGCAGGCCTATGCCGCGAAGATAACCAAGGAAAATGCTACGCCGCTGATTGTCTTTATGGCATTGCTTTTCTTTACGTTGGTTGCGATGGGCACCTTCCGTTCCCCTGCGGTCGCGTTGATGCCCGATGTGACAATTAAGCCGTTGCGCTCCAAGGCGAATGCTGTTATCAATCTGATGGGTACCGCCGGCGGTATTCTCGTTTTGCTGCTTGGCAAGGTGTTTGCCACGGGCTCTGTGAAAAACGCTATGATGAGCTACAGTGCATTTTTCGCCGTGGTGGCAGGCATTATGCTGGTGGGCCTTGCCGTCTTCCTTTTCACGGTGCGCGAGCCCAAGTGGGCTGCCGAAATGGAGGAGGAAACCAAGCGCCTTGGTCTTGATGCTGCTCCCGCAGAGGAGACCACCCTTGGTGAGCGCAAGCTTTCCCGTGCCGAGCGCATTTCGCTTTTCCTCATTCTTGCTTCTGTTGTCTTCTGGTTTATGGGCTATAATGCCGTCACCAGTAAATATTCGGTTTATGCGAGCACCGTGCTTGATGTGGACTATAATATGACACTGCTCATCGCGCAGGCGGCGGCGATTGTTGCTTATTTGCCGGTCGGTATGCTTTCGGCTAAGCTTGGCAGAAAGAAGATGATTCTCGGCGGTGTTGTCATTCTGGCCACCTCCTTCTTCTTTGCATCTTTCCTGGGTGCGGAGAGCGCACCGCTTGTAAAAAAGCTGTTGATGCCGCTGCTCTTTGCCCTTGCGGGCATCGGCTGGGCAACCATTAACGTCAACTCCTATCCTATGGTGGTAGAGCTTGCGCAAGGCAGTAATGTCGGTCGTTACACCGGCTTTTACTACACGGCCAGCATGGCGGCGCAGGTTGTCACGCCCATTTTCTCCGGCGTGCTGCTGGATAACATCAGCTGGCGCACGCTCTTCCCCTACGCGACCTTCTTTGTCGCCCTCGCATTTGTGACGATGTTCTTTGTCCGTCACGGCGATTCCAAGCCCGAGGCAAAGGCCACGGTGCTTGAGGGACTTGGCGGCGGTGACTGATATGCACCTCTGGCAGATTTTATTGTTGATTTTCATACCCGTGGTGGTACTTTTGGGGGTATGGCTCTTTCTGATTGCTCCTCGTGCGCGCAAAAAAGAAATGAGGCCCTTCCTGCGTGCGTATGCGCACCGCGGCCTTTGGAATGCAGAGGTGCCCGAAAATTCGCTTGCAGCCTTTGCGCGTGCTGCCGAGGCAGGTTATGCCATTGAGCTTGATGTGCAGCTGTCGGGGGACGGCACTGTTATGGTTTTTCACGACTATACTCTTACGCGTATGTGTGGCGAGGAGGTCAGGCTTTCCGAGCTAACCTGCGCCGAGCTTGCGACAAAGCGACTGAAGGGCAGTGAGGAGCATATCCCTACCCTTGCAGAGGTGCTTGCTCTTGTGGACGGTCGCGTGCCTCTGCTGATTGAATTGAAGGGCGAGAGCACCAATACGGCGCTCTGCGCGCCCTTGATGGAGCTGCTGGATACATACAGCGGCCCCTATGTTGTGGAAAGCTTTAATCCGATGCTGTTGCGCTGGTTTAAGAAGAATCGTCCGCAGGTGCTGCGTGGGCTGCTTTCCACGGATTTGATTCAGCAAAAGCACACGGGCTCCCGCTTGCTGAATTTTGCACTTTCCGCGCTTCTGTTAACCTTCCTTGCCCGCCCTGCCTTCCATGCATGGGACGGACATTATCCGCGCCGCCTTGCGCTGCGCGTGGGCTTAAAACTCTTTGGTGCAGCCTCCTTCGTCTTCACAATGCAGAAAAAAGAGGATTATATCTATTTTCTTGAGAAGGGGCACTATCCGATTTTTGATAGCTTTATTCCCGACTGATAAAGAAAAGCGCTGCAAGAGCATTTGCTCTTGCAGCGCTTGTTTTTTGTTTACTTTTTGTTATGAGGAACGAAGTGCCTCAATGGGGTTCATTTTTGCCGCGCGACGTGCGGGAAGCAGACCGAAGATTGCACCAACGGCAAGGGAGAAGAGCAGCGCCAGCATCGCAATCAGGGGATTAAATTTGAAGGTGTATCCGATGAGCATCGAGGCGACGTAGGAGGCACCAAAGCCGAGGGCAACACCAATGATGCCGCCAAACAGGCTGATGATGATAGCCTCAATCAGGAATTGCAGCAGAATGACGCCGGGGCGTGCGCCCAGTGCCTTGCGCAGACCGATTTCTGCCGTGCGCTCGGATACCGTAACCAGCATCATATTCATAATGCCGATACCGCCGACAACCAAGGCAATAACGGCAATGCCTGCCAGCATACCGAGGACAAGGTCGGTGATAGTCAGTACCATGTCAAGAATTTCTTCCTGGTTAACTACGCTGTACATTTCACGGTTGGAGCCGGAGCCAAGGAGCTTGGCGCAGAGGTTTTTGATGCTTTCAATAACCTCGTCGCTGTTACGGGAGGAACCGATGACAACGTCAAAGCTGCCGGGTAAGCCCATTTCCAGCGCCTGAGAGGCGGTGGTGTAGGGGACGATGATGGCGTTGTTGCCGGAAACGTCAATGCCGACCAGCTGATTCATCACGCCAATGATGGTACAGGGTGTATTTTGTACCAGTATAGTTTCTCCGATGGGGGAGTAGTTGCCATACAGCTTTTGCCAGAGCTCGTAGCCGAGCACACAAACATTGGTGCGGAAATGCACATCGTCTGCCGAGATACTGCGACCGTAGAGCATACCTGCGTTTTTGGTGTAGGTGGAGAAATAAAAGTCATTGACACCCATCACACGGCGGCCTGAGCTGTGTGCACTGTCAAATTTGCTGTTGGTCTGTTCGGGGAGCAGGGTAATCACACGGTTGCTTGTCAGAATGGGGGCAACGCCCTCCACGCCTTCCAGCGCGGCAAACTGCGCAAGCTCACCCTCGGTAAAGCCCTTTTTGACGGTGTTATCACTGATTGAAACCGTGGCGCGGTTGCCGCCCAAGCCCGCAAGCTGGTCGATAACCGAGTCGGTAACGCCCTGACCGATGGCAAGGAGTGCGATGATAGAGGTGATACCGATGATAACGCCGAGCATGGTAAGAAAGGTGCGCATCGCATTGGCGCGCAGATTCGAAAAGCTCATACGAATGGTGCTGAGGAAAAACATCAGGTGCCTCCTTCCGCAGATTCAAGCGCGGCGTATTCCTCCGCGCTGTAAATCCGTCCATCGAGAATGTGTACGACACGGGAGGCATAGGAGGCAACCTTGTGGTCATGCGTAATCATAACAATGGTGATGCCCTCCTCGTTGAGTGCGCGGAAAATATCCATAATTTGCGCACCCGTGGTACGGTCAAGTGCACCCGTCGGCTCGTCTGCAAGGATAATGCGCGGGCGTGTGACCAGTGCGCGCGCAATGGCAACGCGCTGCTGCTGACCGCCCGATAATTGGCGGGGGAGATTGTCGGCCTTGTCAGCGAGTCCCACACGAGCAAGCTCCGCCATGGCGCGCGCGATGCGCTGCTTGCGGGGAACCTTTGCATAAATCAGGGGGAGCATGACGTTTTCAAGCGCCGAGATGCGGGGCAGAAGCTGAAAGCTTTGGAAGACGAAGCCGATATCGCGGTTTCTGAGCTTTGCCATATCGCGCTCGGATAAGCCCGTGACGGCGCGGCGCCCAATGGTATAGGTGCCGTCGTCCGCCACATCAAGGCAGCCGATAATGTTCATCAGGGTTGATTTGCCGGAGCCGGAGGGGCCGAGTACAGACACGAATTCTCCCGCGTCCACGGAAAAGGTGATGCCGTGCAGCACGGGGAATTCCACGTCACCCATGTGATAGGTTTTGGTGACGTTTTGTAAATCAAGCAGATGTGTTGCTTGCATCAGAAGAGCGAGCCAATCAGCGAAGCATCGGCAATATAGCGCAGAATGTCACCTTCATTCAGCGTATAGCCCTCAGCAGCGGTAACAGCGGCATCGGTGCCGGTCGAAAGCGTAATTTTGATATATACGCGCTTTTCCTTGCCCTCGCTGTCAAGAACGGTTACGTAGGGACGCTTGCCATCATCATAGTAAATGCACTTGGTGGGCACAATCAGGGTGTTTTCCACGACTGCCTTCTGTGCAGAAACGGTGATAGAATAGCCGGAGAGAATTTCCTCCTCAAGAATGTTATCCTTGATATCAACGCCCAAATAGGTGACGTTGCTGTCACTCAGAAATTCATCATAGTAGGTATAGTCGCCCTTTTGTTTGCCGTCTTCGTTCTCTGTAATCTCAGGGAAAATCAGTCTGCCAAACAGGGTGAAATAGGCGATGCCGGAGGAGTTTTTGCCGGGCTCAATCGACACAATGTCTGCTACCAGCTTACGACCCGAAAGGGCGTTGACGCTGACTGCAGCATAGACGCGTTCGTCCTTTTGCAGGCGCTCGTGAATGACGGGGACGTCATACTCGCTCATCGTAAAGGTGGCAAAAAGCTCACTATAGGTAACGGTAAAGAGCTTGTTGTCAAGCACCAGAATATCACCCTCGCCCCAGGTAAGGTTAGAAAGGGTAAAGGAAATTCTGTCAAGATGCTCAAGCTCTGAGAGAATCATATCACCGATGCGCTTTGTGTCAACGGTGACGTGCTTGGCGGTGTCCGTTTCCTCAATCCAGAAATGGTCGGGGAATACAGCGGGGTCAATGTTGGAAACGCCTTCGCGCAGCAAAAGAAGAATGACATATTCCTTGACATTCTCGGCGGAGGTGGAGTTGTTGGCGACAGCCTCGTTAAAGGCGGCAGTGGCAGCTGCCCAGTCAAAATAGACAGGTACCAGCTTGATGATATCCTGATTTTCCTCATCGGTGGAAATTTCGGTCATCTTGCCGTGCAGGGCCTCGGACACCCATTTTACACGGTAGAGGAAGGGGCCCTGACTGCCCTCGCTCAGGAAGGTAATCAGGTTGACGGTATAGTCGTTTTCCAGGATTTCGGAAAGCGTTTCTGCGTTTTCAAGCGTCAGTGCGGCAAGCGGCACATCGGTTTTGAATTCCATTTCCTGAATTGTTCCTGCAGAGGAAATGCTGCTCGAAAGTGAGGCGCGTACAACAGTGGCCTCGGCAAGCGTGCCCTTGGGCTTTCGCTTGGAGAGCAGAATAATGGTGGTAACCAGAGATGCAACCAGCAGTACTGAGAGAACAATCAGCATAATGCGCAGACGGAGTGATTTTCTTCTTCGTTTTTTTGCAGCCATGGGAAAACCTCTTTCTTTTATAGATGTATACATTATAATACATTCGCAGCAAATAGTCAACATTCGCGAAAAATTTCAGAAAGTCAACACATATGTGAAAACAGGAGCACGCTCGCGGCGTGCTCCTGTTTTCAGAGGGAATTGATAACGTCGTCCATATTGTAAAATCCTGCAGCACGCCCGACCATAAAGTGGGCAGCGCGCATGGCACCGGTGGCAAATACCTCGCGCGAGGTAGCGCTGTGCGCCAGGGTAATGACCTCGTCCTTGCCGCAGAATAAAACCTCGTGCTCGCCAACAATGGTGCCGCCGCGTACGGCAGAAATGCCAATCTCCCCGCGCGCACGTGCGCGACGCTCGCTGGCGCGCTCAAATACGTAGGGGTGCGCGTCCTTGTCGACCTCGGCAACGGCATCTGCCAGCATCAGGGCGGTGCCGCTCGGTGCGTCAAGCTTTTTGTTGTGATGCTTTTCGATAATTTCCACGTCAAAGTCGGCACCCAGTGTGGCGGCAGCACGGCGGCAGAGCGCCATTAAGAGATTGATGCCAAGCGACATATTGCGGGAGAAAAAAACAGGCACACGGGTGGCAGTTTCCTTCATCAGGGCCAGCTCCTCCTCAGAGTGACCCGTTGTGCAGACAACAATGGGGGTGGCAGTGCGCTCCGCGTAGGACAGGAGCACATACAACGCAGAATGGTGCGAGAAATCGATGATGACATCTGCTTTGCCATTAAATTCATCGGGGGTGGCAAAAACAGGATAAGGGTTGGAGGCGGCGGGGTTGATGTCAACACCCGCCACAATGCGGTCGCCCGCAGCTGCTGCAGCAGCCGCTACTGCGGCGCCCATGCGGCCTCCACAGCCGCAAAGCATAATATTCAGCATTTTGGAACTTCCTTTCGGGGGTTAAATCAAGCCGTATTCCTTCATGATGCGGGCCAGCTTTTCGCGGTTTTCGGGCTCCATTTCGCAAAGGGGCAGGCGGAGCTCGCCATTCGAAATGCCCATAAGCTCAGTTGCTGTCTTGACGGGAACGGGGTTGACCTCGCAGAAGAGGGCGTTGATGAGCTTCAGATAGTGGAGCTGCATCTCGGTGCCCTTCTTGAAGTCGCCCGCAAGGCATGCTGCACAGAGGTCGTGCGTTTCTTGGGGCAGTATGTTGGAAACGACCGAAATGACACCCTTGCCGCCCATCGACATAATGGGGACAATCTGGTCGTCGTTGCCCGAGTAAATGTCAAAGGCGTCGCCACACTCGGCAAAGAGCTGCGCGATGGCGGAGATGTTGCCCGATGCCTCCTTGACGGCGACAATGCGCTCGTGCTTGGCAAGCTCACGGTAAACCGAAATCGGAATATTCACACCCGTACGAGAGGGAACATTGTAGAGGATAATCGGCTTATTGGTTGCATCTGCGGTTGCAAGGAAATTGCGAATAAGACCCTTGGGGGTAGCCTTGTTGTAATAGGGGGTGACGATGAGAAGTGCGTCGTAGCCAACATCACAGGCGTAGCGCGAAAGCTCAATGCCGTAGGCGGTATCATTACTGCCCGTGCCCGCAATAATCGGCACGCGCCCCGCCACGTGCTCTGCCGCAAAGGACAAAAGCTCGCAGTGCTCCTCGTGGGAGAGGGTAGATGCCTCACCCGTAGTGCCCGCGATGACAAGTGCATCAATGCCACCTGCAATCTGCAGGTCGATGTGGCGGCCCATCGCCTCAAAATCCATTGCGCCGTTTTTGAAGGGCGTGATAATCGCGGTTGCAGCCCCCTCAAAGATGCTCGGTTTCAGTTTGCTCATAGTATGTTCCTTTCTCCGACTCTGTCGGCAACGCGGAAAAACACAAGAAAAATAAAAAAACTGGTTGAAAACCAGCTGTATTTGTACTATAATAAGGTAAGGGCGTCTTACCGCACATATACAGATAGCTCTCCATCAATACTGACGACAGTCCCACAGCTCTGAACCGTGCAGACCAGCAAGCACCCGACCGCCGCGCGCTCACTTCGGCACGCTGCGCTCCCACAAAAGCTCAAACGGCAGCGGTTGCCTTGCTTTTGCGAGGTCACAATGTGCGCCTCTATCATTATATTATGTTTTTCCGACCGGTTTGGTCTTAGGAACATATTAGCATAAGAAATGATACTTGTCAATGCTTTTTTGAAAATTATCTTTTCTTTTCTGAAAGGAATGTTATGTCCGAAATCATCGTAAACCAAAAACCGAAAACCGAGCTTGTGACGGCGGATTTCTATTATGATTTGCCTGAGGAGCTGATTGCGCAGCACCCGATGGCAGAACGCGATGCCTCGCGCCTGATGGTGCTTGACCGCGCGGCACACACGGTGACACACAAGCATTTTTATGATATCATTGATTACCTTCGTGAGGGTGATGTCCTTGTCATTAACGATTCCAAGGTTATTCCCGCACGTATCTACGGCCATGCTGAGGGCAGACCTGAGGCTGCGATTGAGCTGCTTTTGCTCCGTCAGCGCGCACTTGATACCTGGGAGGTGCTGGTAAAGCCCGGTAAGCGCGCAAGGCTTGGCGCGCGCCTCGTCTTTGGCGAAGGAGAGCTTAAGGGCACGGTGACTGATATTGTTGCCGAGGGCAACCGCCTCATTCGATTTGAATATGACCGCGAACGGTATGCAAATATCTATGATATTCTGCACCGCATCGGCACGATGCCGCTGCCGCCCTATATCACCGAGCGCCTCGCCGACCAGAGCCGTTATCAGACTGTTTATGCCCGTGAGGAGGGCTCTGCCGCAGCACCCACCGCGGGGCTGCATTTTACCGAGAAGCTGCTTGACCGTGTGCGCGAAAAGGGTGTGGCGATTGCGCCTGTGATGCTGCACGTGGGTCTCGGCACCTTCCGCCCTGTGAAGGTGGACCGCCTTGACGAGCACGTGATGCACACCGAATACATATCGGTATCAAAGGAAAGTGCTGACCTCATCAATGCGCGCCGCGCCGCCGGCGGACGCGTGATTGCCGTCGGAACAACCTCCTGCCGCACTCTGGAAAGTGTCACTGATGAGCAGGGGATTGTGCACCCCGTGTCGGGGGATACAGGCATTTTTATCTACCCCGGATACAAATTCAAGGCAGTGGACGCGTTGATTACGAACTTCCACCTGCCCGAGAGCACCCTGGTGATGCTGGTGTCCGCATTTTACGACCGCGCACACGTGCTTGATGCGTATAAAGTTGCTGTTGCGCAGAAATATCGGTTTTTCTCCTTTGGCGATGCGATGCTGATTGTATAAATTCCGCAATACTGCGTTGTCGGGCGACTCATTCAAATCGCCGTAGGCAACTACGGCTTCATCTCATTCGCGCCCTTACGCCTTGTCTTGCGAAATTTCTCCTAATCAGCGTATAGCATTAGCTTCGGCGACGCGATGCTGATTGTATAAATTCCGCAATACTGCGTTGCTCCTTGAAAGCGGCTTGACGTAGGGAAGCTATGACGGATATATCGAGGTTTACAAAAAGATAAAATATGAGGAATACATTGACCGTATGGCACGTGCGGCAAAGCGGATTGCTGAAGGATAAGGGCGTTTCGCAGGTGTTTTACGGATAGGAGGAAAAATGCTGAATGTAGAATTTTTTACCGATATTGCCACCGCTGCACTTGCCGTGCTGGTTGCGGTGCTGGCGTGCTATCTTGCCCTGCGCTTGCTTGGTAAGCTGGCAAAGTTTTTGATTACCGTTGTGGTGATTGTGCTTATTGTCTGGTTCATCTTTTCCGACCACAGCATTTTGCACGACTACATCAATATCGGCTTGCCGTATTTCGCGAGCCTGTAATCATTGGTTTGCCGCCGCAACAGATGCGGCGGCAAAATAAATTTTTGAAAAGGAGGGGATACGGGTGAAAAAAAAGCCAAAAATTATTGCAGTTGTAGGCCCGACAGCAAGTGGAAAATCGGCACTTGCCGAGGCACTTGCATTGCGCCTTGACGGCGAGATTGTTTCCTGCGATTCCATGCAGATTTACCGTGACATGGATATCGGCACCGCGAAGCCGACTGTGGCTGATCGCGCCCGCGTGCCCTATCATCTGTTAGATGTGGCAGAGCCTGAGGCGGATTTTTCTGCTGTGGATTATCAGGTGGCTGCAGAGACTGCCGTGCAGGAGATTCTCGCGCGCGGACGCTTGCCGATTTTCTGTGGCGGAACAGGCCTTTATCTTGATGCGTTCTTGCGCGGCATGCCCGAATCTCCCGGTGGGGACGCGGCGCTGCGTGAAAGGTTGGCTGCCGAGGCCGAGGCTTACGGCGCACAGCATCTTCACGACAGGCTTGCGGCAGTGGACTCCGATGCGGCGGCGGCGATACCTGCGGGCAATCTGCGCCGCGTGATACGTGCCCTTGAAATGTATGAGCTGACAGGCGTGACAAAAACCGAGTGGGACAGGCGCTCTCGCGAGCAGCCAATGCGTTATGATGCAACCGTGATTTACCTGACTTACACGGACAGAGAGCTGCTTTATCGCCGCATTGAGGAGCGTGTGGACGCAATGCTTGCCGAGGGTCTGCTTGCGGAAACCGAGATGCTTGCGGCGCGCGGCGTGTTTCAGATTTCCCACACGGCGGCAGCAGCTATTGGTTATAAAGAATTGCTCCCTTATTTGGCGGGAGATTGCACACTTTCCGAGGCGACCGAGAGCCTGAAACAGGCAACACGTCGTTATGCCAAGCGGCAGATTACCTGGTTTTCAGCGAAGGCGTATGTCACACCGTTGGTGATGGATCGGGACGGAAAACTGCGAAATTTTGAAGAAATTGTAAACAATGCACTTGAAATCATTTCAAATCCGCGATAGTATGGTATAATATATCATCGCGGATTTATTTTATATATTACGCGCGTGTGATAAGCGTGCGTGAAAGGAGGACGCCGTGGCAAGCAGAAGAAAAAACGCGCCGAGCAAATGGCAGCTGGCGCTGCAGTTTGTGGCTGTTTTGCTGTTGACGGCGTTGCTCGTCGGTATTCTGGCAGCGGAATTTTCCCGTACTGCTGATGCGCTGCAATACGAGGAGGCTTCCCCGAAATCCGTGCCGCTTTCTTTCGATGCGGCGGGGTATCTTTTCTATGATGCACATCTCGTAGAAAGCATTGACCGCGGGCCGATTGATTATCGCGTTTCGGACGGTGCGTCTGTTGCGCAGGGTGAAACGCTGGCTGTTGTCTATGCGGACGGCGCGGGCGCAGGCACGCGGGAGCGCGCGAAGGAGATTGCCCTGGAAATCGAGCGACTGCAAGCGCTTGACAATACCACGGCGCCCCCCGATTATCACGCAGCGTATACCGCGCTGATGCAAAATATTTCTCAGGGCAGGACGCAGGGAACGCCTGATGAGATAGCTGCCCTTTCCGATGCGCTGGCGCTGTTTGCTGCGCAGACCGAGAGCGCGGAGGCACGTGCGGCGGAGATTGCTGCGTTGCGTGCCGAATTTGAGGAGTTAATCAAAAATGACCGCGATGCCAGTGATACCGTCACGGCTGCAGCACCCGGTATCTTCCGCAGAGCAACAGACGGCTTTGAGGAGAATATGAAGGTCGCCGCGGTTGATGATTTGACGGTGGCGGGCCTTGCGGCAATGCTTGCCTCACCTCAGAGCACCGATGCGCTGATTGGCAGCATAGTTTCTTTTCATGCGTGGCGCTTGGTACTGCCTGTGACGGCATCTCAGGCGGCGTGCTTTACTGTGGGTGTGACCTACGAGATTTCCTTTACTGCGGTGGGTGACGTGCGTATGATGACGCTTGTGCGGGTCAGCGCGCCCGATGCGGAGGGAAATTGCCTGCTTGTTCTGGCGGGTGAGGGCCTGCCGCCTGCGAATTTTGAAAGACGGCAGCCCGTTTCTCTTGTTTATGGGGAGCGTTCAGGCCTTTGGGTGCCGATGTCGGCATTGACTGAAGCGGACGGCGGCTACGGTGTTTATGTGTACGCAGAGGGACGCGCCGCTTGGCGCACCGTGGTGCCTGTTTGCCTGGAAAACGGCTACTGTCTGGCAGCAATTGATGCGGGTGAGGGCAGCTTGCAGGTGGGTGAGCGTATTCTCGTTACCAAGCGCCGTGTGTATGAGGGCAAGGTGTTATGAGTATGACTTATATTGAGAAAAATCTTGCCGCTGTTCGCGCAGAGCTTGCTGAGGCTGAGGTTGCCGCAGGCAGAGAGGGACAGACAAGATTGATTGCTGCTGTCAAGTACGCTACCGATGAAGAGCTGGAGGCGTTACTTTCCCTTGGCGTTGCCGAGGTCGGCGAAAATCGCGTGCAGCAGCTGCTGGCACATTGGGATATTATCAGGGCGCATGGTGCGCAGGTGCATTTCATCGGTACGCTGCAGCGTAACAAGGTGAAATATATCGTGGATAAGGTTGCTGCCATTCATTCGGTGGACAGTTCGGCGCTTGCTGCTGAAATCAGCCGCCGTGCAGTGGCTGCGGGACGTACGATTGATGTGTATGTTGAGGTGAACAGCGGCAGGGAAGAGGCAAAAAGCGGTCTGCTCCCCGAGGACGCAGCTGCACTTTGCCGCGAGATTGTGGACTTGCCCGGTATCTCCCTTGTCGGTCTTATGACAATGGCACCGCACTGCGAAAACCCCGATGATTATCACAAATATTTTGCTGAAACACGCAGATTGGCCGATGAAATCTGGCAAGCGTTGGGCCTTTCCGGTAAGCCGCAGCTTTCGATGGGTATGTCGGAAAGCTTTATGGCGGCAATTGCCGAGGGCGCGCACGCCGTACGTGTCGGCAGACGCTTGTTCCTGAAATAATATGACACAAAGACATAGACGGAGGTTCTTATGAAAAATCCATTTGCAAGAAAGAGAAGCGATTACGAAAGCTACGAGGATTACGACAGCGGCTTTTACCGTGGCGATGAGGAAGAGGCTGAGGGCGTTGTGGAGGATATTGACGATGCGCCTCTTGCACCCCCTGCACCCAAGCGTTCCTCGCAGAGTGCAGCCACCGGTAATCATATCAAGCTGGTGACGCCCCGCAATTACGATGACGGTCCCGCAATCGCAGGATACCTGATGAACGGCTACACCGTTGTGATGAACATAGAGGAGCTTGAGCGCCCTGCTGCCATGCGCCTGATTGACTTTTTGCTCGGTGCGCTTGAGGTGCTTGACGGTGAATTCCGCCGCTTGACCAAGACTACGCTGGTGCTTTCTCCCCGTGCGGGCGAGGTAACCGGTGAGGAGCGCGGTGACGAGGAATACTAAGTCACACCACTCCCGATATTTTTGAAAGGAGTTCGGCATGAGCCTGTTTCTTACCCTTCTTGTGGGTACGGTGCGCGCGCTTTTATCAATCGTGCAGCTTTGTTTTTTGGTGCGTGCCATACTTTCCTGGTTCCCCCTGCGTGAGGATAATCCCTTTCTGCTGCTCGTGACAATGGTGACCGAGCCGATTATTCTGCCCTTCCGCGCCCTGTTTGACCGCCTGGGTTGGTTTCGGAATATGCCCCTGGATATGCCCTTCTTCTTTGGGTTTATCACGGTGAGCCTGGTCAGCTCATTTTTGCTTTTGTGATGAGCGTGCTCTCAAAAGAGGACGCGCACCTTGTTGCGCACGCACGCGAGCTGCTGACACGTGCAGCGCGCGGGAGCGTAACCTACACTGCCTTTCTCACGCCGCGTGAGCAGCTGCTGCTTACAAGAGAACTTGGCTTTGCACGCGAATCCTGTCATCTTGTCGGTGGCTATGCAAATGCCGAGCGACGGCGCATGGCTTTTCTGCCCGATTATCTTGCCGAGCTTGCGCCCGATGCGCGCGAGGCGGTGCTTGCCGAGGAGCTTGCTCCTGCGCTTGTCCCCCTGCGGATACAGGGCAGCGGATACAGGGAGCTTACCCACCGTGACTATCTCGGTGCGGTGCTCTCGCTTGGCATTGACCGCGATGCAATCGGTGATATTTTGCTGCTTGATGCACATAGTGCAGTGCTGTTGACCGATGAGGTTATGGCAACGTTTTTGGCGGAAAATCTCACGCGGGCGGCGCAAGATGCAGTGCGTGTGACACGCACGGAGCTGCCCGATGATTTCGACGGTGGCAGACGTTTTGCACAGGTGACCGATACCGTTGCCTCACCGCGTGCAGATGCCGTGGTGGCAGCCCTCCTGAGCCTTTCGCGTGAGCGCGCGCAGGCGCTGTTTGCTGAGGGGCGCGTGGAGGTTGATTATGAGCCGTTTTTCCATTATGACAGGGAGCTTGCGGCAGGTGCCACAGTGAGCGTACGCGGCTATGGCAAGTTTATTCTGCGCTCGGTTTCCGAGCGTACCAAAAAGGGACGCTGCCGTCTGGTGGCTGACCGTTACGTTTGAAAAAGTTTTGATAAACATATAGGAGTTAAAAATCATGGCAAAAGATTACAGCAAATCTCTGAACCTTCCCACGACGACATTTGCAATGCGTGCGGAGCTGCCCAAGCGTGAGCCTGAGATGCTCAAGTATTGGGAGGATATGGACCTTTACGGCAGCATGCTTGAGGGTGCGGCAGGCAAGCCCCTCTTCGTTCTGCACGACGGCCCGCCCTTCTCCAACGGCAACATTCATATGGGACACGCCCTGAACAAAATCCTCAAGGATTTCATCAACAAATCCCACGTGATGATGGGCTACCGCGTGCCCTATATCCCCGGCTGGGACAACCACGGTATGCCGATTGAAAGCGCAATTATCAAGAAAAATAAGCTCGACCATAAGAAGATGTCGGTGTCCGACTTCCGTTCCGCTTGCGAGGGCTTTGCGCAGAACTTTATCGATATTCAGCGTGAGCAGTTCAAGCGCCTGGGTATCACAGGCGACTGGGCAAATCCTTACGCCACAATGTCGCCCGAGTTTGAGGCACGTGAGGTCAGGGTGTTTGGCGATATGTACCGTCGCGGCTATATCTACAAGGGAATGAAGCCTGTATATTGGTGCCCCAAGGACGAAACGGCGCTTGCAGAGGCTGAGATTGAGTATAAGACTGACCCCTGCACCTCTATCTATGTCAAGTTCCGTATGAGCGATGATAAGGGTAAGCTTTCGGACGTATGCGACCTTGCGAATACCTATGTTATCATTTGGACGACGACGACATGGACGCTTCCCGGCAACCTTGCCATTGCCCTTAACCCTGATGAGGATTATGTGGTTGTGAAGGCCGGTGCCGAAAATTATATCGTGGCAAACGCACTGCTTGAAAAGACGATGCAGGCAGGCGGTGTTGCCGATTACGAGGTGCTTGCAACTCTGAAGGGCAGCGAGTTTGAGTATATGACCGCCGACCACCCCTTCCTTGATCGCAAGTCTGTTCTGGTGAACGCCGATTACGTCACCATGGATAGCGGTACAGGCTGCGTACACACCGCCCCCGGCTTTGGTGCTGACGACTACCAAACCTGCCGTCGCTATAACATTGACGTGATTGTTCCTGTGGACGACCGCGGTATCCAGACTGCTGATGCGGGCAAGTTTGCAGGTATGCGCTATGACCAATCCAATGTGGCGATTCTGGAGGACCTCAAGGAAAGTGGCGCACTCTTCGCCAGCGAGGAAATCGAGCACGAGTATCCGCACTGCTGGCGCTGCAAGTCCCCCATTATCTTCCGCGCAACCCCCCAGTGGTTCTGCTCGGTTGAGGCGTTTAAGGACGATGCTGTAAAGGCTTGTGAAAATGTGCGTTGGCTGCCTCTTTGGGGCGGCGAGCGCATGGTGCAGATGATTCGCGAGCGTGCCGACTGGTGCATTTCCCGTCAGCGCAAGTGGGGTCTGCCCATTCCCGTATTCTATTGCGAGGATTGCGGCGAGGTTATCTGCAATGAGGCAACCATTAACAGCGTTTCCGATGTGTTTGCAGCAAAGGGCTCCAATGCCTGGTTTGATATGGAGGCTGCCCAGCTGCTTCCCGCAGGCTTTGTCTGTCCCAAGTGCGGCAAGACGCATTTTGTCAAGGAGCAGAATACCCTTGACGGTTGGTTTGACTCCGGCTCCACTCACTTTGGTGTGCTTGCCGAGGAGGAGTGGCCTGCCGATGTGTATCTGGAGGGCGCTGACCAGTACCGCGGTTGGTTCCAGTCCTCGCTGCTGACGGCTGTCGGCTCGACGGGTAAGGCTGAGGCTCCCTTCAAGACCGTCCTCACCCACGGTTGGGTTGTTGACGGTGAGGGTCGTGCGATGCACAAGTCGCTCGGCAACGGTGTTGACCCCCTCGATATGATTAAGAAGTACGGTGCAGATCTTGTCCGTCTGTGGGTGGCATCTGCCGATTACCGCGTGGACGTGCGCTGCTCCGATAACATCTTCAAGCAGCTCTCCGACGCCTACCGCAAGATTCGCAACACCGCGCGCTTCCTGCTTGCAGACCTCTACGATTTCAACCCCGAAACCGATGCTGTTCCCCTGAACGAGCTCACGGGCATTGATGCGTGGATTGTTTCTGCCATGAACGAGCTTGTGAAGAATGCACGTGAGGCATATAATGATTTTGAGTTCCATGTGATTTATCACGACCTCAGCGACTTCTGCACCACCGAGCTTTCCAAGCTTTACATTGACATCACCAAGGACCGTGTCTATGCAGAGGGCGCAACCTCTTTTGCGCGTCGCTCGGCACAGACCGCAATGTACTATATCGTCAGCGCGATGACCCGTCTGATGGCACCGCTGCTTGTCTTCACCGCAGAGGAAATCTGGCAGGCAATGCCTCACACGGCTGCCGATAACACCAAGAGCGTATTCCTCAACGAGATGCCTGCATACGACGAGAGCCTTGTGTTCCCTGAGTTTGCTTCCTACCCTGCGTTCTTCGCGCTGCGTGAGCACGTGATGAAGGCACTGGAGCTGGCACGCGCAGAAAAGCGCATCGGCAAGTCGCTTGATGCCAAGATTACCGTTTACGCGCCTGATGCGGATACCTTTGCGATGCTCAAGGCCTTTGAAAGTGAGCTTGCCACCTTCTGCATCGTATCGCAGGTTGAACTGGTGAATGCCGCTGCTCCTGCCGAGGTCTTCCTTGAGGAGGGCGCACCCATTGCAGTTGCGGTTGCCGCTGCCGACGGCGAGAAGTGCGACCGTTGCTGGAATTACACCACAAAGGCTTATCACGACGGCGAGGAAGGTGTTCTTTGCCCCCGCTGCCGCGCTGTGCTCGGTCTTTAATTTTCAAATAAGGAGTGCCGCAACCGTCCGACGGCTGCGGCACTTTTCACGAAAGGAAACACTATGTCTGGAGTCATACTTGCCGTGGCAATTATTGTCGGTGTCCTTGTCCTTGACCAGGTGAGCAAGCTGTTGGTGCTTGCCTATCTTTATGAGGGCGAGGTGGCGATTATCAAGAACGTGCTGCATTTTACTTATGTGGAAAATCGCGGCATGGCCTTTGGCTTGCTTGCCGACCACCGTTGGATTTTTCTGGTGGCGTCTGTCATCGGCATCGGCCTTGTTGCTGTGTATCTTTTCAAATTCAATAAACGTCCGCTGTCCCGCGTTGCGCTTGCTATGATTGTGGGTGGCGGTATTGGCAATATGATAGACCGCATACGCCTTGGCTTTGTCGTGGATTTCATTGATTTCTGCGCCTTTGATTTTTGGGTATGGGTCTTTAACATCGCCGATGCAGCTGTCTGTGTCGGTGCGGCTCTTGTCTTCCTTGATTTGATTCTTGAAATTGTGGCTGATTACAAGAACAAGGGTAAGACGGTGCCTGCGACCGAGGAGGGAGAGGAAAAAGGTGGCTGATGTGCGTAAAACCGTGGTGGACGCTGCTAACCGTGGTGAGCGTTTGGACGGCTATCTTGCCGCGGCATTTGATATCTCCCGTGCGCAGGCAGAAAGACTGCTGCTCTCAGGGCAGGTCACGCTCTCCTTTGGGGAGACGAACAAAAAATACCGCCTGAAGGGCGGTGAGGAGATTACCCTGACGATGCCTGACCCGACTCCCGCAGAGGCAGTGCCCGAGGATATTCCGCTTGATGTGATTTATGAGGACGAGGATATCATCGTCATCAATAAGCCTGTCGGTATGGTGGTACACCCCGCCGCGGGTAATGAAAGCGGTACGCTCGTCAATGCTTTGCTTTATCACTGCAAGGGCTCTCTTTCGGGTATTGGCGGTGTGGAGCGCCCCGGTATTGTCCACCGCATTGATAAGGATACCGCAGGGCTTCTGGTGGTTGCCAAAAATGACGTTGCGCATAGTGCGCTCTCCGAGCAGCTGAAGGTGCACGCCGTCAGTCGCGTCTATCAGGCGATTGCCATTGGTAATTTCAGAGAGGATAAGGGCACGGTAAACGCGCCCATTGGCCGTCACCCTGTTGACCGTAAGCGTATGGCGATTATGCGCCGTGAGGGTGAGGGCAGAGAGGCTGTGACGCATTATGAGGTGCTGGCGCGCTTTGGACAGATGACACATATCCGCTGCGAGCTTGAAACAGGGCGCACGCACCAGATTCGTGTGCATATGGCGTCCCTCGGCCACCCCTTGCTCGGCGACCCTGTTTACGGTGGGGACGGTACGAAATTTGAGGCAAGACATCGCGCGCTGATTACGGGTCAAACGCTTTTTGCAGGTGAGCTTTCGCTGACACACCCACGGACCGGTGAGCGTATGACCTTCAAGGCGCCGCTGCCTGCCGAATTTGCAAAGCTGCTTGAAATTTTAGAAAAGGAATGTCAGTAATGGACTTTTCGAGTTATCTCATCGTGTCTGATATGGACGGTACGCTTTTGAATCGCGAGAGCTGTATCCCCGAGCGCAGTCTTGACGCAATCCGCCGCTTTGTTGCGGGAGGAGGCAGCTTTACTGTGGCAACAGGACGCCCTCACGTGATACTTGATGCAATTCCCACGCCGGAGGTACTGCTGACTGCACCCGCCATTCTGGTAAATGGCGCATATCTTTATGATTTCCGTAAGGGTGCTGCACTTTTTGAGGAATGTATTCCTGCAGAGACAGCTGCAGAGCTGCTCGCCTTTGCCAGGGAGGATTGTGAGGATATTCCGTTCCGTGTGGCGACGCTGCAAACCGCATTGCGCACGGCAACCCCTTACGGCCTTATGCTGCACGATATGGAGATTTATACCGACAAAAACGTGCGGATTTTGCCCTGCGGGGAATGGGCGCTTGATGATTGGCAAAAGATTGTTTTCCGTGCAGAGCCCGAGGTGCTGGCGCGCGTGAGAGCCAAGGCAGAGATGCGCTTTTCGGATAGGCTGGATATTTTCCTCACGGGTCCGCGCTTACTCGAAATGCAGGTCAAGGGCTGCAGCAAGGCGAAGGGGATTGACAAGCTGCGCGGTGCTATGGGGATTGACAATCTTACCGTGATTGCCTGTGGCGACTTTGAAAACGATATAGAAATGCTGCGTGCGGCGGATATTGCTGTGGCACCTGCCAACGCGATTGAAGACGTCAAGACGGCGGCAGACTGTGTGCTATGTGATTGTAATGACGGCTTGATTGCCGATGTGATTGAGAAGATTGAGGCGGGCACGCTGCAAAAGAAGGCGTAATGGTATGGAAAAACAGTATAAATTAGCAATTTTTGATTTGGACGGGACGATTTTGGATACACTTGACGACCTTGCCGATTCGGTCAACGCCGTGCTTGTAAAAAACGGCTATCCCACGCATACACGCGAGGCAGTTTGCGGCTTTGTCGGCAACGGTATCAGGCTTCTGATTACACGCGCGCTGCCGCAGGGCATGGACGAGCAGACGGTTGATGCCGTGCTTGCCGATTTCAAAACCTATTATACGGCGCATTGTGCCGAAAAAACCGCCCCGTATGCGGGGATTTCTCAGCTGCTTGCCAATCTGCGTGCAGCAGGCGTGCTGACCGCGGTCTTGTCCAATAAGGCGGATTTTGCCACGCAGGCACTTTGCAGGGATTACTTTGCAGGACTGCTTGATATGGTGGCGGGGGAGCGCGAGGCGGAGGGAATACCCAAAAAGCCTGCACCTGATGCGGTTTTTCTGATGATGCGCGCCCTTGGCGTGACGGCGGCGGAAACCGTGTATATCGGTGACTCTGAGGTGGACGTAGAGACCGCCCGTAACGCAGGCGTGGACGCTATTCTTGTTTCCTGGGGCTTTCGCACCAAGGAGATACTGCTTGGCGCCGGTGCCACTACCGTAGTTGACACGCCCGACGCGGTTTTTGCGAAAATCGTGAAATAAAAAATGCCGAGCATTGCTCGGCATTTTTGCATTTATGATGAAGAAAGCGGTTTTCTGATATCGGGCAGGAGCGAGAGGGTCAGCTCGGTGCGCTCGGGGTCTGCGCCCTTGATTTCCACGGTATAATCAAGGCGGAGCTTGCCGTTTTCAGAGAGGGTGTTTTCTACCCTGCGCGTTTTGACGGCGACCTCAAACGGCATCAGCGGCGTTTTGTAGATGCAGATGTGGCGTTTGCCTTCTTCAAAAAGCAATGCGGTGCGCACTGCGCCGTCCCTCGTCATGGTGACGGTGTGGGGGTCGCTTTTTTGAAAAAAGATGGTGGTTTTGGCATTTCCAAGGCCAGAAAGCTCACCCTCGCGGTAGGTGACAGTCACGCGGTGCCCGTCGTCGTGGTAGCTGCCCTCTGCAGTCATTTCAATTTCCTGTGGCTCTACACGTGCAGGTGCAGCGCTCGGCGGTGTCACGTCATCAAAAATCGTGCCGCCCAATTGCCACTGTTTTGTTTTTACCGAAACTCGTACGCGCTTCAGCATGGCTTTTTCATTCTTCTGCCCGTTTCTTCGAGGAACAGGCGGGATTCAAGTACAAAGTCGGTCTGCATCAGGTGAAAGCCGCGGTCGGCAATCCAACCCCAGCTGCCCGCAAGGTCGCCCTGCATGGCGCGGTCGTCGCTGTGACCGCCTGCAATTACGGCGCGGTAGTCGCAAGCAATTGAATTGCAGTGAAGATTTTCGCCCATTTTGCGGCGTTTTTCACGAAATGCGGCGTCGGCTCTTACATCAAATTTCATCAGCATTACCTCGTAAATCAGGTGTCGCTTTTATTATAGCAAATCGCCTTCTTAAAATCAAGTGTATTCATAAATTTACCGCGTCACAATTCGCGCTTTTGCCTTGACAAACCGAGGGGGGTATTATATAATAAAAGTGGAGTTTTTGCGGCGAGATCGCCTTCTTATGGATTTTATAAAATGATTGGAAGTTAAATGAAGAAGTATTTGTTTTTTGATATTGAATGTGCAAATTGCTACAATAACTGCGCCAAGCTTTTTAGTCTTGGTTACGTGGTGACCGACGAGGAATTTAACATTATCCGCGAGAAGGAAGATGTTCTTATCAATCCCCGCGATCGTTTTGACTGGTACGTGGCGAAAAAGATGATGGCATATCCCCGTGAAATTTTTGCGGACAAGCCGCCGTTTTCTGAGTTTTATGATTTTTTCCGCGAGATGTTTGAGGACCCTGACACGATTGTGATTGGCTATGCTGTTACCAATGATGTGCATTTCCTGCAGGACGATTGCAAGCGCTACGGACTTGAGCCCTACACCTACCGTTTTTATGACGTGCAGCAGATTTATGCGCGCCAGCCCGAAAATAATACCGCAAAAAATTTGGAGGACAGTCTGTTATCCTGGTGCGGTATTGAGGCGGAGAATCTGCACCGTAGTGACGAGGACGCCTACAATACGATGCTGATTCTCAAGGCGATTTGTGCTTACCACGGCAAGAATATCACTGAGCTTTTGGAGATGTACCCCGATTGCGGTGGCTACACGCAGGGCTTCCAGACCGATTATGCCTGGAAAAAGCCTGAGGGTGAGGGCAAGAAAAAGCGCCACCGTGGCGGCAAAAAGAAGAAGGGGAATGCGGAGGCAGCAGTTGAGACCGAGGCCGCCACACCCGACACCTCGAATATGATGGAAGCAGGCTCGGAAAATGCCAAGCTCTTTGTCAAATATCTTGCAAGCATTGCACCCAAGAAAACGCGCAAGCCCCCGCTTTTGTCGGGACACACGGTTACCGTCAGCCTGGGCTATCAACGCTATCATTTCAACGAGATGCTGTATCTCACGCAGATGATTGTCAATGAGGGCGGTAGATACACGCTTGCCACCCGTGAGGCGGATATCCTCTTCACCTATGATTGCGGTGAGGAGGGTGACCAGCGCCTGGCGGCTGCCGAGGCGATGCAGGCAGCGGGCAGCGAGATTGAAATTCACCCCATTAAGGTGCTTTTTGATACCCTGGAGACCAGTGAGGTCAAGCTGTCAAGAAAGCCGAAAATGGACCTTTCCCATTTGCTTGAGCCACAATCCGTGATTGAGGAGCCTGCGGCAGAGGAAGCACCCGCAGACGATGCCTTCAAGGATATGAGTGGGGAGAGTATCCCCGTATAATCGCGCCGGATTGTCCTACGCACCCTTGTGCCATGCGCGACAAAAAAGAACCGCCCACGGGGGCGGTTCTTTTTTTACTTGTGATATTTCGCACCGTGCAAAATGGACAGGCTGCGGTAGATTGTTTCTAAAAGCAGCACGCGCATCATCTGGTGGGGGAAGGTTAATTTTGAAACGGAAAGTCTGTGGTCTGCCCGCGCCTTCACGCGGGGTGCAAGACCGTGGGAGCTGCCGATGATAAGGGAGAGCGCGCCCTGCTCACGCATGACATCGGAGAGGGTGGTCGCCAGCTCCTCAGAGGATAATTGCTTGCCCTCTACACAAAGTGCCATTACGCAGCTGCGCGGGAGCAGTGCCTCAAAAACGGCG
>JAFQMP010000025.1 GCA_017396225.1 Clostridia bacterium | reverse complement strand
GCTGCGATTTTCTTTGGATTAATTACCAGCCTGCTCTTTAAGGCAAAGGATAAATCCTGATAATACGGGTATACTATGGAGGCGGAAAACCGCAATAACTGAAGGAGAAGGTAACAGATTATGAATAATCAGAATAAGAACAAGAGCCAAAACCAGGGCAGAAACCAGGTCGGCAACAAGAATCAGTAATACGCGCAGCGTAGCCTGATTTGCGGGGGCGACGGTCTGTCGCCCCCGTTTTTTTGAAAGGTAAAGTATGAACGAGCTTGAAACACGCTATCTTGCCGCAAAGCGCGCGCTTTTTGACCGATATTACGGTGATTTGAATCCCCGACAGCGAGAGGCAATTTATCATATCAATATGCCGCTTTTGATTCTTGCGGGCGCAGGCAGCGGCAAAACCACGGTGCTGGTGCGCCGTATTGCCTATATCATTCGCTTTGGCAACGCTTACTTAAGTGATTACGTCCCCTTTGACATTGACCCCGCACACGTGACGGCACTGGAAACGGCTGTGAATACGCCGATGCCAAAAACCGACCTTGAGGTGCTGCTTTCGGAGTTTGCGAACAGCCCCTGTCCGCCGTGGCGCTTGCTTGCCATTACCTTTACCAATAAGGCGGCAGGAGAAATCAAGGCGCGCCTTGCTGCCGCTTTCCCTGAAAACGAGGAGATTGCAGGGGGTATCTGGTCGGGTACCTTCCACGCGGTCTGTATGCGTATTTTGCGCCGTTATGCCGAGGCGGCAGGACTTGCGGAGGGCTTTACCGTCTATGACACCGATGACAGCAAGAAGGCGATGCAGGCGGTGTTGAAGGAGCTTAATATTGATGAGAAGGTTCTGTCCGCCAAGACCGCACTTTCAAAAATCAGCCGCGCCAAGGACAGAATGGTCACGCCGGAGGCGTTTTTGCTGGAATTTGGCAACGACCATATTATGAAGCTGGTGGGACAGGCCTACGAGAAATATCAGGCACGTCTTGCCGCCTCTAATGCACTTGACTTTGACGACATTATCTGCCGCACCGTGCAGCTTTTGGAAAATAATCCCGAAATCCTGCAAAGCTACCAGAGCCAGTTCCGTTATGTGGCGGTGGACGAGTATCAGGATACCAACGAGGCGCAGTTCCGCCTGACCGCACTGTTGTCGGGGGGCTGGCGCAACTTAATGGTTGTGGGTGACGATGACCAGAGTATTTATAAGTTCCGCGGTGCAACGATTGCCAATATCCTGAACTTTGACCGCGTGTTCAGCGATGCCAAGGTCATTCGCCTGGAGCAGAATTATCGTTCCACGCAGTGTATTCTTGATGCCGCAAATGCTGTGATTGCCAACAACAAGGGCAGAAAGGGCAAAACCCTTTGGACAAGCCGTCAGGGCGGCAGGAAAATTCACGTCCTGAATCCCGATACGCAGAATACCGAGGCGCGGGAAATCATAGATATTATTGCGGGCAAGGTGGCGCGTGAGGGCATGCATTACCGCGATTTTGCTGTGCTTTATCGCACAAATGCGCAGTCTAACGCCCTGGAAACCGCCTTCAACCGCAGTGCGGTGCCTTACCGTATGCTTGGCGGTGTGCGCTTTGCCGACCGCAAGGAAATCCGTGACCTGGTGGCATATCTGCAGCTGATTAACAACCACGCTGACCGCGAGCGCCTGCTGCGCATTGTCAATGAGCCCCGTCGCGGCCTTGGCGATAAAACGCTTGCCGCTATCGGTGAGATTGCCGCCTATGAGGGCGTTTCGATGTTTGAAATTATGAAAAGGGCAGAGAATTATACCGCCCTTGCACGCTCTGCCTCTACCCTCAAGCGCTTTACCGCGCTGATTGAGGAGCTTTCCGAGCTCGCAAACGTCATGGCGCTTGATGAGCTTGTGGATACCGTGCTTGACCGCACAGGCTACCGCCAGATGATAAAGGATATGGGGCCTGAGGAGGCCGACCGCCTTGACAACCTGCAGGAGTTTATCTCCAACGTGGTGGAGTATATGAATAACGCCACCGAGCCTGACCTCACAGGATTCCTTGAGGAAAACGCACTTGTTGCGGACGTTGACCGCTATGATGAAACTGCCGATGCCGTTGTGCTGATGACCATTCACAGCGCAAAGGGCTTGGAATTTTCACAGGTATTCCTGCCCGGCTTTGAGGAGGGGATTTTCCCCGGGCTGCAAACGATTCTGGCAGGCCCCGAGGAAATTGAGGAGGAAAGACGCCTTGCCTACGTGGCAATCACGCGTGCCAAGAACGAGCTTTACATACTGCACACCAAAAGCCGTATGCTCTACGGTCGTACAGGTGCAAATCCGCCCTCGCGCTTCCTTGCCGAAATTCCTGAGGAGCTTCTGGAGCTGCCGAAGGTAGAGGCGCCGCATTATGGCGGTGCGGGCGTCAGCGGCTTTGGACGTGTGGCAAGCGGTGGGGGTGTCTACCGTTCTGCCGCAAGCGCGGCGAGAGAGCCGATTGCAGCCAAGCGTGCCACGGGGCCCCAAGTCCCCACAACCGTGCTGGCAGCGGGGGACCGCGTGCGCCATATGCTCTTTGGCGAGGGCGAGGTTCTGTCGGTGCAGAAAATGGGAGGCGATTGGCTTTATGAGATTGCCTTTGATACCAAGGGCACTAAAAAGTTAATGGCAACCTACGCAAAACTCCAAAAAATATAAAAAGAGGACGCATTATGAAAGAAAAACAGTTTTCTTCTAAGGGAATGAAATATTGGGCATTTGGCGTCTCGGGTCTGGCACTTTTCTTCTTCATTCTCGCTTGCGTGGCAAAGGTACCCTTCTATGCCGTGCTCTTTGGCATCATGGCGGGTGTGGCGCTGGCTGTCAGCTGCGTGATGCTTTATCTGGTACATAAGAACACGACTGGGGAAACAAATTATTTTCTCTTTGACCGCCGCAAGAAAATTTGTCTGTCCGAGCGTGACCTGACCTTTCCTTATATTGATGATACGCTTGCACACTATGTGAGCGACTTTGCGGAAAATGCACTGGCACTCTGGAAGGGGATTCCTGAGGCACTTGAAATGGATTTGACAGCGCGTCCCGCATTCCGCACGCCCGTGGCACTGAAGATGATGTACGACTTATCCGAGCAGCCTGCCGATAGGATTACCGAAATTTTTTCCACTGCCGATAAGGCAACGGTGGCCTTTGTCTGTCGTGCGGTCAAGGCGGGTGGCGACAAGGAAATGGCGGATATTATTTTTGAGATGAAATGCGCACCTGAGCGTCTTGGCACGCGCGTGGTACCCTTCTTTACCAAAAATCGCCGTCCCTTTGAGGCGCGCATCTATCGCTACGTGCGGGATCACCTGCGCGAGTTTGATGCTTATCATTAAAGAAAAACGGCATCTGCCTGACAGCAGATGCCGTTTTTTTCTGTTACTGTAAAATTTTTCGCCGTCTAATCGTGTCTTTACTATCCACACTAAAAAGGAAAGGACGTGATATCTTGAAACGGATTTTTCTTTGCTTGCTGACGGCAATTTTTCTTTCGCTTGCCGTATTTTCCGCATCGGCGGCGGGGGCAAGCTGGTATTGCCCCAAATCTGTCGGGGGAAAACAGCCCAAAACGCCTGCTGACCTTGCTGAGGCGCTTTCGCACGGCGCCTATTATCTGGATATGCGTCGCGGTGATGATGCCGCAGAGCGCGTGGTTTATCTGACCTTTGATGCGGGCTATGAGAACGGAAACGTGGCACGTGTGCTTGATGTGCTTGCAGAAAAGCAGGTGCCGGCCGCCTTCTTTGTCTTAAAGCATTTCGCGGTTGCAAATGCCGACCTTATCTGTCGTATGGCGCGTGATGGGCATCTGATTTGCAACCATACCGCCTCGCACAAAAATCTCAGCGGCGCCTCGCGCACCGAGATAGAGGCGGAGCTTACAGCGCTTGCCGCGGCTGTTGAGGAAGCGGGGGGCAGCTGCAGCAGCTATTTCCGTCCGCCTGCGGGGGCGTATTCCTTGGAGATGCTTGACCACGTGGCGTCGCTTGGCTACCGCACGGTATTCTGGAGCGTGGCGTATGCCGATTGGGACAATCAAAGGCAGCCGTCGCCGAAGAAGGCACTTGATTTGCTCCGTGCGCGTATGCACAACGGTGCCGTGGTGCTCTTACACCCTACCTCAGCCACCAATGCGGAGATTTTATCTGTACTGATTGATAGCTTGCGTGCGGAGGGGTACCGCTTTGCAAGCCTTGACGAGCTATGTATTGCGCGATGAGAAGGCTGATAGCCGCGCTGCTCGCGGCCTTCTTGCTCTCAATCCTTTCGTTACAGGCAACGGCAGCACCACAGGTTGTCTATCGGTATGCATCGGGCGGTGGTAAGCGTCTGGTGGCGCTGACCTTTGATGACGGTCCGCACCCCAAGTACACGCCGCAAATACTGGATATTCTGGCGGAATACGGCGTGAAGGCGACCTTCTTTATGGTGGGGAGTAATGCTGATTACCACCCCGAGCTCGTGTCGCGTGTGCTTGCCGAGGGGCATGAGATTGGCAATCACACCTACCACCACTATCACACGGCAAATATGCAGACAGATGAGCTGCTTTCGGATATTCTCGCGTGCAGCGAGGCGCTTTCACGTCACACGGGCAGTAAGCCGACCTTGTTCAGGCCGCCCGAGGGGGTATTTAACGAGGAAATCAAGGCGCTTTGCGGCAAGGAAGGGTATACCATTGTCATGTGGAGCGTGGATACGCGCGATTGGGCGCACACACCCATTTCTGCAATCGTTTCAGGTGTCAGGGCAAATGTGAAGGACGGCGCGATTATTCTGATGCACGATTTTATCGGTAAAAACAGTCCGACCCCCGCAGCGCTTCGGCAAATCATACCGATGCTGCAGGAGTCGGGATATGAGCTTGTTACAGTCAGCCGTCTGCTTGCGGAGTAGCGTCAGCGTCATCGCTGTCGTCCGCGGGCTTGGCGGCCGTATAGGGGTCAATCATATAGCGCTGAATTACAGGGTACGCCATGTAGGTGCCGATGAAGCCAATCAGCGCCGTGAGGTAGAAGAAGGGGAGAATCAGCGTGACCGAGAGGCCAATGGAAAGTCCCCAGATAATTGAGAAAAAATTGAGCACGATGATGAGCACAACGCCGATAAGCGCCACGATGTTGCGCTTGATGCCGAGCATCGTGAAGATGAGGGCGTTTTTGAATAACTTTTTAATCGACAGGTCAAAGGTAATCATCATCGGGTAGATGTAGAAGCGCATCACAAAATAGATGATAGCGAGTGCGATGATAAAGCCGTACATGAGGCCGATGCCAAACTGACCGGCAAGGGGCAGCAGGAAGACAATGTCTGCCACAAGCACCACTGTCACCAGCACGTCAATCAGACCGAAGATGAGCGCTTGCTTTAGGTTGCGGCGAATGGCGTAGAAGTAATCCGACCAAAGGAAGCAGGAGTCACCGCGCACAAGGCTACGGAGATTGTAGGTCGCACCCACCTGCTGCCAGCCCCAGGTAATCACGGTAAATGCCACCAGGATAATGATAATCACCAGGCGCCAGGGCGTCAGAGTCGGCATATTGAGGGGGAGATTGTAAAGGGGCAG
This sequence comes from Clostridia bacterium, assembly GCA_017396225.1. Taxonomy (GTDB): domain Bacteria; phylum Bacillota; class Clostridia; order Oscillospirales; family CAG-272; genus Firm-07. Next base: position 7,427 of record JAFQMP010000025.1, on the reverse strand, counting down.
GAGTGCCGTTGCCGCAGGCGAGCCGCTGGCGAGATAGGTGCCCATGAGTGCGGTGTAGGCAGGGTTGCCCACTGTCGGCGTGGTGGCACCAAAGAAATAAATCAGCAGGGCAGCCACAAGCGGGAGCACGCGCACCACCATCATGAGATTAAGGGTCAGGAGCTTGCCTGCCTTGCGCCAGAGCAGCTTGAAAAAGTAGGCGAGGGTCGGTGTAGCGTCCTCAGCCTCTAAGTCGGGGCGCTCCTTGTGGAAGCTCCAGGGCCGTTTTCTTTTTTCTTCCATATTTTGTTCCTTCCTTAGCCCATTTGGGCTATGTCAAAGCGGCAATTTTTCGAGCAGCCTTGACCATAAAAAGCAGACCGAGGCGGAAAGTGCTGTAAACAGCACCGCCGAGGTCAGATATTTCAAAAAATCGCGGGTAAAAATCAGCGCGATATCCCGTTTTGGGTGTTCAAACGCAAAATGACAGGCCTTTATCGCTGAGAGCGCATAGAGCAAAAGGGAAAAAAGCGTGAGGAACAGTGCCGCGTTGAAAATGAGAAAGCCTGCCTCGCCCGCCCTGACCAGTAGCACGCTGCGTGAGAGCAGTGCGCCGTGAAAGGCACCTGTCAGCAAGGATAGCGTGCAGAGATAGGTGTTGGGTACGGCAAGCAGTGGGGCAAGCAGCGCCAGGGGCATCGGCAAAAAGACAAGCAGCCCGATGACATCGGTGGGGGCAACGCTTGCGGGGCCGAAAACAAAAAATCCGCCAAGCATGCCAAGGAGCAAAAGACAGAGAAAACGGATTGACAGCCGCAGCCTGACATTCTCCCTTGTGGTACGCATCATAAAAATCACCTCGCCAAACCTTATGGGCGGCGGAACTTGTTTATGCGCACACATATATTATATTGTAGCATAGAATCAGGGAAAAATCAACCTTGCGGCGAGATTTTATCAAAAAACGGCGTGCATTTGCACGCCGTTTTTGTGATTATTCTGCTTCAGCAAGGGTGTCAGACACGGGGACGGTATCGCGCAGCAGAATATACTGCGGTTTCCCTGTGCCACGCACGCTCTCGGGGGTGATTTGCACCTCTGCCACGTCCTTCCTGGTGGGGATTTCAAACATAGTCCCCAGCATCAGGCTTTCCATAATGGCCCTGAGACCGCGCGCACCGGTGTTTCGCTCCAATGCCAGCTCGGCAATTGCCTCGAGTGCACCCTCGGCAAAGGAGAGCTTGACGCCGTCCATCTGGAAGAGCTTTTCATACTGGCGGACAAGGGAATTTTTAGGCTCCCTGATGATGCGCACCAGTGCATCACGGTCAAGCTCATCAAGCGAAACAATGACTGGCACACGACCGACAAGCTCAGGGATAAGGCCGTACTTGACAATGTCCTGCGGGAGCACGTCGCGGTAAAGCCCTGCCTTCTTTTTCTCGGCACGGCGCAGAATTTCGCCGCCAAAGCCAACCGTCTGGTTGCCCTTGCGCTTTTCAATCAGCGCTTCCAGCCCCTCAAAGGCGCCGCCGCAGATAAAGAGAATGTTTTTGGTGTTAATCTGGATAAATTCCTGATTGGGGTGCTTGCGACCGCCCTGCGGGGGAACGTTTGCCACCGTGCCCTCAAGAATTTTCAGAAGTGCCTGCTGCACGCCCTCACCCGACACGTCGCGCGTAATCGAGCGATTTTCGCTCTTTCTTGCGATTTTGTCAATCTCGTCAATATAGATGATGCCGCGCTCGGCAAGCTCAATATCGTAATCGGCTGCCTGAATGAGACGCAGCAGAATGTTCTCGACGTCCTCACCGACGTAGCCCGCCTCGGTGAGCGTGGTGGCATCGGCAATGGCGAAGGGAACGTGCAGGGTTTTGGCAAGGGTTTGCGCCAAATAGGTCTTGCCGACGCCCGTGGGGCCAAGCAGGAGCACGTTGCTTTTCTGCAGCTCAATCTCATCGGTGGCAGCAGGCTCGCTCTTGCCCTTTTTGCGCCCAAGGGGCTTTTGCTTTTCCTGATGCAGGATACGCTTATAGTGGTTGTAAACGGCAACCGAAAGTGCAATTTTTGCCTCGTCCTGTCCGATGACATAGGCGTCAAGCGCCGCCTTGATTTGTATGGGGCGAGGGAGGGTATCAAGGGTGAAATCCGCCTCCTCTGTGGCGGGCATATCAATCTCATCAAGAATATCCACACAGGCCTCAATGCAGCTGTTGCAGATGAAAAGTCCTGTGGTGGAGGGAATGAGAATGGTATCGTCCCTGCTGCCTCCGGGGTGAATGACATCATAACCGCTGCGCCCGCAGAAGGAGCAGTGATGCGTGCCACCCATATTGCCGTTTCTACCCGAATTGTTTGCCATGTGTGAACCTCACAAGAAATTATTTGCGCTTTGCAAGCACCTGGTCAACCAGGCCGTAGGCAAGTGCCTCGTCCGCCGTCATAAACTTGTCGCGGTCGGTATCTCTTGCAATCTCCTCAATGCTCTTACCGGTGTTCTCGGCAAGGATACGGTTGAGGGTGTCTCTGGTGCGGAGAATCAGGTCTGCCTGAATTTTAATGTCAGAGGCCTGACCCTTGGCACCGCCGAGGGGCTGGTGAATCATAATCTCGCTGTTGGGGAGGGCAAAGCGCTTGCCCTTCGCACCTGCGGAGAGCAGGAATGCACCCATAGATGCCGCCATACCGATGCAAATGGTAGATACATCGCACTTGATGTAGTTCATCGTGTCGTAAATTGCCATACCTGCGGTGACAGAGCCGCCGGGGCTGTTGATATAAAAGCTGATGTCCTTGTCAGGGTCCTGTGCCTCCAGGAAAAGCATCTGTGCCACAACGAGAGAGGCAGTGGTGTCATTGACCTCATCGGAGAGGAAAATGATGCGGTCATTGAGAAGTCTTGAGAAAATGTCGTAGGAGCGCTCGCCGCGACCGGTCTGCTCAACAACCATGGGGACGAGAGCGCTCTTGGGGAAAAAGTCCATCATAGTGGGAAAATCCTCCTTGTTTCGATGTTTTTTTCGTGTTTGCGGTATAGAGTGTCATAGCCGCGACAACCGTCGCGGCTATGCGGTATGCTTTGGTTAAGCCTCGGTGGGAGCCTCAGCGGCAGCGGTCTCCTCGGCAGGAGCAGCGGCCTTCTTAGCGGTCGTGGTCTTCTTTGCCGTGGTGGTCGTCTTCTTTGCACCGGTAGAGGTGGTCTTCTTGGCGGTGGTAGAGGTCGTCTTCTTCGCAGCGGTAGAGGTTGTCTTCTTCGCAGCAGCCTTCTTGGGAGCAGCATCGGTGACAACAGCCTTCTCACGAACAAGGTCGATGGTCTTCTTGACCTTCAAATCCTCAACAATAGCGTCCTCGGGCAGGCTTGCCTTAATCTGGTCAACAGGCATATTGTAAGCAGCAGCCATACGGTCGTACTCAGCAGCAATCTCCTCAGCGGTAGCCTCAACAGCTTCAAGCTCTGCAATCTTTTCAAGTGCAAGGCGTACCTTGACCTGGCGCTCAGCCTGGGGACGGAACTCCTCGCGGAGCTTGTCAAGGGTCATGCCGGTATACTTCATATAGGTGTTCAGGTCAAGACCGGACATACGCAGGCGGCTGTCATAGTCGCGCAGGAAGTTCTCAACCTCTGCGTCAAACATGGGCGCGGGAATGTCTGCAACCATCTTCTCAATCAGCGCGTCGAAAATCTGCTCGGTAACAGCGGCATCAGCGGTGTCGGCGTGTCTTTTCTCAATCTTTGCCACAAGGTCAGCCTTGTATTCAGCAAAGGTGTCAAATTCGGAAACGTCCTTAGCAAAATCGTCGTCAAGGGTGGGCAGCTCAACACGGGTCAGTGCGTGCAGCTTGCACTTGAAGGTAGCCTCCTTGCCGGCAAGGTCAGCAGAGTGGTACTCAGCGGGGAAGGTGACAACAACATCAAATTCCTCGTCAACCTTGTGACCGACAACGCCCTCCTCAAAGCCGGGGATAAAGGTGCCGGAGCCAAGCTTCAGGGCGTAATCCTCGCCCTTGCCGCCGTCGAATGCAACGCCGTCGCAGAAGCCCTCGTAGTCGATAACGGCGGTGTCGCCCATTTCAGCGGCACGGCCCATGACCTCGGTCTCGCGGGAGTTTCTTTCCTGAACGGTCTTGATTTCTGCCTCAACCTCAGCGTCCTCAACGGGAGCTACGGTGCGGGTAGCGGCAATGCCGAAGTAATCGGCAATCTCTACGTCGGGCTTAACGTAAACCTGTGCGGAGAGCACGAGACCGTTGTCATCAAGAGAAACGACATCAAAATCGGGCTGTGCAACAGGGGTGATGCCTGCCTCAGCCACAGCATCGGTGTAAACACCGGGAATGAGGTCGTTGATAGCGGTTTCATAGAAAACGCCCTTGCCGTACATCTTCTCGATGATGGCGCGGGGAGCCTTGCCCTTGCGGAAGCCGGGCACGGTGATTTTTTTACTTTCCTTCTGGAAGGCCTTGGTGACTGCCTCCTCGAAGGTTGCCTTGTCAACCGAGATGTGGAGCTCGAACTTGCCGCCCTCGATTTTTTCAGCTTTTACCAGTTTCATGTTAGTTTCCTCCAAAGTGCTTGAAAATTTACACAAGGTATATTTTATCTATTTTTGCCTGTTTTGTCAAGTCTTTTCTATAAAATAACATATAAAAAGAAAAGCACAGGCGCAATATAATAAAGAAAAATGACGGTATACCGCCGTTTCAGGACAGCGGACGAATCAGTTGTGGGGTGAAATCCAGAAAATCCGAGGCAATCAGGCGCATTTCCAGCCCTTCGGTTAGAACCCTTCCCGACGTCACGTAGTTGCCGTGAATGTGACCGAAGAATACGCGCTTAACGCCTGCCTCGCGCAGTGCATCAAGGAAGGGCTTTGCCACAAAGTCCCCCCAAACGGGCGGAAAATGCAGAAACACAAGAATTTCCTTGCCTGCGTGTCCGTTTTCCTGCAGCTTTTTCGCGGCGTCAAGTCCGATTTTAAGGCGCAGGAGCTCACGGTTCATAATCTTGTCGTAATCAACCTCGCCCACGGTGATTTGCTGATTTTTTTCAAGGAACCAGCCGCGCGTGCCGGTGACGATAAAATCCTCCACCACTGTCGCGTTGTTGTAAAGCAGGGAAAGGGTGGAAAAGCCGTGCTCTGCAAAGTATTTGCCGCATTTTGTAGCGGTATCCCACCAGAAATCGTGGTTGCCCTTGCCGAGGAGCTTTTTACCGGGCAGTGCATCTAAAAATGCAAAGTCCTTGGTTGCCTCGGTGAGGTTTATCGCCCAGGAAATATCGCCGGGGACAATCACGGTGTCCGTGGGGCCTACAACGGCGCGCCAGCGCTTTTCAATTTTTTCGGTATAGCCCTGCCACCTGGAGCCGAACACGTCCATCTTGTGGTCGTGGCCAAGCGAGAGATGCAGGTCTGCCATTGTAAAGAGTGACATAGAGGCTCCTTTCTTTTTTAGATTTGCACATAAGGCAAGGGACAGGGGGAATACTAATAGCATCACCTGAAAGGAGATGATAATGATGGATAGAAACGATTGCTGCTACGAGCACATCAATAAAGGCATCAGCTGTGATGTAAAGAACTGCCAATACCACCAGGGCGATTGCTATTGTACGGCTACGGAGATTAGCGTAGGTCCTTCCTTTGCAACCTCCAGCACCGATACCGTATGCGCTACGTTTAAGCCTAAAAAGGACTAATTTTAATTTTTCTTTTTGCCCCGATTGCATATTTGCAATCGGGGCTTCTTTTTCAGGTGTTTATGCCTTCAGGTATGCAAACATGGCATCAGCCATTTCGGTGGCGTCCACCACGTCCTCAAAGCGAATGGTACGGCTGCCGATGCCGCGCAGAGGATAGGTGATTTCGGTGCCTGTTTTTTGGCTCAGAAGGTCAAGTGCGGCAAGGTCGCTTTCTGCCTTTTCGCCGTAAAGCGAGGTGTAAACGTCAGCGGCAAACTTGTAGGGGCTTGCGGTCGATGCCACAATCATGGGGCGGCTGTCGCCTGTTTCCTTGCGATACTGCGCTGCGGCAGAAACTGCCACTGCGGTGTGGGTATCAATCAGGTAGTTCTTTTCCGTCATCGTGCGTTTAATGGTAGCGGCAGTGTCCGCCTCATCTGCAAAGTACCCCTTAAAGCTCTCGTCAATCCTTGCCTTGGTTTCGGCATCAACGGTGTAAGCACCCGTTTCTGCAAGCTGCTTCATATAATCTGCGGTCTTGGCGGGACCTGCAACAAAGTAGAGCAGGCGCTCAAGATTTGAGGAAATGAGAATGTCCATAGAGGGGGACATCGTGAGGTGGAAGGCACGGTTGCGGTCATAGGTGCCCGTGCGCAGGAAGTCGGTGAGAATATTGTTCTTGTTTGATGCGCAAATCAGCTTGTCAAGCGGCAGACCCATGAGCTTGGCAAGGTAGGCGGCAAAAATATTGCCGAAGTTGCCGGTGGGAACCGTGACGTTCACCTTGTCGCCATAGGCAATCCTGCCTGCGGTCAGCAAATCGCAGTAAGCGGATACATAATAGACAATCTGCGGTGCAAGTCTGCCCCAGTTAATCGAGTTGGCAGAGGAGAGGAAATAGCCGTTCTTGTCAAGCTCTGCCGCAATATCGGCGTTGCCGAAGATGCGCTTGACACCTGTCTGGGCATCGTCAAAGTTGCCGTAAATGGCAGTAACATTCACGTTGTCACCCAGCTGGGTCTGCATCTGCAGCTTCTGCACGGTGGAAACGCCGCCCGTGGGATAGAATACCATAATCTTGATGCGCTCAATGTCGCGGTAGCCCTCCAGTGCAGCCTTGCCTGTATCACCTGAGGTGGCAACGAGAATCAGCGCGGTGCGCGTTTCGCCTGTCTTGACAAGTGCACGGGAGAGAAGGCGGGGCATAATCTGCAGCGCCATATCCTTGAATGCTGCAGTGGGGCCGTGCCAGAGCTCCATAACCTCCGTGTCGTCACCAAGGTCGTAAAGGGGGGCGGCACCACCCACAAAGGAGGTGGGGGCGTAAGCCTTTTGGCAATCCTCGAGCAGCTCATCGGCGGTGTAATCGCTGAGATACTTGCCAAGGATAAAGGCGGCGCGGGCAGGGTAATCCATGCCGCAAAGTGCCTCAATGTCAGCCTTGGTCAGCTGGGGAACACTTTCGGGTACAAACAGACCGCCGTCAGCGGCAAGACCCTGCTTGATGACCTGTGCTGCGGAGAACTTTGCAGCGCTTTGGTCGCGTGTGCTTTGGAATTTCATAGTGGAATGCTCCTTTTATGTAGATACTGTTTGATTTCAACGGCGAATGCGCCCGCTTGCTGAAAAGGCGTCGCGAATATGGTTGATGCGCGCCACGCGCAGGCGATGTGCGCGGTCAAGATAAACCTCAATCACGTCAAAGCGCGGGCTCAGCTCGGTATAATTTTCGCGCAGGTAGGCCTTTGCTGCCTCGGCTGTATGC
>JAFQMP010000024.1 GCA_017396225.1 Clostridia bacterium | reverse complement strand
TGAAAAACGGCAATCGAGCCGACAAGCAGTTCAAGCAGCGTGGTGGTGACCGCCCCTGCCAGTGCGGACAGGAGTGGGAACCATTTTTTATCGTCAAAGAGGAAAATCACCACAGCAACGGTGCCGCCCATGGGCGCCATTAACAGCGATGCCTCGCCGTGGCCCATCACGTAGCGCCAGATGATTTCCACAAGCAGGTAAGCAAGCCCCCCGCCCACAAAACGGTATAGGTGTTTCATAAGTACCTCAAATCTGCGCGGTAAAATGAAGGGGAGCAAATGCTCCCCTTGGAAATTGAAAATATCAGCGTAGTGCGTCACATCAAGGCATCTTCACCGAGATTCCACACGCCATAGGCGTGTGCCCTACGGGTTCGATTTCGCCGCCCCCCAGATTCCACCTCGCCTTGCTCGGTGCTGCTACGCAGTTCGGCTACGGGCAAAGCCCTCCGCTCAGAATGACAGGGGTGCGGCGCAGTCGAACCGAAGGCGCCACGTTTCGTGGCGAGATCTGTGGGCTTCACTCAGAATGACACGGTGAGGGTGACTACAAATCAGCGGATCCGCTCGCCGAGGCGGGTATCGGGGTCAAGAAAGACCACGCGGACGGTTTCCTCGCCGCTGGCGAGAATCATACCCTCGGAATCAATACCGCAGAGCTTGGCGGGCTTGAGGTTGGCAACCACGATGACCTTCTTGCCAATCAGCGCCTCAGGCTCATAAAACTTCGCGATGCCCGACACGACCTGTCTTTTTTCATAACCGAGGTCAAGCTGCAGCTTTAAGAGCTTCTTTGCCTTGGGCACGCGCTCGCAAGCCACGACCTGTGCCACGCGCAGCTCCACGCCCATAAAATCCTCAATGCCGATGAGCGCACAGCCCTCGGGCTTTTCGATAGGCTGGGCAGCCTTTGCGGCGGCCTCAGCAGCCTCCTCGCGGCGCTTGATAATCTCGTCAATCACCTTGTCGTCCACGCGGGCGAAAAGCGGATATGCCTCACCGAGCGCCACGCCCGACCTCAGCACGCCGAAATCCTTGATGCTTGCAAAATCGGTGGCATCGGCGGAAATCTGCGCAAAAATTGCCTTGGCAGTATCGGGAATGAAGGGCGTGAGCAGCACGGCACCCACGCGAATTGTTTCAAGCAGGTTATAGAGCACGGTGCCAAGACGAGCGCGCTTTGCCTCGTCCTTGGCAAGCGCCCAGGGCATGGTTTCATCAATATACTTATTGGCGCGGCGCAGCATCGTAAAGACCGCCTCAGCGGCATCGGCAATACGGTAGCCGTCCATCAGCGCGGTGTAAGCGGCACGCGCGGTTGCCACTGCTGCCTTCAGCTCCTCGTCAAGTGCCTCGGGCGCGGTCGCGGCGGGAATCACGCCGTCAAAATACTTCTTGGTCATCGCGTGCGTGCGGCTGACAAGATTGCCAAGATTGTTGGCAAGGTCGGTATTGTAACGGAGTGCAACATTGGTGTAGGAAATGCGGCCGTCCTGATCATAGGGCATATCAGCAAGCGCAAAGTAGCGCACGCCGTCCACAGAAAAGGTTTCGGCAAGCTCGTCCGCGTAAATCACGTTGCCGCGCGACTTGGACATCTTGACCTCGGCGGCGTCGGCGCCCTTCTTCTCCTCTGCGGCATTGAACCAGGGGTGACCAAATACCTTCTTGGGCAGGGGCAAGCCCAGCGCCATGAGGAAGATAGGCCAGTAAATCGTATGGAAACGAAGAATATCCTTGCCGATGATGTGCACGTCACAGGGCCAGTTCTTTTTGAAGTGGTCGGACTGCTCCTCATAGGACTTGTCGGGGTCATAGCCCAAGGCAGTGATATAGTTGGTCAGCGCGTCAAGCCACACATAGGTGACGTGACGGGGGTCAAAGGTGACGGGAATACCCCACTGAAACGAGGTTCTCGACACGCAAAGGTCCTGCAAGCCGCCCTCTGTAAGCAGAAAGTTATTGAGCATCTCCCTTTTGCGGGATTCGGGCTCAATAAATGCGGGGTTATCGTTGATGTAGGCAAGCAAACGCTCGGTGTAGTTGCTCATCTTGAAGAAATAAGCCTCCTCGCGCGCCTGCTCCACGGGTCTGCCGCAGTCGGGGCACTTGCCGTCCACCACCTGCGTTTCGGTAAAGAAGGACTCGCAGGGGGTGCAGTACCAGCCCTCGTAATAGCCCTTATAAATATCGCCCTGCTCATAAAATTTCTTGAAAATCTTCTGCACAGCACTCACGTGGCCTTCATCGGTGGTACGGATAAAGTAATCATAGCTGGCGTTCATCTTGTCCCAGATGCCGCGAATCTCGCCTGCCACGCCGTCCACGTAAGCCTGCGGTGTCTTTCCCGCCTCAACAGCAAGGTTTTCAATCTTCTGACCGTGCTCATCGGTGCCTGTGCAGAAAAAGACGTCAAAGCCCTGCATACGCTTGTAGCGTGCCATGCAGTCTGCCATGATGACCTCATAGGTGTTGCCGAAATGGGGCTTGCGCGATGCATAGGCAATCGCCGTTGTCAGATAAAACTTTTCACTCATTGGAAATCCTCCGTAAGCGTCATGGAATAACGCAAATAAATCAGATTAAAATAGTGGGAATACCACAAAACATACAAAACCATAACAGAGAGCAGCGAAAGGACGAGCCACAAAAGCTGCCACAGGGCAAACACGAAGCTTTTTCCGCTTTGTCTGCGCCCCACGCGCAATGCGCGCGCCAGCGCGGCGGCAACCGAAATTTCCTCGTTACCGACAGCGATTGCGGCAAAGGGGAGAAGGTAGCCCGCGAGATAGAGCAGCCCTGCCGCAGCAGCGATTGCCAGCTGCAACGCGACAAAAAAGAGCAAAAACGCCACACGCGGCAGATAGACCAGCAGCACCGCGCGATAGAGGAGCACCGCACCTGCAAAAACCCCAAATACGCCAAAGCCAAACAGAATGGCAAAAAACGCGATGACAGCCGAGGTGCCTACGGCGCGGGCATAGCGCGCGGGGCGCTTGAAATAGTAAAAGCACTCACGGTACAGGGGCTTTTCCTCGGCAAGCAGCAGGCCCGCCATGCGCAAGCGACCCAGCCACAAGGGCATCACCAGCAGGACGGCAAGCAGCACCGCCAAGATGGGCCTGAGCGTAAAGCGCAACAGCTCTGCCTCGCCGCTTGACAAAAAGAGGAGCGCCAGCAATTGTGTAAATTTACAGAAAAGCAGCGCAGCCGTGCCCGAAAGCAGGCAAAAAAGCAGCGTTACCGTAAGGGTTGGCAGCGTGTGGGGCGCACCCAGCGTTTGCATTGTTTTTTTATGGAGTGCACGCAGCGGCAAATCGGTTCCCCTCCCCTCGGCAATACTTTTGCATTATATAAAGATATTTTAACATATTTTAACCAATATTACAAGGGTAAGCGGAAATTTTTTGAAATTTTGTGCGCTGCTCCGCGGTCGGTCGCGGATTCGGGAGGGGAGACCGCCTTCCTGTTGCCGTTACCGCATCGTGCGGCGCAAATAAATTTGCTAGCACTCTGCGACGGCGCGCAATGTTTGCCCAAGGCAAACTTGCAGTGCTCGGCGTAGCCGAGGACAAGCCACGTCCTTATTGCTCCCTTTTTCCGCCACCGGCGGCGGTCGCAAACGTCCCCCTACAGGTTGGCGCGGATTCGGAAAGAGGCAATGCAAACAGAAAGGGCGGCCTGCATAGCAGGTCGCCCAATCTCTTGAGAGATTAAATCTTTTCCTTAACCTTAGATGCCTTGCCCTTGCGGTCACGCAGGTAGTAAAGCTTCGCACGGCGAACCTTACCGACGCGGACAACGTCAACCTTGGCAACGTTGGGAGAATGAAGGGGGAAGGTCTTCTCTACGCCTACACCGTAGGTAACACGTCTTACGGTAAAGGTCTCGGAGATGCCGCCACCGTGCTTTGCAATCACGGTGCCCTCGAAAAGCTGGATTCTCTCCTTGGTACCCTCAACGATTTTGTTGTGAATGCGAACGGTGTCACCGATGCGAATCACGGGTACCTCTGTCTTCAACTGCTCGTTTGTAAAAGCCTGAATCTTGTTCATGTTGGCCTCCTTAAAAATCCGGATGTTCATGCAGAGCTTGGCAGCGGACCACCCTTAAATTTGTGCTTTGCGCACATACGGCAAGTATTATAGCATAAAAGAATGTAAAATGCAAGGGTTTTTTTGCATTTTTTTGAAAATTTTACGCCTCAACCTTAGCAGCCTTCTTCGCAAGCACGAATCTGATGCCAAAAAGCGTACCAATCATCAAAGCGATGCCGATGGGCAGCGATACCCACCAGTAAAGACCAACGCTCTGGAGCACACCTGCAAGAATGTAGCAGACGAAGGACACGCCTGCAACGGTGAGGGCGTAGGGCAGCTGGGTGGAAACGTGCTCCACGTGGTTGCACTGTGCGCCTGCCGACGCCATAATGGTGGTATCGGAAATGGGGGAGCAGTGGTCGCCGCAGACCGCACCTGCCAGGCAGGCGGACATACCGATAACGGCAATCTCGGAGCCCAGACCGCCAAAGGCAGCGGAAACGATGGGAATGAGAATACCGAACGTGCCCCAAGAGGTACCGGTAGCAAATGCAAGGAAGCAAGCGATGACGAAAATAATCGCAGGAAGGAAGAGCTTGAGCGCACCTGCATCGGCAAGCAGATTCTCAACAAAAATATCAGAGCCAAGCAGACGCGTGGTGTTCTTGAGTGCGGTTGCAAGGGTGAGAATCAGAATAGCGGGTACCATAGCGGCAAAGCCCTTGGGCAGCGCCTCCATAGACTCCTTGAAGGAAATCAGGCGGCGCGCCATAAAGTAACCCATGGTGATAATCAGCGCCACGAGAGAGCCGAGGGGCAGACCGACGGTCGCATCGGTATTGCCGAAGGCGTCAATCAGCTTCCATTGGTAATCCCCTGCCGTAAAGAAGCCGCCGACATACATCAGGGCAACCACACAGGAAACAATCAGAACTGCGATGGGAACGATGAGGTCGTATACACGGGCGCGGCCTGCCTCTGCAGGTGCGTCCTCCCCCTCTGCACCGTCGATGCTGCCAAGGTCGCCGTTCAGTGCCTTGAACTCAACGCCCGACATCTTGCCGTAATCAAAGCTCATCAGCGTGATGGCGATAACGAACACAATGGTCAGAAGCGAGTAGAAATTATAAGGAATTGCCTTGATGAAGTATTTCAGACCCTCGCCGTCGGCAACGTGCTCGGAAACGGCAGCTGCCCAAGAGGATACAGGAGCAATCATACAAACGGGGGCGGCTGTTGCGTCAATCATATACGCCAGCTTGGAGCGGGACACCTTGTGCGTGTCACAAACAGGGCGCATCACGCTGCCGACCGTGAGGCAGTTGAAATAGTCGTCAACGAAAATCATCACGCCGAGCGCGAAGGTGGCAAGCAGCGCACCCACACGGGTTTTGACGTGGGTTTCCGCCCACTTACCGAATGCCTTGGAGCCGCCTGCCTTATTGAGCAGCACAACAATGGCGCCGAGAATGACGAGGAAGGCAAAAATACCTGCGGTATCCGCCACAGCGGAAACGAGGCCGTCACCCACCACGATATCAAGCGTGGCAACGGGCTTGAAATCTGCGGCAAAAAGCGCACCTGCCAGCACGCCGACAAAGAGCGAGCTGAAGACCTCCTTGGTGACAAGTGCGAGGCCGATTGCAATCATCGGGGGCACGAGCGACATAAAGGTCGCGTAGTAGGGGGTGTCTGCACCCTCAGGCGCGGTACGCATCGTAATGGCAAGCACCACGATGGCAACAACTGCCAGCACGAGGACACAGAGATTGATAATCTGTCTTTTTTTCATGATAACTCCTTTGTATGTAAATTTTTCAGATAACAAAAATAAAAGCCGCGGCAAATGCCACGGCATAAGTCAGGCTTACGCGATAGCACGCCACAAAATGTGACAGTACGGGAGATATTTTCCCCACGTCCCAACGGCTGCGCACGGAAACACGCAGGCATTTCGGCAAAATTCCCTTTCCCGCGCGGCATTTCCGTGCCGAGGCCCGCGGTACTGATGCATTTTGCACCTCTATCACGCCTATTATAATGCAAATTTCGACAATTGTCAAGTTATATTCTACATATTATTGATGTTTTTTGAAGGAAAGGAAAAACACACCCACGCGGTGAAGAAAAAAGCGTATTCCCTGCCACAGCAGTGGCAAAAACGGCAAGGGAGCAAGCAACGCAAGAGCAACTGCCTGCCAAGGGGCTTGCTGCGCAAGAATTGCTGCGGCAAGGAGCACGGAAACCGACAGCGCAAGGAGCAGCGCATGGCGAAGGCGGACAAATCTGCGCCCCACGTGCAGAAGCCTGACAAGAAAAAACGCCGCGTGCGCCACCAGGGTGGCAAGCGCCGCACCAAGCACGCCGAGGGGCGGAATGAGCAGGAACGCAAGCAGAAAATTGACCGCCACACCGAGGGCTGCCGTAAGCAGCGCAGGGGTGGAGCGCATATTGGCGGTATACGCACTGCCAAGGAACTGCGCGAGGGCGGAAAAGAGCGCTGCAAGAACAAGATAGGGCAAATAAACGACGGCTATGCCGTAGTCGTCGGCAAAGAGCAGCGAAAAAAGCGGTCTGCCGACAAGCATCAGCCCCGTCGCCGCCAAGAGCGCAAAGGGCAAAAGCAACCGAAAAATCCGCCCGAAAAGTGCATCGCGCGCCTCTTTCTCCGTCTTGGCGGCGGTAAAGTGCCACGCTTCCAGAAAAATCGCCGTGGCCAATCCCAACAGCGTCGGAAGCTTGGCGGCAGCAGCCAGAAGCCCCACCGCCGCCGCACCATGGCGGTGCAAAAGCACATAACGGTCAAGCGCCGCCGCCAGCCACCAGAGCGCCGCCGTCGGCACCAAGGGCAGCGCGTAACGGCGCATCTCGCGCAAGGTAGCGCGGTTGGGGGTGATTTTTACGCGGAATAGCCGCCCCGCAAGTAAGAGAAGCAGGACAAGCGCGGTGCCGCCGTCACCGCAGATGACACCCAAAAGATACCCGCGCACACCAAGCCCCGCGCGCAAAAAGGTGATTTGCAGCAGCACCGTCAGAAGGGCGCAGAAAATCTGTTGCAGCGCAAGGGCGGTATACCGCCCCTCGGCGCGCAGTATATGAACAAAAAGGCTGCGGGCAGCCGATGCCGCCACATAGCCCGCAAGATGCAAAAGATAGCCGCCGAGCAGCCCCCCGAAAAGCGGCAACAGGAAAAGCGTAACGCTCCCACCGACCAGGCAAAGGCAAAGCGCACCAAAGAGCACCTCGCCCGAAGGGCGCTCCCCTGCCGCCAGAAAGCGGAAAATTGTTTCGGGTGCGCCAAGCGTGGCAAGGGGGAGCAGCAGGAGCGCGGTTGTCACCAGCGCATCAACCGTGCCGAAGGCATCGGGGGCAAGCCACGCGGTAAACAGCGGCAGCGTGACGAAGGAGAGGAGCTTTGTCAGCAGATTTGCCACGCCCAAAAGGCAGGTGTTTTGAAACAAATTTCCCTCGCGTGCCGTACAATATCCCTCCTTTTTGGGTGGATAATCAATGTTTGCCCACCAAAATCCCACAAAGCAGGATTTCATTGCACAAGCGATTTGATTCACCGCAGGTGCGTTGATTTTTTGCCTTCTTCGTAGGGGCGGGGTTGCCCCGCCCGCCCCTGATTTGGCAGAGATTTTGATTGTAGGGGGCGGCGCCTCGACGCCCCGCCTTGACGCAAGCCAAATTTGTGCGTTATGCCACGGTCGGTCGCGGATTCGGGAGGGGAGACCGCCTTCCTGTTGCCGTTACCGCATCGTGCGGCGCAAATAAATTTGCTAGCACTCTGCGACGGCTGCCACTCCTTATTGCTCCCTTTTTCCGCCACCGGCGGCGGTCGCAAACGTCCCCCTACAGGTTGGGCGGGGACTGCGG
>JAFQMP010000023.1 GCA_017396225.1 Clostridia bacterium | reverse complement strand
GTGGAGAGCAATACCGGTGATATTGAGCTTGATCACAGCTTGATTGGCGGTCATCTTGAAATTGAGAGCGATACGGGTGATGTTTCTCTGGACGAATCCAATGTCGGCACGGCGAAGATTACCACTGACACAGGCGACGTGACGGGTAAGCTTCTTAGCGATAAGCAATATTTTGCAACCACTGATACAGGACGTGTGCGCGTGCCAACCACAGCAGGCGGTCTTGTTGAGATTCATACCGATACAGGTAATATTGATTTCCTTGGTGACGACTGAACAAACGAAAACAGGCGTGAAGAATCCTTCACGCCTGTTTTTCTATGCGGCATTATAATGTGAGCGCGATGGCAATTATCACAATCAGAAAGCAGACAATCATTACAATGTTGACGGGCAGGGCTGCAATCGAGAGCGCCTTGCCAACCGAGGCGCGCCCCTCGGTTTCGCCATACTTGGCGATGTATTTGCCAAGCTGAACCCTGGCGAGAATGTAGAATACCGTGCCGACAATGGCGAGGTAGAAGGAGAGCGAGAGGGCAAGAGCCAGAATGGCAAAGCAGAGGATTCTGCCGCCGTGTGCGCTGCGCTCCTCGTCCATGGGCTGCGGTGCGGGCGCGGGTGCTGCTGCAAAATCGTAAGAATACGCGGTGTTGCCGCCTGCTTCAAAATCAAAGCCGGTGTCGGCGGGTACGTAATCAAAATCCTTTTCGGGTGCGTCAGCGGTGGTTTTTTTGCCACAGGTCATGCAAAATGATGCGCCTTCGGGCAGAGCGCTGCCACAATGCTTACAAAACATAAGTAATCCTCCTTAATATCAAATCTTGGTGGCAAAGTTCTTTGCCAAAAATTCGGTGATAGCGCTGTCATAGCGCGCGGTATCGGTGATGCGGAGCATCGAGTGGCGCCCCTTTTCAAACCAAATGAGGGATTTTTCCTTGGAGCCCGCCTTGTTAAATAGCTTTTGTGCGTAAACGGGTGTAGAATAAAGGTCTTCCTTGCTGTGCAGCATCAAAAGCGGCTTGTCAAGCTTATCAATGACGTTGATGGGACCCACGCGCATGCTGTGGCCGGTATGGCGCTTCATCTCCAGATTAATCAGCCCGAGCAGCCCGCGTACGGGCTTTTTACGCTCGATGAGGTGATTTTTCATGGATTCGGCAAAGTTGGGGAACATACCCTCGGTGACAATCGCATCAATACAGTCGGGGCAATCCTCGGCGGTAAGGGCAAGTATGCCCGCAGCCGCGCCGATGCAGATGCCGTGAAAGACAAACGAGGTCTGGTTGAAGGCTTCCCCGATGTGGCGTACCCAGGCGATGGCGTCCTTGCTTTCCTCAAAGCCGACGGTGTTGAAGGTGCCGTCGCTTTTGCCGTGTCCGCGGGGGTCAACCACCAGAATGTTGTAGCCCGCCTTGGCATAGGGAATGGCAAAATAGTAGCCGTATTTGAGACATTCCGTGCGGCCCGAAAGAATCATTGCGCAGCGTGTGCCGCCAAAATTGTAAAATTCGCCGTAGAGGTTCAGACCGTCCCTCACGATATGTACGTCGGTGCAGGCGGCAGCATTTGCGTCTGCCCATTCCTGACCGATGCGGTACATGGTGAGTGAGTCGGGGTGAACGTCACTGGGAATTTCGCGACTCCATTGGTCGCTTGTGTTGCGGCGCAGGGTGTTTTTGTAGACCAGCTTTGCCGCGACAATGTAGGAAATAATCCAGAAGATGATTCCCGATGCGGCAAAGCCGCCGAGAATCCACCAAACAAAATGAGGCATAGGTGTTATCCTTTTTTCTGTTTTTTTGCTTCCAGCTCTGCGCGTAGCGCAAGAACCTTGGCGTGTACAAATTCGTTTGCGGCACGCAGCTCCTCGCGGGTGGGGCGTTTCTCCGCAAAGAAGGGGGAAACGTCAATTTCGCGCCCAATCATCACGTGCGTGCGGCGAAAAAGACCGTAATTGCCGTCGGTTACGATTGGCACAATTGGCGCGCCTGCGCGGTGGGCAATCACGAGATAGCTTTGCTTGAAATCGTGTATCTTGCCGTCGGGGGTGTTTCGCCCCTCAGGAAAAATCTGCACCAGTCCGCCCCCTCGAATGACGGCGGCAGCCTCGTCCATAAATTTCATGCTGCGGGTCTCGCGGTTTGCCTCGATGGCGCCAAAGAATTTCATGCCAAAGCGGGTAATTCTGCTTTTGAAGGGCATCTCGGAGGCAATGGCAGTCAGCTTGCGCGGAAAAACAACAAAGCAGGACATCACATAGTCCAGTATGTTGAAATGGTTGGAAATAATCAGCTTTCCGCCATGGTACAGGTGCGTGCTCCTTTTGTCCTCGTAATAGGTTTTTCGCTTGAAAAAGAGGAGCTGAAGCGGATAGCCGAGCACAATGCCGAAGATGCGAAAAATGTTATAAATCATTGCCTGCCGTTTCGACCGTCAGGACAGATTCCTTGCCCATTTCCTTGATTTCCTGCGGGAAACGGAAGGACATGGCAAACGCAATCGCGCAGCAAGCAATCACGATAATGGGCAGCAGGGCGATGACGTTCTTGTCCTTGAGCAGGGTGAGAATGGGACCGGTGGCGATGCCTGCGGCGATTCCCTCAAAAAGCCCCTGCACAGCAAAGTACATCGAGGCAACGCTGTTGCCGTTTTGCGCGAGCTCGCGCTGGGCAAGATGTGTGGGAACGGTGTAGGTAATCGAGAAGAAGGCGCCGAGCGAGAAGGAGACGAAAATGCCGCCAAAGACCGCAATCAGGGTCAGGACAATGGGGGCAAGCGTGCCTGCGCTGACGGCATCTGCGAGATGGAAGCAAAGGAGCATAATCACCATACCGAGCGAGAAAATGCTCAGAATGAACTTATAACCGACACCCAAGCCCTTCTTTTTGACAATTCTGTTGTAGGCAATGATTGTCAGCGGTACGGGGGCGAAGGAGGAGGCCATAACCACAGTCATATTCAGACCCGTGGAGGAGAACAGCTCATTGATGCCGCCGAGAAAGAGCTGGAGACCTACCGTCATAATCGAGATGGTCAGCATCCAGTACATAAAGGATTTCGACTTGCAGGAAACGACAAGCGAGCGGCGCAGGGTCAGGGGCTCGCCGACCTCTTCTTCTGTTTCGCCGTCCTCCTTCAAGAGAAACATCGGAATCAGCATTGACAATACAAGGGGCAGGAAGACCAGTGCCGCGATGCGAATGTTGATGCCACAGGCGACAAAGACAGGGACGAGCGCGAAGGAAAGGCTCATATACACCACGTCACAAATGGATTTTGAATTGGAGAGGAAAATCGCATCGCGCTCTGTTTCGCAAATCTCGGAGAAGGTGGCGTAATAGGTCAGCATCGTCAAGGTGTAGCAGGCGTAGAAGATGATGAGCAGGGCGCCAAACCAGATTGTATTCAGGTAGCTTTCCTCAGCATTGAGGGGTACCATAAAGAGGCAATAGGAAATCACGGTGGGAATCAGACCAATCAGAATGGCGGTTTTTCTGCGACCGAATTTGGTGTGCAGGCGGTCGGCAAAGGCGGCAAGAGGCAGGTCAATCAAGCCGTCAAAGGCCTTTGCAATAAAGCGCAGCACAGCCCAGAGTCCTGCTACAACCAGCGTTTTGTTTAAGTAGGTCCAGCTTTCCACATTTTTGACGAAGCCACCCGTCATCAGTGCACTGCAAAGGTAGGAGCCCATAATCATATTGAGCATATTGACGCCCAAGCCGGAGCAGCCGTAGAGGGCAAGCAGCTTTTTGCTTTTGATTTTTCTCATAATAACCTCGCTTGTTATTCAAAGAGCAGAGAAAGACTGTAAAGTGTATCCTCGGTGTAAACCGCGGCGACCTCAAGGTCAAGCCCCAATGCTTCGATTTTTTCTATCAGATTGCTGATGTATTCCTCTGCCATATCCTTGCCGCAGAAGATTGTCAGCACGTTATAGTCGGCATCTGCCATGGTTTTTTTGACTGTTTCAAGGGTGACCTCGCGCAAGGAGGTGCCGATTTGCAGAATTTTTTTGTCGGAAAGAGAGAAGAAGGCGTTTTTGGCAATCTGCTTGCTGCCGTAGGTGGCGTCCTTCGTTGCGTGGTAAATGCCGATTTCATAAAGGCCCGCAATGGTGCTCTTGGCAGCAGATACCGCTTCATCGGCGCTGCCGTCAAAGTCCATGACCGACAGGCTGGCATAGCACTCTCCCATCGAACGGCAGTTTAAGACTGTGACACGCCCTTCGCGGTAAAGACCACCTGCCTGCATCGAGGAGAGAATGGAGTTTGCACTGTTGGGGAAGACCAGAATATCCTTTGCCTTGGTGAGGGCAAAGGCCTCCATAAAGTCACCGGAGGAGGGGGCGATGTCGCCGAGAATCACCACATCGGCGCCCATGGCAAGGAAGGTCTGCTGCATCTGTACCGTGGTGGCAACCGCAACCACGGCAAAGGTGGTTGCGCCCGCACCCTCGGCAACCAGAAATTTCTCCGCCTTTTTGGTGGATTTTTCGCGTCCGAGATGTTGGAGGGTCATATTTTCAATTTTGACAGTCAGCATTTCGCCAATTTGCTGACAGTATTCAAGCACACGACCGGGGCGGCGGGTGTGAATGTGCAGCTTGAGCTTGTCACCCTCAAGAGAGGCAACAATCGAGCTGCCCAGCTGTTCAAGTCCCTTGCCGAATGCGAGCGCATCAAAATTGGCGGCGTCTGTTTTAAGCTGAATCAGCCCCTCAGTGCAGTAGCCGAGCGAAAAGTCGGTATCCTTATTGACGAGCGAGAGGTCTGGGGCTTGGGGCGCAGAAGTTTCTGCCGCTGCAGGCTCGTCAATGACAATTTCCTCGCCGCGCAGCCTTTTCTGCACGCCCTCGAAGAAAGCGACAAGTCCCGATGCGCCGCTGTCCACCACGCCCGCCTTTTTCAGCACGGGCAGAAGGCTCGGTGTGCGGGCAAGCGAGGCACGTGCCTCCTCAAGGTAAACGGCAACCAGTGCATCAAAATCTGCAAAGGGTTCTGCCGCCTCGGTAACGCTTGCAGCATCGCGCATAACTGTCAGTATGGTGCCCTCCACGGGCTTTGCAACCGCACCGTAGGCAAGGCGGTATCCTGTCGACAGGGCGCGGGTAAAGAGTGCGGTGTCAGGCTCGCTTTCGGTGTCAAGCACCTCCGCAATGCCCTTGAAGAACTGCGAGAGAATGACACCTGAATTGCCACGTGCGCCAAAGACGGCGGCGGTGGCAAATTGCTTTGCCAGCACACCCGCAGAGGCCTCGGCATCTTTTACACCGTTCATACCGTAACGGAGCGTCATCAGCATATTGGTGCCGGTATCACCGTCAGGGACGGGGAATACGTTCAGCTCGTTTAAGTAGGAGCGATGCTTTTCAATGTTGTCAATGCCGCCCTTCAGCAGGTCAAGCAGGGCGGCACCGTTTAATTGCTTCAGCATAGATTCTATCCTTATCGTTTATTTGGAAAGGTCTGCGACAATCTCGGTCAGCATTTCCTTTTCGGTGACGCAGTCCTC
Source organism: Clostridia bacterium (assembly GCA_017396225.1). Classification (GTDB taxonomy): domain Bacteria; phylum Bacillota; class Clostridia; order Oscillospirales; family CAG-272; genus Firm-07. Next base: position 34,990 of record JAFQMP010000023.1, on the reverse strand, counting down.
CGAAATGGGGGCGCCCAGGAAATAGGTGCTGATCATACCAGGACCGATATTGGTGCCGCAGCCGCTAAATACATCACCAATCAGAATACCCTTGCAGGTGATTTTCTCGGCAAGCAGTGCCTTCAGCTCATGGGCGTACTTTTCTCTGTCGCTGTGCATGATAAAAATATACTGGTTTTCAAGGTCGGTTGCCATACGCGCAAGGTATGCCACCGTTGCCTCAAGCGCTTTTTTGATGCCCTTTACCTTGGCAAGCACGGTGACGTAGCCATCGGTGTTGGAGTCGCCCATCGGCTTTACCCCCACCAGATTGCCCATAAAGGCCTTGCCCTTGGAAATTTTGCCGCGTCTTGCGATAAAGGTCAGGTCATCAATCGGGCCCATCTGGTGCACACGGTGCTTGTTTTCCTCAAGCCAGGCGACAACCTCGTCAAAGCTCTTGCCTTCCTTTTGCAGCTCGAGTGCATAGGCGACAAGCAGACCGAAGGAGCCCGACATACGCAGCGAATCAAAGGCGTAAATGCGGCGCTCGGGGAACTCTGCGGCCACGCGTGCGGCGGCGGCAGCGGCGGTGTTAAAGGTTACGCTGATTTTAGAGGAAATAGACATACTGATGATGTCATAGCCCTCCTCCATATAGCGGCGGAATATCTGATAATATTCCTCAGGGCTGGCAGCAGCTGAGCTGACGGCGCTTTTCTTGTCCGCCAAGGTTTTGTAAAATTCTTCTCTTGAGATGTTTTCCCAGTCAAGTGTGGTCTGCAGGGGCTTGTCGTTGATGTGCACCCAGCCGCGCACGTAGTCAACAAGACCGAATTGCGCCCGCATTTCGGGCGAGAGATCGCAGGTAACATCGGGCAGAATGATAAACTTTTCCATAAAAACCTCCGTGTAAAAGAGAGTATGCAGTCAGTAAAATCTATGTGTTGGAGAACTAAATCTATCATATTTTATCATATACGACAAAAAAATACAAGAAAAAAACGCAAAAAACAATATTTGGCGGCATTTCGGTCGGTAAGGTAGGGAAACGTATGGCTTTTTGTGGCAAATTATGTGGTATTCCTTGAAAAAAATTTTGACGCGTGCTATAATGAGTAATATGGACCGTAGCAATGCTTTGCGTGCGGTTAGTCGGTTAAAACGGAGGCTTTTTATGAAATTGTCCGCATTGCTTGGGAGAGAGGGGCTGTCGCTCTCCTTTGAGGTCTTTCCGCCGAAAACAGATATGAATTTTGAGAGCGTGCGCACAGCAACCGAGGAGATTGCGGCACTGCGCCCTGCGTTTATGAGTGTGACCTACGGCGCTGGCGGTGGGACAAGCCGTTATACGCTGGATATTGCGAAAAATATTAAGGAGCGCTACGGCGTTCCCACGCTTGCACACCTGACCTGCGTTTCCTCTACCCGCGAAACGGTCAGAGAAAAAATTCTCAAAATGCGCGCGGCGGGCATTGAAAACGTCATGGCGCTGCGTGGCGATTTGCCCGAGGAGTTGGTGGGCGCAGACCGCACAAGCTGGCCCTATCGCTATGCCATCGACCTTGTGCGCGAGCTGAAAAGTGAGGGCTTTTGCATCGGTGGCGCCTGCTATCCCGAGGTGCACCCCGAAAGCATCAATCAGCGTGAGGATATCAAGCATCTGAAGGAAAAGGTGGATGCGGGGTGTGATTTCCTGACCACGCAGATGTTTTTTGACAATAATCTGTTCTATAATTTTCTCTATAAGATTCGTGAGGCGGGCATTGTAGTACCCGTTGTGCCGGGTGTGATGCCGATTACCAACGGCAACCAGGTGGCGCGTGCAATCAAGCTGTCAGGGTCGCTCATGCCGCAGCGCTTTAAGGCACTGGTGGATAAGTTCGGGGATACGCCCGCCGCGATGAAGCAGGCAGGTATCGCGTATGCAACCGACCAGATTATTGATTTGTTCGCAAACGGTGTGAAAAATGTACATGTTTATTCCATGAATAAGCCTGACGTCGCCGCCGCCATTCTCGCCAATCTTTCGGATATTCTCAGCTGATGCAGGGGGTTTTTGTCAGAGAGCTTGGGGCACCGCCCCTGAATCTTTCGGAGATTTTGCGTTATGCGGGCATGCGCGGCACGCCTGATGACGGTCTGTCGGCGCTGCTTGACAGCTGCCTTGCCGAGGTGGCCCACGGTCTTTGCTATCGTGTGTGCTTTTTGGAGCATGGGGTGAAAATGACCGACACGGGTGTTGATTTCGGCTATATGCAGGTCGATTCTGCCGACCTTGCTCGTTGTCTTTCGGGCTGTGACCGCGCACTCACCTTCGTGGCAACCGTCGGCCCCCTGCCTGACCGTATGATTGCACGCTACGGCAGGGTGGCGCCCACCAAGGCGCTTTTGCATCAAGCAATTGGTGCAGAGCGTATAGAGGCGCTTTGCGATGCATTTCTTGACCTGCTTCGGGCAGAGCAGGGTATATCCCTTTGCCCGCGCTTCAGCCCCGGTTATGGGGATTTATCTCTCACCGTTCAGGGGGATATTTTTCGCGCACTCAATCCCGCAAGATTAATTGGTGTATCAACAACCGATTCACTTTTAATGGTTCCCTCAAAGTCCGTGACTGCCATCGTCGGCATCAAAAAGGAGCAAGTATGACTGTTTTGGATTTTTTTAAGGATAATATTCTGCTGCTCGACGGCGGCATGGGCACACTGCTGCAGGCGCGCGGCCTTGGGGTGGGAGAGCTGCCTGAGGAGTGGTGCCTCACACACCCCGATGACGTCATCGCCGTTCATCGCGCTTATTTTGAGGCGGGTAGCAGGGTTGTTTGTGCCAACACCTTTGGCGCGAATGTGTTAAAATATACAAAGGAGCGCCTGGAGGAAATTGTGGCGGCGGCGATTGCCTGCGCCAGAAGGGCGGCTGAGGGGCTTGAGGGTGAGCACTTTGTGGCGCTTGATATCGGTCCCACAGGCAAGCTTCTCGCCCCTTTGGGTGACCTTGATTTTGAGGACGCTGTCAATATCTATGCCCAAACGGTTGCGCTTGGTGTGAAATACGGCGCGGATTTGATTTTTATTGAAACCATGAATGATACCTACGAGGCAAAGGCGGCACTGCTTGCCGCCAAGGAGCAAAGCACGCTGCCTGTGTTTGCCTCCTGTGCCTTCGGTGCCGACGGCAAGCTGATGACGGGTGCTGACCCTGCCGCGGTTGTGGCGCTTTTTGAGGGACTTGGTGCCGATGCGATTGGTGTCAACTGCTCGCTTGGGCCCACCGCACTCGCACCCGTGGTAGAGCAGTTCCTCTCTCTTGCCTCTGTTCCTGTCATTCTGAAGCCCAACGCAGGGCTGCCGCAGGTAAAAGAGAGCAAGACGGTATACGATATTGCTCCCGATGCATTTGCCTGCGAGGTGGCAAGATTGGTTTCTCTCGGCGTGCGCGCCGTGGGAGGCTGCTGCGGCACAACTCCTGCGTATATTGCGGCGCTTGCAGCTGCTTTACAGGGTAAGAAGCCACTGCCTGTTACTGACAAGGGCATTACCTGCGTATCATCTTACACACACGCAGTCAACTTTGCCAATGCGCCCATTCTGATTGGCGAGCGCATCAATCCCACGGGCAAAAAGCGCCTGAAGGAAGCACTGCGCGCGAATGATATGGATTATATTCTTGCGGAAGCCTTGGGGCAGGAGGAGCAGGGCGCACAGATTCTTGATGTCAACGTCGGCTTGCCCGATATTGATGAGCCTGCCATGCTTATGCGCACTGTCAGCACCTTGCAAGCAGTGACGGCGCTGCCCTTGCAGATTGATACCGCTGATGCTGTTGCAATGGAGCAAGCACTTCGCCGTTATAACGGTAAAGCGATGATTAATTCGGTCAACGGCAAGGCGGAAAGTATGGCTGCCATTTTTCCGCTTGTCAAAAAATACGGCGGAGTTGTGGTGGCATTGACACTTGATGAGAACGGCATTCCCGCGACGGCTGCCGCACGTGTGGAGATTGCGAAACGCATTATTGCAGAGGCTGCAAAATACGGGATTTCCAAAAAGGATATTGTGATTGACCCGCTGGCGCTGACAATCAGCGCCGATGATAATGCCGCGCGTGAAACTCTTGCGGCGGTGGCAAGCATCAGACAGGAGCTTTGTGTGCATACCTCGCTCGGCGTTTCCAATGTTTCCTTCGGTTTGCCGATGCGTGATACGGTGACAAGCACCTTCTTTGCGCTTGCCCTTGGTCGCGGATTGTCGGCAGCGATTATGAATCCCTATTCCACCCCGATGATGAAAACCTATCACGCCTACCGTGCGCTGGCAGGTCTTGATAAGAGCTGCGCCGCATATATCGGCTTTGCAACGGCTTTGCCGACCGAATCTGCCGATACGGGTGTGAAAAACACCCATGTAGCAGCGGTGGAAACCTCTTTTCAAGGCCCGTTGCAATCTGCAATTGCCAAGGGCTTGGTAGCCCGCGCAGCGCGCGCTGCCGATGAGCTGCTACACGTCATGCCGCCGCTTGCGGTTGTGGAAAATGAGGTGATTCCCGCATTGAACGCCGTCGGTGTTGGCTTTGAAAAGGGGAGCGTGTATCTGCCCCAGCTTTTGATGAGTGCTGAGGCCGCCAAGGCTGCTTTTGAGCGCATCAAGCAAGCCCTCGGTGAAGGAACGGGTGCCACACGCGGCAGTGTTGTTCTCGCTACCGTTGCGGGGGATATCCACGATATCGGTAAAAATATTGTCAAGCTGTTGCTGCAGAATTACGGATTTGACGTGCATGACCTTGGGCGCGACGTATCACCCGAGGCAATTGCAGAATGCGCAGTATCTCTGCGCGCACCGTTGGTTGCGCTCAGCGCATTGATGACGACAACCGTGCCTGCCATGGAAAAAACAATCTCGCTGCTCCGCGAAAAAGCACCGTGGTGCCGCGTGATGGTGGGCGGCGCGGTCCTGACCGCTGAATATGCGCAGATGATAGGCGCAGATTACTATGCTTGTGATGCAATGGCGGCGGTGCGCTACGCCGAAAGCGTCATGTAAGGCAGATGTGTTTGCCGCAGAGCAACGCACAAATGCATAATGGAATAGAAAAACCGCTTTATTTTATCCGTAAGGATAAGTAAAGCGGTTTTCTTTTTTTAATTCAATGCATCGGCATCAATGGGGTTTGTTTCGGGGGTGTCGTAAAGCTTCATTGCGTCATTCATTACCTTTTTCACACGGGTGGAAATGGTATAGAAATCGCCTACCGTTGTTGTCTCGTTACCCTTCACCAGTGTAATGGTTGTAAAGAATTGACGCGCGTTGGCAGGGTCCTCATAGAAGCAATAGGTGTAGGAGAAGGTCTCACCCGTCAGCACATACTGTCTGACTGCTTCGTCCCATTTACGCAATGCAAATTTCACGGTAATTGAGAGCGCAGCACCGTCCTTGCCCGATGCAATAAAGGCTTGCTTTTGCGCGTCGGAGAGAGAGGCATAGCCCGCGGTGTGGGTAGCCAGCAGGGACTTGTAGAAATACTTGAATTGCATGGTGTTAAGCGCCTTTGCACGGCTGTCGCGTACAATCAGCTTGTCGGTGGTCAGCAGCGTGGTGGAGTCGTGGCTTTCGGAAAGGTCCTTGAGGGTTTCGGAGTTGTCAAGATAGAAGGTCTCCTTGTAGCCGCCGGGGTGCTTTGCGACAAAGCCGGGGGCAATCTGAATGCCAACCTCGGTGATATAGGAGATACTGCCCGTAAAGAGATTGGGCGTGGTCCAGTCTCCCTTGTTGTAGAAAAGGAAGCTGAGCTGCGCGGGGTCCATGCGGACGACCATATTGTAGCCGTCGGCAGGTTTTTCGAAGGCGCCCTTTTCCGCATCGTAAAGCAAGCAGAGGTTGTAGACGTAGTAGAAATAATTGCCGTCCTTGTCCTGCTGCTTGGGGCTGACAAAAATTTCGTGACGCTCCTGGTCCTTTTCGTCAATTTCATCTTCGCCTGATTTTTCGTTATAGGTGCGGCTGATATTCAGGACAAAGGAGAGGCGGTAGGCATAGGCACCTTTATTCAATTTGAATTCCTTTAACCATTCGTCCAGATTATCGCCCATATTGGCAGCCGTGCCCAGCTTTACCACAGAATCGGGGGCCCAGGTATAGAGGGTGCGCAGTGCCTCGTCCACGCGGTTATCGTCAATGGCGTAGGCTGCAAGCTCGCCCTTCGCTTCGTAAGGAATGGTGGCGTAATAGGTGTCCTGACGCATATCAATCGAGCCGCGGTAGGAGAAGTGCACGCGGGGTTCGGTTGCAGCACCGTCAAAAATCTTGAAATCGGTGACGTCATAGTAGTTTTCCGAGGTCATATTTGGGCTTGCCGTGGGTGCGGTGACATAGTCCTCTACCTTGCCAAGCAGCGTTTCCTTAATGGTGCGGCTGTAATCGCTCTGGCCGATTTCCTTGAGCACGTATACCGATTCGCGTCCCTCATAACGGACAAAATAACCGTCACGGGAGGGTACCTGGTCACCGATGATGACCTTGTGCGTGATGTCGGGGGTGCTTTCGTTCTTGTCGTGGTCGACCTGGATTTCAAAATAGGTGGTTGCGTCGGCAGTGTTTTCGGGCAGACCGTATTCGGCATAGGTTTTTTCTTTTACCTTGTTTGTGTCCAGGCGGAGCATCGTGCGTGCCTTACCCGTAATGGTTACGAGGTTGGCAAACAGAATCGACTGGTCCACCGAAAGGTCGGCGCGCTCCTCAATCAAAAAGTGGCGCTCGTCCTCCTTGGTTTCCTCGTTTCTCACGTTCTTTGCCACAAAAGCAAAGCTGCCGTTTCCATTGACAACGGTGATAGAGGAAATATTTGCGCGCTCGGCGTACGGGTAAAGGAGCAGCTCATAGCTGAGGCTGAGGCCGTCAAACTGATAGTCCTCGCCCTGGCTCTCCTTCAGAACGGCAGCAACCGTGCTGAAGGTGCCGTCCTTTTCGTTGACATAAACCAGCGTGCCCGCCTCGGTGATATAGTTGCCCTCTGCGGTTCTGTCGGTGACGAGGTCTCCCTTCTTTGTTTTCAGCACGTACACGCCGTCCTTCTTGGCAACAATGTATTTGGTGCCGTCGGTCGGGTCATAAAAGGGTGTACGTGACGTGAAAAAGAGGGTCAGTCCAAGTGCAACGCCGAGCAACAGCACGATTATCAGGGAAATGAGCAGCGCGCGGCGCTTTTTCCCGAGTGCTGTTTTGGCACGCAGAATCGACGTGTTTTTTATGGGTGCGTTCATGCGTGCTTTCTCCTTATCATAACATAGATGCCGGCAATAAAGACAATCGAGGCAGGCACTACGGTGAGGATAATGGTGTATTGATTGGCGGCGGAGGCGGTAATGGAGGTAATCTCCATGCTTGCGTAGTATTTGCAATCAAGCGTAACGGGAACGACCAGGCTGCCCATGGTGTTGCATGCATAGGCAAGAACCGAGTGGTTGCCGTACTGGTCGCCGAGTGCGAGGTCGGAAACAAAGTCGGTGGAGGCGGTCGCCAGGATAAAGGCGTGTGCCACGCTGCCTGTTACACTGTTCGGTGTGGAACGGCAGGAGAGCATCATATAGGAGTAGCGGTTATCATCGCTTGCCTCTCCAACCTCCTCACCGTTTGCAAATGCCTTGGCGGTTTTGGAGGAAACAAAGACGTTATAAACGTTGGTGTTGCCGCTTTTGTTTCGTGCGGCAGTGAAATCCTCATAGGTTTTTTGCGAGAAATCCGAGGCGAAGCGCAGCGCGGTCGTGTTGGGGAAACAGACGGTCGGCCAAGAGGAGCTCTGGCGCAGCGGCTTGGTGATTGCCGTGCCGGTGTTCTCGCCGGGGGCGTATTCCGCCTTGTTGGTATAGCCGTTCACCGTGAGTGAGGATTTCAGGTCCTGAATCCAGGTGGCGGTGTCTTCTCCGTCATCGGTGCGGGAAATTTCAATGCCCCACTCGGCAAGGAATTGCTCAAGATTATGCAGCTTGGGCGTGTCCTTATCAAAGAGCACCATCATCGATTTGTTCTCTGAGAGGAAGTTTTCAATTTTGCTGATTTCGGTTACCTCGGTGAGGCTGTTCTTTTCTTCAAAATCGCGCTGCGGGTCACAGATAACCAACAGACGGCAGTTTTCGGGCAGAGGCTTTGCAGAGAGGTCGATGAGCTGCACGTCAAAGCCAATCTGTGCAAGCAGGGTCGCGAAGGAGTCGCTGTACTTCTCGCCGTGGTTTGTGACAAGGCAGGCAACGGGCGCGCTAACCTGAGAAACAGAGAGAATGCCCGATACCATGGTTTGCTCACCGTTGTAGCCGATGACGTAGCCGTCCTGGTCAACGGTAAAGAAGTTTTCAAGGTCGTAAACGCGGGAGGAATCGCCGCAGACAACAATCACGCTCTGCGAGGTGATTGCCTTGCCTGATTTCTCGAGGTAGGGATTGACAGCAGAGGGGTTGGTGTAAATATCCACATACTCTACCTTGACATTTTTGCAGTGACCTTCAATATCTTTGGCGGTTTTGAAGACCTCCAGCATCAGGGAGTCAGCCTCCCAGGCGTAGCGCTCATCGCAGAGAATGATGCGCACCTCTTTATCGGTATTCATCTGGTCGAGGAATCCCTTTGCCTCATCGGAGAGGGTGAAGCGGGGCTCGGGGGTCATATCAATATACCAAAGGTATTTTTCGGTGAGCGCCGTGAAAATGGCGTTGATGAGAATCACGGCGGCAATAATCACGACGGTCAATGCGAGGGAAAGGCTGCCGTGACGGAACTTTTTGGTGTGTAAAAGCTTCATTGTGGCACCTCCTTAACCCCAACGGCGCTTGTCATAAATACGCACCGTGAGAAATACAAATACACCTGCGATAGACACGTAATAAAGCAGTGCTGAGAAATCAAACAGGCCGAACGCAAAATTGTCGTAGCGGTTAAGCACCGAAATCCAATCCAGCACCGCGCGCACGGGGGCGGAATTGATGGCAGAGGATACAATACCAATCAGCACCATAACGCCAAGGGTGGCAATGGTTACCACGGCGGCAGAGAGCTGGCTTTCGGTCAGCGAGGAGATAAAGATGCCGATTGCGATGAAGGCGGCGCCGATGAGGAGCACGCCCAGCAAGCACCCCACAACCTGACCGCCCACAGGGCCGATGTGTGTATCGGCGGTGGTGGCGCTGCTCTCGGAAATCGAGAAGGCAAGCAGCGGGAAAAGATTGATGCAGGAAACAAGCACGCTTGAGGCAAAGAGGGTGTATGCGGCAAAGAATTTGCCCAGCACCATACCCGTCAATGACACGGGCGAGGTCAGGAGCAGCTGCTCGGTTCTGGTTTTGCGCTCCTCTGCAAAGGTGCGCATCGTCAGCAGGGGAATGAGAACGATAAAGGTGAAAATCAGGTACTGAAAATAAGTGGAGGTGTTATAGCTGGCCTGCTGAATGGTGGTGAAGGCGCAAATCAGCGAGGCGGCGGCAAGGAAAATGCCCACAAAGACAAATCCCACAGGTGTTGTGAAATAGCCGCGCAGCTCCTTTTTGAAAATAGCGAACATGAATCAAACGGTTGGCGTGTGCCAACGCTCCTTTCCGTGGACGGTGTTATTCCTCACCCTCATAAGGGGCGATGCTTTTCTGCTTTTCTGCAGTGGCGTCGAGAATCGACTGTGCAAGGTCACGCTCGGGGGACTGGCCGCGTGTGCGCTTTCCCTTGACGGTCTTTTTGCCTGTCGCGGCTTCGTCGGTTTTGTCGACAACCGAGATAAAGATGTCCTCAAGGCTCATACCGAGCATCTCCAGACCGATGAGTGCCCAGCCCTTTGCCGAGAGTGCGAAGAAGAGCGATTTGCGGATATCCACTCCCTTGGTGCTTTCGATGTGGTAAATATATGCATCGCCGTCGCGTGCGGAAAGCACCTCTGCATAGGTGACATCTGCGCGCGCACGCAGCATGGCGAGCACCTCCTTCTGCGGGCCGCAGATGGTGGCCTGATAGCGGAAACTGTTTGCCGCGATGCGGTTGATGTTTTCGGTCAGCTCGTCCGCAACAATTTTACCCTTGTTGATAATGACAATACGGTCACAGACAGCCTGTACCTCCTGCAGAATGTGCGTGGAGAGAATAACGGTGTGGTCGCGTCCCAGGGTGCGAATCAGATTGCGGATTTCAATAATCTGCTTGGGGTCCAGACCGACAGTCGGCTCGTCAAAGATGACAACGGGGGGATTGCCAATCAGTGCCTGCGCAATACCGACACGCTGGCGGAAGCCCTTGGAGAGATTGCGAATCAGGCGCTTGTATACGTCAGTCAGCTTGACAACCTCGCAGATTTCCTCCAGGTGCTTGGTGCGGTTCATGGTACAGCCCTTGAGATTGTATACAAAGATGAGGTATTCCTCAACCGTCATATCGAGATAAAGGGGAGGCTGCTCGGGCAGGTAGCCGATACGGCTCTTGACCGCGAGGGGGTCATCAAGGACGTTGATGCCGTCAATCATCACGCGGCCCGCTGTTGAGGAGAGGTAGCCCGTGAGAATGTTCATCGTTGTGCTTTTGCCTGCGCCGTTTGGGCCAAGGAAGCCGACAATTTCGCCCTTTTTGATTTCCAGGCTGATATCGTCAACCGCGCAGGTTGCGCCATAGTTTTTGACCAGATGATCAATCTTTATCATAGTAAATCCTTTCATACGCACGGGTGGATACACGTGCGTGTAATATACAGATAAAAATATTTTAACATATTTCGCACATAAAATCAACTGTAAATTTTGCGCCTTGTGTGATAATTTCATGAATTTTCCGAAAAAGTAAAAAGCACCGTGCGGCGCACGGTGCTTTTCAGAGCTGCTTGTGTACACTTTTGTATTCGTCATAAAAGCGGTAATAGGGGCAGGAGGCGGTGTTGCCTGCAAGAAAACGGCCCATTTCGTCCTCGTCAAGGCGCATCATGCAGGAATATTCCTCATAATATTCGTCGTAATCGTAAAATTCGCAGCTTTCGCAGTTGGCTGCCTTTTTTGCGTCCTGTGCCATGGTATCACTCCTTTTTGCTAAAACAAGTATAGCACACCCACGGCAAAAAAGCAATAGATTAAAATCCAAGGCAGGTCGGGAAAAATCCGCAGACAAAATGGAGCAGGGCACCGCCCCATACCGAGCGCGTTTTCTGAAACAGTGCGCCTGTAACCAGGGAGAGCGCAAGTGCTGCCAGCATCATGCCGATGCCGTAAACCACGTGTAGGGCGGCAAAGGAGAGCGCCGCCAGAAGATTGGCGGTTCGCGGACGGTTTGTCAGCGCCAATTCTAAGCCGTAAAGCAGCACGCTTTTGGAAAGAATCTCCTGAAGCGGCGCGACCAAGAAATAGGTTAAACGGGAAATATCCCCCTGAATGTGCCAGAAAAATGTCAGCGGAAGCCCTGTAAGCAGGCGAAATGCCAGCAGTGCCGCGAGGAAGAGCGAGGAGAGTAACGCGCCCCATGTAAGTGACTCGACCGTGTGGTCGAGAGGGGACACAATGCCCATTTTTTCAAAGCGCAGGGGCGCTGACAGCGCCAGTACAATAAAGGTGAAAAATCCAAGCACCTCAATCAGTCTGCCGTAAAAATAGGTGGGGAGCTTTATTTGTGCGTCAAGCCACTGCCAGAGCAGCAGGTAGCCTGTCAAAAGAACAAAAAGATAGGATAAAATCCTTGTGCCGAGCCTTGTGTTTTCCATAAATTCACCTCTCCTTTCAGGAAGGTTTTGCCGAAAATGGCGGTAATATTCGCGGGCTTGCGGAGTGCGCAAAAAAATATAAAAATTTTTATTTTACCTCTTGACAACCTTTTTCCGCTGTGCTATAATACCAAGGTACGAAAAAACGTACCTGCGGCATTAGCTCAGCCGGATAGAGTGCCTGGCTACGAACCAGTAGGTCGGGGGTTCGAATCCCTCATGCCGCGCCATAACAAAAGGACCGCCCTTGTGGCGGTCCTTTTGTTATGTCACAGTATGGGTGGCTTCGAAGCCCCCTCTGTCACACAAGGTGTGACAGAATGGGGTGCGCATTTTCGCCGCAGAGCGCGTCAAGCTCGCTTGTAAGCGGCAAGGCGAAAAATCTTCGCCGCAGGCGAAAATCCCGAAACATCTCCCCCACCTTGTGTGGGGGCTTTTGTTTTATCCAAGCCGCAGGCCTGGTATATCATTGACGCACGCGGTGCGGCGTATATCATCACGTATCGGCGTGTATTTGCCTTCGCCTTGATTCTTATAACGCACCGCCGAGACGGAGCAGGAATGCAGCAAGGAAGATAGACAGGGCACCCACCAGTGTGGACCACACAACAAGCTGACCTGCCAGTGTGACATCACCGTTCATTTCCTGTACCATAGGTACGCTGGGCACGGCAACGGGGGTGGCAAACAGAGAGGCATAAGCGGCAAATTCCGCTTTGCCAAGGTCTCCGCGGAAGAAGATGTATGCAATGCCGAGGGCAAGAATTGGCACAATGGCACAGCGCATCACAACGCCGAAGAAAATCTCTTGCTTGAGCTCCGATACGGCGGAAAGCTCAAATTGCGCACCAAGCACAAGGAGTGCCAGGGGAATGGCAAGGCTGCCGACATACTGGAGCACCTCCATGACGGGCGAGACCTGCGCAAGGCGGAAGGAAATATCGAAATGTGCGAGAACGGTACGGATTCCAATGGCAACAAGACCCGAGAAAATACCGATAATCAGGGGGTTTTTGATGATGCCGAGGACGATACGCTTGATGCTGACGCGCTCACCCGAATCGTTGCCGAGGGCGGACAGGCTGACGACGGCAAGCACATTAAAGAGGGGAATCACCGCAGCGGAAAGGAGCGCGGCGGCCATAGCGCCCTCCTCGCCGTACAGCGACTGTGCAAGGGGAATGCCAATGAGAGAATAGCCCGAACGGAAGGAGGCCTGTACCAGTACACCCCGACGGTCCTTCCTGCGTGCCACGACGAAGGAAAGCGGTACTGCTGCGGCAAACACAACCAGCAGGGCGCAAGCCGCAAAGATGATGAAGGTGAGGTTGATGCCCGAAAGGTCTTCAATGCGATATATCTTGAGAAAGAGCATTACGGGCATAAAGATGCGGAAAACCAGCTTGTTGCCTGCGGTGGCAAAGGAGTCGGGTATCATGCCGATGCGCTTGAGGAAATAGCCGAGCGCAACCATCAGCACGATGGGGGCAACGGCACTGATGGCAAAAATAAAAGAGTCCATATTGTCTGTCCTTTCGCAATACATATAGGAAACAACCAGCATATTGTATCACGGACGATATATTTTTGCAATTGATGAATTGTCAAAATTTTAACAAAAATATGGGGCGTTTTTTGACAATATAAGCAATGATTATTTGTTCATAACAAGGAACGCAGTAAATATCAAAAGAGGGCACGCCACAGCGTGCCCTTTGCATTTTATTCGTTTTCAAAAAGTGGCGTAGAGAAGTAGCGCTCTGCAGTGTCTGGGAGCACGGTGACCACGGTTTTACCCTTGCCAAGCTTTTTCGCAAGGCGAATGGCAGCTGCTACGTTGGTGCCGCTGGAGATGCCGCACATAATGCCTTCCTCGCTTGCCAGGCGCTTGGCGGTGGAAAGTGCCTCCTCGTCACCGACGATGCAGATATCATCGTAAATCTGCTGATTGAGAATGGCGGGAATCAGACCGTCGCCGATGCCCATTTGCAGGTGCGTACCGATGGAGCCACCCGAAAGAATGGCAGCGTGCTCAGGCTCCACAGCCCAGATTGTCATATCGGGGTTGGCGGCCTTCAGCGTTTCGCCGATGCCTGTAATGGTGCCGCCCGTACCGATACCCGAGCAGAAACCGTGTATGGGTCCGCCGACGGCATCAAGAATTTCCACACCGGTCTGACGGCGCTGAATATCCACGTTGTTGGGATTTTCAAACTGCTGCGGTACGAAGACGTTGGGATTCTCGCGCTGCATACGCAGGGCGGTTTGCAGACATTCCTCAATGCAATCACCAATGTTGCCCGCATCGTGCACCAGCAAAACCTCGGCACCATAGTGCTTGACGAGCTTGCGGCGCTCCTCGCTGACAGAATCGGGCATAATGATAATGGTGCGGTAGCCGCGCACAGCACCTACCAGTGCCAGGCCAATGCCCTGGTTGCCGCTGGTCGGCTCTACAATAATGGTATCGGGACCGATTTTGCCCTCGCGCTCCGCCGCCATAATCATATTGTAGGCGGTACGCGTTTTAATCGAGCCGCCGACATTCAAGCCCTCGTATTTGACAAGAATCTCAGCGCCGTCCACGGGTGCCATGCGTGACAGGCGAATGAGGGGTGTGCCACCGAGTGCATCTAAAACAGAATTATAAATCATAGCATACCTCAAAAAAACAATCTGTTGATATTTTATACTAAATTGGGAAAAATGTCAACTGCTTTTTGCGAAGTGCGGTGCAGAAAAGCCGCCCGACACAACTGTGTCGGGCGGCAGGAAATTTGCTACAGGTCCTTTTACTTATGCGTTTGCGCTCCAAACGGTGGGAGTGCCGTCCACATAATGCCAGTAATTGCCGTGGTTTTCGGCGGGCCTGGTGGCGGAGTAGTAGTAGATAGCCATATTATACTCTTGGATGCGGGAGGGGGGCAGAATCATATCTGCCGCAGGACCTGCCTCACCACAGTAGTAAATGATGCCGTTAGGAGCCATAAAGGACAGGTCTGCGGTGGTTACACTGGTGGGTACGACGATGTAGCCGCCGCTTTTGTAGGTTGTAAATGCGCCGTGGTAAAGCGTGGTCAGGCTGTCGGGCAGAACAACGCCCGTAAGCTGACGGCAGCCATAAAATGCACTACCCCAGATGACCTTAAGCTGGCTGTTTTCGGCAAAGGTGAGCGTGGCAAGGGAGGTGCAGCCGTAGAACGCACTGGTTCGGATTTCGGTCACGGAGGCAGGGATATGAATGGCGGTAAGCCCCTTGCAGCCTTCAAAGGCGTTTACGCCAATCGCCGTTACGCTGCCGTCGGTGGGAATGATGCTGGTGGCAGAGCCGAGCACGAGGGTACCCGTAGCCCTTTCCACAAGGCAGCTGCCCGCGCCGCTGAAGACGGTGTTGGCGGCGTCAACCGTAATGGCTTGCCAATATCCGCTGTTAAGGCTGATTGACCCTTCGCTAAATGTCAGCAGAGAAGCAGGGAGGGAGAGCACGTACGGATCGTTGTATTCCACTCGAATTGCGCCGCTGTTCAGATGCTTGATGCCCTCGGGAATCGCGATGAGAGCCGCGTCTGAATAGATGGAGAAACCTGCGCCTGCTGCAATACCGACGGTGTCTGCGCGCAGGTCGGTAAGCTCGCTGCTGCCATAATAATTGAGCGCGTTGATTAGCCACTTGTCGACGTATACAAGCCCCGTCTCGGTGTCCTCGTCAACAAGGGAGCTGCCCTCAAAGGTGCTGCGGCCAACCGAAATGACCGAATCGGGAATGGTGAGCGTGCCGCTGCAGGTAAAGTTCAAAAAGGCGCCCGTGCCGATGTATTTCAGACCCTCGGGCAGCGTCACCGTGCCTGTGATGGATACATCTCTGAATGCGTAATCTGCAATACCGACAGTGCCTGCGCGGAGCGAGAGGGTGCCGTCGGTGGGCGTGCCGCCCAGTGCCCAGCTGCCAATGTAAGAGATGCCGTTTACAACCGTTACGGCGCACCCCTCGAATGCAGATGCATCAATACTTGTCACCGTGTCGGGAATCGTGATGCCCGAAAGTGCGGTGCAGCCCGAGAAGACGCCCTGCGGGATTCCTGCAAGCGAGGTGGGCAGCGTTACAGAGGAAAGGCTTGTACAGCCCTGGAAGGCGTATCGACCAATTCCCGCACGGCTGCCTGCCGCAAAGAGTGCGTACTGCAGATTGGTGCAGTCCGCAAAGGCGTATGCGTTAACGGAGGTCACGCTTGCGGGAATGATGACCGAGGTAATGGAGGTGCAGCCTGCAAAAAGGCAGGGGCGAACCGAGGTCACACCCTCGGGAATGGTAAGTGACTCTACAAGTGTGTCGCCCACGTAGAGGTCGGCACCGAGGTGAAGGGGATTGCCTAAAGCGTTGGTTGCACTGCCGCTTGCAGGAAAGACAATATTAAACCAGTCGGCAAGGTCCTCTACAATGACCTTTTCAAGTTGGGAATCAATGCCTGCTGCCCCACTCATACGGAAGGCCAAATCGCCAACCGTGAGGGTGGTGGTGCGGTCCTCAATGGTGATAGCGGTCAGCCATGCGCAGCCCGCAAAGGCGTAGGCGCCGATGTCGGCGACCGAGGCAGGAATGGTAAGGGAGGCGAGGGGGGTCAGTTTAAATGCTTCCACGCCAATGGTGAGGAGATTTTTCGACCACGTGATTTCGGTAAGCCCCGAGCGGGCAAAGGCCGCATATTTAATCTCAGTCACAGTGTCGGGGAGCTTTACGGTGCGCAGCGCCGTTTTGTCGGCAAAGGCACTATCGCCAATGGCGACAACAGGGATACCGCCGATATAGGCAGGGATAACAAGGTCGGTAAGCCCGGGGTTCAGAAGCCCCGTAATGGTAGCCTTGCCCTCGCTCACGGTATAGGAGAGGTCGGCAGCAGTTGCCTCCACCAGCCACTTGGCGTAGACGGTAAGTGCGTTTGCAGGCACGGTGTCGTCTGCCTGTGTGGTGAGGTTTACGTCAAGGTACCAGCCGCCAAAGGTAAAGCCGTCACGCGCAGGCACCTCTGTGGAGAGGGGCTTGCCGTATTTGATGTTTTCTGTCACGATGCTGCCGTTGTTGTCAACAAAGGTGACGGCGTAGACAATGCGCTCAAAGTAGCAATCAAAGATGTGGGAGCTGTCGGTCAGGGTGACGGGCGGTACGGTGGGCGTAAGGAAGCCCTCGTAGCTGCCGAGCAGGGGCGCGTAGACCGTACCCTCGGAAACGACCTCGCTCTCGGTCTTGATGACGGTGTAGGTGCCGTCAAGATTTTCTAAGTACTGGTTCACCGTGGCAGTCAGCACATCGGTGACAAAGAAGATGCTGATTTCCTCGGTGACACTGCCGTTTTGATAGGTGGCGGTCAGGGTGTAGCCCGTGTCGGTTTTAAGGCCTGTTACCTCGGTGGCGGTCACGTCAAGCGAGCGCTCCTTAAGGCCGTTTCTGTAAAGGGACAGAGAGGTGACGGTCTTGGCAGCAAAATCGGCATCCCACAGGAAGCTGAATGACACCTTATTTGTGCCGACCGCTACGTTGTCAAAGAGTACGATAGACTTGGTGTAGGTTGCGTGCGAGGCGATGATGTGACGGGCAATGCCCTTGCCGTCAAGCGCGTCATAGGTGGCGATGATAGCATACTCGTAAAGCGTGCCTGTTTTCAATCCTGTGAAGCTGACGCTTGTTTTTTCACTCAGCGAGAGCTTTTGACGGGCAACAATGTAATTGCCGTCGTAAAGGACTGCCTCCACGTCGCCCGAGAGCGTTTCAAAGAGATTCATCGTATCGGTCAGGTCAACGGCAAAGGAAATGCTGTTGTAGCCGACGGTGGTGGAAGAGAAGACGGCGTCGGGCTGCTTTTCGGTGTAAACACCAATCTCAACCGTGCGGTCACCCTCCATCTTAACGTCCTTGATTTCGGTGCCGTCAACATACTTGATAGCGTCGATTGTGTAGGACAGGATACCCTCTGCTTCACCAACGTTGACCTTCAGAATAATGTTTTCAAGGTCGGAGCCGTATTCAAACATATGGTTCTGATATTTCTTGTCGTTGAGGGTAAAGGAAAGAATCTCAAACTGGTCAGGGTTGTCAATGTGAATCGTGATGTAGACGTCCTCACCGGGCTGCGTGTAATAGCGCTCCTCGGTGCTCTCCACGGTTAGTGCGCCGA
The DNA here is from genome assembly GCA_017396225.1 of Clostridia bacterium. Classification (GTDB taxonomy): domain Bacteria; phylum Bacillota; class Clostridia; order Oscillospirales; family CAG-272; genus Firm-07. Next base: position 17,138 of record JAFQMP010000023.1, on the reverse strand, counting down.
TGGCGTCACCAATCGGCTTTTCAAAGGGCTTGTCGCCAATCGTTGTGTCCGCATCGGTATGATTGCCCGAAAGGTGCTTGTTGCCCGTGGCATTGCCGTTTCCGTTGCCGGGAGTGAGATAGGAGGGGAGTGTGCCGCTTGCTGTAATATTGGGTGCCGTGCCTGACACCGTCATGCCCGTATATACGGGGACCTCCTTGGCAAGTGCGATGACAAGCACAAGGACGGTAGCGGCAATGAGGAAAAAACCGGCAGCCATTGCACCGCCGCGTATCAGCCAGGTCTTTTTGATGCGTTTTTTCAGCGCAAGCAACAGATTTGCGCGTTCTGTGGAGGCTTTTTCAATAATATCGTCATCAATGCGCGAAACAACCTCGAGATTTCTTTTTTGCTGCTTACTCACAGGAAAATCCCTCCTTTTCGAGATGTACGCGCAGGCCCTCGCGCAGCTCAGACAGCTCGCGGTAAACGGTGCGCTCGCCTGCCTGCAGCATCTTGGCGAGGGTGGCAATTTTGTCAGCGTAATAGTAACGGCAGACAAACAGCATTTGCTCACGGTCGCTAAGACCCTTCAGGTAGTCATTGAGAATGCGGCTAAGCTCGGCAATTGCCATTTCCTCGTCGATGCTCATTTCGGCAGGTGTGCAGTTGTCAAGCTCCTCAAGCGAGAGAAGCATTTCAGATGGAATGCGCTTGTCAGCTGTGTTGCGACGGTATCTGTCTACGGCAATGTTGCGCATAATTTTGGATAAAAAGGCTTGGAATACCGAGGGACGCGTGGGTGGAATCTGATTCCACGTGTCAAGGTAAGTGTCGTTCAGACACTCCTCGCAGTCAAGGTTGTCATGTACGATGTTGTACGCGATGGTGAACAGGTATTTCCTGTATTTGAAATCGGTTTCCTTGATTGCTCGCTCGTTGCGTGCAAAGTAAAGGTCTATGATTTCTTTGTCAGGAAGCACTGTCCGACTTTTTTCTCGTGTCGTTTCTTTCATAAGCTGCTCCTTTTGCGAACTTTTGAGCGCCTGTTTTTTTGGCAGGCCCTCTACTACTACAAGTCGCAAAAAAAATAAAAATCTGCCACTAAATACTAAAATTATTTTTTATACGACAATAATTGTCGCAAAAAAAGAAAAATACTGCCGGGCGGTGCAAAAAATCCTGTCCGACAAGCCTATTATACAATAAAAATAAGTTTATAACCATAAATAGTCGCAAAAAAAGTGTTTTTCTGCCGAAAAAACAAAAAATCGCTCTGAAAAGCAAAAAGAGTGGGCATCGCCCACTCTTTCTTGATATTATCGGTTTTTCAGCTTTTCGTTCAGCTCTTTTGCGTAATCCGCAAGAGAAATGACGGTGCCCTCGATGCGGGATTTTTCTGCAGCGAATGCCATGAGGTGGTTGTCAACCGACTGGCGAATGCTCGAAATGGATTTGCCGGTGTAGGTGCCCTTCATGCGTGCGAAGAAAGCAGTCATGATGCCCTGGTCGCCACCGCCGTGACCGCCGCCGAAATGTTCGCTTGTTTTGGCAGCTGCTACAACGGGAACCTGCGTGGTTTCGCCCGTTTTGAAAGAGAAGTAGGTAAAGTAAGGGTCCTTCATTCTGCCGTGGAGTGTGCCGTCGGTGCCCATTACATAAATGTCACGGCCGCCTTCATTGAATGCCGCCATCGAAAGGCTGGCTGTAGCACCACCCTCAAATTCCATATTGACGACCTGATGGTCAACAACGTCGTTGTCGGTCTGGAAGACGCACTTGCCGAAATCGCTTGTTGCAAACGCCGCGCGCAGCTCTTCCTCAGAAGGAGAGGGGGACTTGGTGACAGCCTCCTTCATCCACATATGGTCGCCGCTTGAAAGGTAGACCTTTTCCACATGGTAGTGGCAGGTTTCAGCCGCAGGACAGCCATCGGTGCAGTGCAGGGGTGCGCCCTCGGGGCAGTTTTCCTTGGTGAAATAGGTAAGAGAGCCAAAGGACTGCACGCGCGTGCACTTTCTGCCAATCAGCCACTGCAGAATATCAAGGTCGTGGCAGCACTTTTGAAGAATCATAGGGGTGGAGCGCTCGGAGTTTGCCCAGTTGCCGCGCACAAAGCTGTGGCTCTGGTGTAGGTGGCCGACGTCCTCAGTGTGGCGGATTTGCATTACGCGCCCGACGTAGCCGTCGTCAATGAGGTTTTTCAAGGTCATAAAGAAGGGCGTGTAGCGCAGCACGTGGCAGACGAGGACATTGACCCCTTTTTCCTCTGCGTAGTTGGCAAGCAGCATGCATTCCTCGGGGTTGGCTGCAACGGGCTTTTCCAGCAGAATTTCGTAGCCAAGGTCAATGGCACGCATGGTGGGCTCGGTATGCTCCTGGTCCATCGTGCAGATAATGCAGGCGTCTGCAATTTTGGGCAGTGCCAGCAGGTCGCGCCAATCCGCAAATACGCGGTCAGCAGGAATATTGTGCAGCTTTGCAATGTATTCGCGGCGTGCCTCAATGGGCTCCGCTACGCCAACAACCTCGTAAAGGTCGGGATATTTTGCGATATCGTCGGTATAGACCTTGCCGCGGTTTCCTGCGCCAAGCAGAATGGCGGAAATCTTCTTTTGTGCCATATCAAAATCCTCCGTGATGTGATAAAATGGGCTTTGCCAAAGGCGATTCATATACGCAAGGTCATTTTATCATATCTTTAAGTGCAAAGTCAAGGTGAAAACAGACACATAACTTATAAAAACGGACACAGTAATGTGTGTAAAAGATATGTTTGATGCGGGGTAAAAAAGAAAAACGGCACCCGAACAGGGTGCCGTTTCAAAAAGGGAAATCAGTTCTGGGAGTCAAACATACGCTGCATTTGTGCGGCGAGGTCGTCCTCAGCGGAGCTGCCACCCTTGGGGGCATCGCTTTCGCCGCCGAAGCTCTTTTCCTTAGCAGGTGCTGCATCGGAGGGTGCTGCGTAGGATGCGGGAGGTGCATAAGGGGTGCTTGTAGGCGGTACGTAAGCAGGAGCAGGCATCGGCATGGGTGCAGAGCCGTATTCCGATTCACGCGAGCAAAGCAGGAAAATGCCGGCAAGAGTTCCCAAAAAAGGGGTGCCGAAAATAATCAAGCAAATGCCCATACCGATGGGTTTTTTGTAGTTCATTTGTCCTAATGCAATACAGCAAAATATTAGATTGGGAATCAGTAAAAATCCGAAAAAGATGATATCTAAAATAATAAAAACTTTAGCAGCTTTTTTCATAAGAACATCTCCTTTAGTTTAGTGGGTGGTTTTATTATATCGCGAATAAATATTCTTGTCAATGGATTTTTTCGGAATGTTTTGAAATGTGGTGAAGCGGCAGGGTGGGGTACAGTGGCGTTTTTTGTAAGGTGGGGGCGAGAAATTTAATGCCAAACACCGTCATCGGGGTATGAAGCTTGGCATAGCACCGGACTTTCCCCGATAATTGGGAGCGGCAGCTTGCCGCTGGAGACGAGGGGGCTCGTCTAATTCGCCTGCGGCGAATAAAACAGAATGCCTCGGCGTCTGAACGCCGCCGTTGCTGAAGCAAATCGGCATTCTTCCCTTGTTTTGCCTTTGGCAAAGCAAATGGGTTCTCGCCCGCCAAGTCATAACAAAAAGGACACCCGCGAGGGGTGCCCTTTTGTTATGGTGGAGACGAGGGGGCTCGAACCCATGACCTCACGGATGTGAACCGTGCGCTCTGACCAACTGAGCTACGCCTCCGTGCCTTTTGGCAACGGAGTTATTATAGCACAAAGAAAAACAAAAGTCAAGGCGTATTTTGCGATTTCTTGGTAGTGAAAAAATATTTTGGGCTGTGCGTTTTTTGGGGGGAACGGGGGTCATATCCGATTGTAGAGAGTCAGCCTTTTTTCCTCCTTGTAGTAGATGCCGAGAAAAATTTCCGCAGCGCTTTTGTAGCCCCTGGCGGACAACTCTGCATTTAGCCACGCCGTGTCGAGATGCATGCGTGAGAGATTTTCTCCCATGATGCGTCCGTCCATAATCACCTCTGCACCAATATGTGTGATTTTTGCAGGAATTTTGAGGTCATCGGGTGTTACGGGACGACAAGCCGCCTTGGGTAGCACCGATAATTTTCCGTTGTGCTCAAAAATAGCGGTTTGAATTTCTTCCAAATCAAAATAGCCTTGTTCGCGGCACAAGAGCATAAATTCGGAGAGGTCAAGCTTTGCTTGCCGGAGGTTTTTGCGGTAAAGCTTGCCCTCGTTCATCAGAATGGTGGGGGTGCCGTTGATATATTTTCTGGTGCGCGGCAGCTTGCGCGTGAGCAGATTGAGGAATAGCGATACTGCGCCGTAAGTGAGGAGCGAAATCAAGGGCCTGTAGGGTGCCTCCAATTCGGTGGCAAGCTCTGCGGCAATTGAACCGATTGTAATGCCGTTGATATAATCAAAAAAGTCTAACTGTGCTACTTGCTTGTGCCCCATGATTTTTGTGATGAGAAAGAGTGATATAACAGATAGCAGCGTGGTGAGTAAAACCTTGAGTATGTCCATAGAAAATATACCTTTCTTTTTCTTGTTAGTGTGTGAGTTGCTGCGCTGTATATTCATCACATTTCACGCAAAAACTTTTAATGTATCATAATACTCGGAGGCGTTTTATGGAATCAATTTGGCAAAAAAGCACGGAGCGCGTTTCCTTCGCACCGCTTGAGGGAAATAAAAACACTGATGTATTAATCATCGGTGGCGGTATGGCAGGAATTTTGTGTGCGGACAGGCTGTGCCGCGCGGGTGTGGATTGCATACTGGTTGAGGCAAACCATATTTGTGGGGGTGTCAGCGGAAATACCACAGCTAAGGTGACGCTGACACATGGCTTGCTTTATCACACGCTTATCAGGCGCTTTGGTGCGGAACAAGCCGGGCTTTATTTGAAGGCGCAGCAGCAAGCGTTGTCGGAATATGCAGGGCTTTGCGAGAAAATAGACTGTGATTACAGGCAGCGAGATGCTTTTGTGTATACGCTGCGCGACAAGGAGAAGGTGGCACGCGAGATTGCGGCATTAAAGCTACTGGGGGTGGCGGCGGAATCCGTCCCGGCAGAGGGGTTGCCCTTTGCCGTAAAAGGGGCGCTGCGCGTGAGGGAGCAGGCAGAGCTGAATCCCTTGAAGCTCCTTTACACGTTGGCAAAAGACTTGCCGATATACGAGAAAACCAAGGTGCAGGAGCTTGTGGGGAACAGGGCAATCACGTCAAGGGGAGAAATCAATTTCGAAAGGCTTGTGGTGGCGACGCATTTCCCGATTTTCAATAAACACGGTTTGTATTTTTTGAAAATGTATCAGCATCGCTCCTATGTATTGGCGCTGGAGGGGGCGGCGGACGTTGGCGGACTGTATGTAGACGAAAACGATGCGGGGCTGTCCTTTCGGAATTACGGCAAGCTGCTGCTCCTTGGCGGCGGCGGTCACCGTACGGGAAAATCGGGCGGGTGCTGGCAGGAGCTGGAGAAATTTGCCGCCAAGCATTATCCGCACGCACGGATTGTTGCCAAATGGGCAACGCAGGACTGTATGACTCTGGACGGTATGCCGTATATTGGCAGATACGGCGGGCGCACGTCCGATGCATACGTGGCAACGGGCTTTAACAAATGGGGAATGACCTCGTCAATGGTATCTGCCATGCTGCTTGCTGACTTGATATGCGGAAAAGTCACCCCATATCAGGACTTATTCTCTCCCTCTCGCAGTATATGGCGACCGCAGCTTGTCAAAAACATCTTTCATTCAACGGTGGGGCTGCTGACGCCGACAAGACCGCGATGCCCGCATCTGGGCTGCGCACTCAAATACAATGCTGCGGAGCATTCCTGGGATTGCCCCTGCCACGGCTCGCGCTTCAGCACGGACGGCACGTTGCTGAACGGACCTGCAACCGATGATAAAAAGCAATAAGTGCAGGCTGTTTTGTGCCGTTGAGATGGGGGCGCATTGATATAAAAAGAGAGGGCGCCTGCAGAGGCGCCCTCTTATTGTTATTCTACTGTTACGGATTTGGCAAGATTACGGGGCTTGTCTACGTCAAGACCTTTTTGGGCAGACACGTAGTAGGCAAGCAATTGCATGACGCAGCATGCGGGGAAGGGAGCAAAAAGCTCGTCAATCTCGGGCAGAACAATGTGTATATCGGCAGGGAAGTCATAAGCATCGGCAACTGCCTTGCTTGTAACAACCAGGAGCTTCGCGCCGCGCGAGGCGACCTCGCGGATACCCGAAAGCATTTTTTCGGCAAGTGAGGATACCGTGCAAAGCGCGATGATGGGCGTATTCTCTACTACCAGTGAGATTGTTCCGTGTTTAAGCTCACCTGCGGCATACGCTTCGGAGTGGATATAGCTGATTTCCTTTAATTTTAGCGATGCTTCTGTGCAGAGGTCGCAGTCAATACCGCGACCGATATAGAAAAGATGCTCGGCATCGACCAGCGTTTTGGCATAGGCGCTGATTTCGTTTTTCAGTGCCAACGCCTGCTCAATGGCCTTCGGCACTGCGGAAAGTAATTTTTGGCAGATTTGCCTTGCCTCTTTAGCACTGATTTTTTTATGTACCAGTGCAAGGCGCAGTGCAAGCAGATAAAGAAGGGCGCATTGTACGCTGTATGCCTTGGTGCTGGCTACTGCAATTTCGGGACCCGCCAGCGTATAAAGCACACTGTCTGCCTCTCGCGCAACGGTAGAGCCGATTACGTTTACAATGGCGAGGGTATAGACGCCCTTTTCCTTTGCATGACGGAGCGCCGCCAATGTGTCGGCGGTTTCACCCGATTGCGACAGGAGAATGACCAAATCATTTTTATCGAGAATGGGGTCGCGATAGCGAAACTCGCTGGCAATTTCCACATGAACGGGCACGCGGCAGATGCGTTCGATGATATTCTTGCCAATCAGGCCCGCGTGCATAGCGGTGCCACAGGCAACGACGTGAATCGCATTGAATTTCTTCAGGAACTCACTGTCCAATGCTTCCAAGTTGAAATAAGGGAGTCCGTCCCTTAAATATGCTGAAACGGTGTGAGAAACAGCCGCTGGCTGCTCGTGAATTTCCTTGAGCATAAAGTGCGGGAAACCGCCCTTCCTGGCCTGTTGGACATTCCAATCAACGGTTTCTGACGCTTGTGTTACCATTTCACCCGTGCTGTTGTAAAAGGTGATTTCGGCGCCATCAATCACGGTCAGAATTTTTTCCTCAGGGCGCCAGTAGGTGTTGGTGTGTGCCAGCACTGCAGGGACGTCGGAGGCAATCAGACCACCGTCCTCTGTGACGGCTACAATCAGGGGATTATCCCGACGTACGGCGTAGATGCGGTTGGGATAGTCGGCAAAGCAGATACCAAAGGCGTAGGCGCCGCGAAGCATTTCCAGTGCACTGAAAATAGCTTTCTGCGGATTCCCGGTTTTGACGTAGTGATAGTCAATCAGCTTGGCGGCAATTTCGGTGTCGGTCTGAGATAAGAAGGTGTAACCCTGCTCCGCGAGGAACGCGGCAATTTCCATATAGTTTTCAATAATGCCGTTATGTACCAACGCCAAGCGCTCGGTGCCATGGGGGTGCGAGTTGACGTCCGACGGCTCACCGTGCGTTGCCCAGCGCGTGTGGCCGATGCCACAGGTGGCATCAGCAAGATAAGCGCAAGCGGACAGCTTTTCCTCCAAAAGTGCCAAGCGCCCCTTTGCCTTGACGGTTTGCAAGCCGTTTTTTTGTACGGCAATTCCGGCTGAGTCGTATCCGCGGTATTCCAGTGTAGCAAGCCCCTCCAGCAAAATCGGAATGGCACATTTTTGACCGGTATAACCGATAATCCCACACATAATAGTTTCTCCTTTGATTTTCTATATAAAATTTCTATATAAGTCATTGTATCGGTTTTCTTTTTTGTTTGCAACCAAGCAAAGTTGGAATTTTTTGCAACCCTTAGTTGCATTTGTGAAGGAATGCACGCAGAGGCAGGGCTTGTTTTGCTTGTGGCCTGAACAGAAAACGCGCTACACCGTATGATACGGTGTAGCGCGTTTGACGTGATTTTACGGGAAATGTCTGTAAATGGACTTATATTCGGTATCAATCTGCCTGCTTTCCACGTTTTTTCGATATGCGGAGGGGGAGAGCCCTGTGCGTTTTTTGAATAAACGGCTGAAATAATAGGCGTCGTCATACCCGACGGTTTTTGCTATTTTTGCAATGCTGTAATTTGTGTTTTCCAGCAGATTGGTGGCGTTGATGATACGCAGATTGATGACGTAGTGCATTGGTGTAACCTTTGTTATCTGTTTGAAAATACGGTTAAACCAGCATTCGCTGATGTGGCGGGAGACGGCATATTCCTTGATAGATATGGGTAGATAATAGCTTTCGTTAAAGTGGTGTATAGCGCGCTCTACCTCGTTTAAGGCATCAACGTCAAGCACAGTGTTTTCCTCCAGAAAGCGGTTTATCATGAGCAGAATTTGCCTGAGACTGATGCCGAGGAGGTCGGTGTAATTCGTGCGGCAAAGCTGCAGCTCACGTATCATCTGCCTGAAAAGCCACCCATAATCGGGAGAGGTGCCCGTAAAAAATACCGTTTGCCCCTTTGGTATTTCGTAGCGGTCAAGCAGTGCGTCCGCCTTGCTGCCTGTAAAATGCACCCAATAGGTTTCGGTTTTGTCCCTGGCGCAGATGTCGTAGCTTTGCGGCTCGCCCGGGCGGAACAGGAGCATATTGCCCTTTGAAATGACTCGTTCCGCACCCTTTTCGTATAGATAGAGCTTGCCGTTGTTCACGTAAAGCAGCTGATAATCACCGCGTCCGTGCGGTCTTTTGGTTTCCAGTGTCCGAAGGGTGTGAATACGGTAGTAGCCCACCGCAGTGACAAGCAGGGGGGTGCTTTCGTCAACGATATCCTCGTTTTCCTTGCCCAGATATGCAACGTTTGTATACAATTTGTCATCTCCTTTTGACAGCGGTATATATATTATACATTAATTTTTGGCAAAAATCAATATATAGTACGATTTTGTCCATTTTTTGAACAGTTGTGTGAATGGTATTTGCGAAAATTCTGCGGTATGATAAGAATGGAAAGACAATTACTTTTCAAAAAGGAGATTTTTTATGAAAGAGTACAACAGCTTTGCACGCGTCGGCACGATGCCGCACAGAAGCTACTATATTCCCTTTGCGGAAGATGATGTGATTGGTCGCAAGCATGGTATTCAGGACCGTGCGACCAGCTCGCGCTTCCTCTCGCTTGACGGCGTATGGCAGGTGAAGGGGCACGCTCACGTAGAGGACTTTGACCTTGGCGAGGTGCTTGACCGCGAAATTCCCGTGCCCGCCTGTGTGCAGATGCATGGCTTTGATCAGATTCAATATCTGAACACAAGGTATCCCTTTCCCGTAATGTTGCCGTATATTCCGTATGAAAATCCCTGCTGGCATTATCGCCGCACCGTTACTTTATGTCGTGTGGAGGGAGAGCGCTATTACCTGAATTTTGAGGGCGTGGACGCTGCCTTTTACCTTTATGTGAACGGTACATACTGCGGCTATTCGCAGATTTCACACGCGACCAGTGAATTTGACGTGACGGCGCTTGTCCGTGACGGCGAAAATACCGTTGACGTTCTGGTATTGAAATGGTGCATCTCCACTTATTTGGAGTGTCAGGATAAATTCCGTTTTTCGGGCATTTTCAGGAGCGTTTATCTCTTGAAGCGTCCCGAAAAGCATATCACGGATTATAAAATTGAAACGCGCCTGTCGGGCAAGAGGGGGGTGCTGACCTTCCGGAATGAGAGTGCGCTGCCGATTCGTTTGGTCTTTGGTGATGCCGAGGTGATTGCCGAGCCGGGCACCTCTGTGGAGTTGCCTGCGCACGAGGTCACCCCGTGGTCGCCCGAAACGCCCGTGCTGTATACACTTTACCTCTATGCTGCAGGAGAAAAGATTGAGGAGCGCATCGGCTTCCGTGAGGTACAGATTGACGGCAAGGTCTTCAAAATAAACGGTGAACCCGTCAAGCTGAAGGGCGTAAACCGTCACGATTTCCACCCTGAGCGCGCTGCGGCGGTGAGGCTTGATGATATGCTGCTTGATTTGCAGCTGATGAAAGAACTGAACGTGAATGCTGTGAGAACCTCGCATTACCCAAACGCCCCCGAATTTTATCTTCTTTGCGATGCGCTGGGGCTTTATGTGATGGACGAGGCGGACCTGGAAACCCACGGCGCTTATGTCTATCACGGTAAATCCGATAAGGAGCTGTGGCGCGCTTTTGCCGATAATGCATTTTTTACCCCCGGTATTCTCGATCGCCATACTGCGTTGGTGGAAAGAGATAAAAACCGTACCAGCGTTATTATCTGGTCGCTTGGCAACGAAAGCGCTTTTGGCAAGTCCTTTTTTGAGGGCGCGCGTTATATCAAAGGACGTGATTGCACAAGACCCGTTCATTATGAGGGCTTGCAGTATGGTGCCCCTGAGTATTACTATACCGATATGGTGGATATGGTCAGCATGATGTATCCCTCGTTGCAGACCATCAAGGAAAAGGTGCTTGAAAATCCCCTTGAAACGCGTCCCTTTGTGATGTGTGAATACACCCACGCCATGGGCAATTCCTGCGGTGACATAGCTGATTATTGGAAGCTGATTGATGAAAACGAGCAGATGATGGGCGCCTTTGTTTGGGAGTGGGCTGACCACGCGGTGAAAACCGCACAGGGCTTTCTTTACGGCGGCGATTTCGGTGAGGAGCTGCATGACGGCAATTTCTGTGTGGACGGCCTGTTGACACCTGACAGAAAATTCAAATCGGGTGCGCTGGAGATGCAGGCTGTATATAGCGGAAAACGAGAGTCGCCCGTGCGCGCCGTTCCTATTCCCGAAGTGAAGGGTGGGGCATCATCGGTTGCGATTGCTGTGAATGAGCATACGGGTGCGTTGACCTCAATTCAGGTTGACGGCAGGGAAATTCTGCGCACGCCCCTGCACTTTAACCTGATGCGTTATACCGACAACGATATGCATCTGAGGAAAAAATGGGTTGAGTACTATCGCCTTCACGCGTTGAAGCCGTATATTATTTCCTGCGAAAAGGTTGGGGAGGGGTATCGCTTCACGGGTCTTCTGGCGGCAGATTCGTTGGCACCTGCCGCAGAGTTCGCGCTGGAATATCTGGTAGCGGGCAACGTGCTTACCGTGTCCGTTTCCTATAAGCTCGCCGATTACGTGCAATGCACGCCCCGCTTTGGCGTGGAATTTGCAGTTGATAAAGGATACGGCGATTTTTCTTACGTGGGATATGGCCCTACGGAGAGCTATACCGATAAGCACGTGGCGTGTGAATATGGCTATTATGAAAGCACGGCGGCAGAAAATTATGATAAAAGCTATATCCGTCCGCAGGAATCGGGCAGTCATTATGCCTGCCGATATCTTGCGCTTAAGGGTTTGTTTGCTATGACGGCTGATGCGCCCTTTTCCTGCTCTGTGAATCCTTATACCACCGCGCAGTTGGTTGACACCGCACACAATTTTGAGCTGTCCGAAAATGAGTTTGTCAACGTCTGCATTGACCTTGCCATGCGCGGTGTCGGCTCCAATTCCTGCGGGCCCGAGCTCCTTCCGCGGTATGAGATTCCAAGAGAGGGGAAAAATACATTCCGTTTTGTCTTTTAAGCGAGATATACGGATTTCAGGTGTGTCTGAATGTGTACGATTTATGTCTGAAAAATGATTGACAGCATCTGTAAAGGGTGTTATAATACAGCTTGAATTAACAGAAAATATCATATCAATATTTTTGGGAGATTGCTATGCGTAAGACAAAAATCGTATGCACACTCGGTCCCGCCAGTGAAACGAAGGAAATTATCACAGGACTTTGCCGTGCGGGTATGAACGTGGCGAGAATGAATTTTTCCCATGGCACGCACGCCGATCATCAAAGACGCATTGATGCCGTCAAGGCGGTACGTGCGGAGCTGGGAATTCCCGTTGCCATTATGCTGGATACCAAGGGGCCTGAGTACCGTATAGGCGTTTTTGAGCAGGGAAAGATTATGCTTTCCGCAGGTGACATTTTCGCCTTTACCACAGATGAGATTGTGGGCAATCAGGCGCGCGTTTCTGTCAATTATAAAAGGCTTCCCAAGGAGCTGGCGATTGGCGATACCATTTTGCTTAACAATGGGCTGCTGTCCTTTGTCGTTTTGGAAATTAAGGGCACGGATATTGTTTGCCGTGTGGATTGCGGCGGCGAGCTTTCTGACCGTAAGAGTATGAGCTTCCCCGGTAAGGTGATGAAGCAGCCCTATCTTTCTGAGCAGGACAAGCGCGATATTCGCTTTGGCGTGGAAAACGGTGTGGATTATATCGCCTGCTCCTTTGTTTCCTGTAAGCAGGACCTCGTGGACGTGCACGCATATTTGCAGGAGCTTGGCGCCCCGAGTGTTGAACTGATTGCGAAAATTGAAAACCAGTCGGGTGTGGATAATATTGAGGAAATCTGTGAGTGCTGTGACGGTATTATGATTGCGCGCGGCGATATGGGTGTAGAGATACCCTTTGAGCATCTGCCTGCCATTCAGAAAATGCTGATTACCAAGTGCCGTATGCTTGGTAAGCGCGTAATTACCGCTACCGAGATGCTGGAATCTATGATTGTTCATGCAAGACCCACGAGAGCTGAGATTTCCGATGTTGCCAATGCCGTTTATGATGGCACCAGCGCCATTATGCTGTCGGGGGAAACCGCGGCGGGAAAATATCCTGTACAGGCAGTTGAGGCAATGGCGAGAATTGCGGAATTTACCGAGGGGACAATTGATTACAAAAAGCGCTTTCACGATGCTGATTTCCGCATTCGTAATATGACCGATGCCATTTCTCATTCCACATGCGGTATGGCGATTGATATTAAAGCCCGGGCGATTGTTGCCTGCTCTTTGTCGGGTATGACAGCAAGAATGGTATCGCGTTTTCGCGGTCCGGTGCCGATTATCGGTCTTACCACCAACGAAAGCACCTGGCGAAAGCTGGCGCTCTCCTGGGGTGTTATTCCTGCGATGTGTGAGCAGTTTACCTCTACCGAGGTACTCTTTTATACCGCTAAAAAGATTGCGGCAAGCACCTTTGGGCTTGCAAAAAAGGAGCGCATTGTCATTACGGGTGGCGATACCACAGGCCACTCGGGCAATACCAATCTGATTAAAATTGATGAAATATGAAACAGGGCTGACCAACGGTCAGCCTGCTTGTTTTTGAAAAACAGTTGCAATCATAGGGAAAGCGTGATAAAATAAGAACAACAGTGATACTTACATGAGGAATGTAATATGAATCAAAAAAAGAAAATATCTTTATCTACAACACAAATTATATTGCTCAGCTTTCTCATCGTCATTTTACTCGGTACGCTGCTGCTTGCGTTGCCTGTCAGTACAAAAAGCGGGGAGTCGGTCTCCTTTGTTGATGCACTTTTTACTGCGACAACATCAACCTGCGTGACGGGTCTTGTGACGCTTCCCACGGCGACGACATGGAGTCTTTTCGGCCAGGTTGTGATTTTGCTGCTGATACAGCTGGGCGGCCTTGGCGTGATTACCATTATGTCAGGCTTTATGCTGATGCTGAACCGCAAGCTGAGCGTCGGTGACAGAATGCTGATTCAAGATGCATTTAATCTCAATACCATGTCGGGGCTTGCCGACTTTGTCAAAAAGATTTTGCTCGGCACGCTGATTATCGAGGGCACGGGTGCACTTCTTTATATGCTGGTATTCGTGCCCCAATTTGGTGCAAGGGGTATTTGGATTTCTGTGTTCAATGCGGTCTCGGCCTTTTGTAATGCGGGGCTGGATATTATTGGTGAAAGCAGCCTTTGTGCGTATGCGACAAACCCGATTATCAATACGGTTACGATGCTTTTGATTGTTCTTGGCGGTATTGGCTATATTGTGTGGTGGGACGTTTTGCATGTGATGAAGAATCGCAGCGCGCGGAACAAGCATATTTTCAGGCATTTATCCCTTCATACCAAAATCGCACTGAGTGCGACCGCTGCCTTGATTTTCGGCGGTGCGCTGCTTGTTTTTGTATTGGAATACAACAATCCGTTGACCCTTGGCGAGCTTTCGCTGTTTGATAAGATTCAGGCTTCGTTTTTTCAGTCTGTCACGACACGCACGGCGGGCTTTGCCACCGTGCCGCAGGAAAATCTGACAGGTGCCACTGCAGTGGTATCGATGATTCTGATGTTTATCGGCGGCTCACCTGTGGGTACAGCGGGCGGTGTTAAAACCGTGACGGTTGTGGTGTTGCTTTGCTCGGCGCTCGCTACGGTCAGAAATAAAAACACGGCTACGGTTTTTCACCGTGCAATATCGGGTGCATCAATACGAAAGGCTGTTGCCGTTGTGGTGATGTTTGTGCTGATTTTGTTTTCTGCCGCGATATTGCTGACGGCAGTAACAGATGCACCTACGGTTGATGTGCTGTATGAAACCGTGAGTGCGGCTGCGACAGTCGGACTTTCGAGAAATCTGACAGCAGGGCTGAATACAGCAGGCAAGCTGATTATTATTGCAACAATGTATTTTGGCCGCGTCGGCCCCATTTCTATGGCTGTTGCATTCGGCAAGCGCCGCGAAAGTGAAAATTTGGTAACAGAGCCAATCGAGGATATCAGTATAGGATAAAGGAGAAGAAATATGCATAATAAGAAAACATACGCCGTGTTTGGCCTTGGCAGATATGGTATGGCTGTTGCAAAAGAGCTTGTGGATAACGGCATGGAGGTTATCGCCGTTGATATCAATCAGGGAATTGTCAATGATGCGGCGGCCTATCTGCCGATTTGCAAGTGCGCAGATGTGACCGACAAAGAGGTGATTGATTGTCTTGGTATTGCTGAAATTGACACCGTTATCATCTGTATGGCAAGCAATCTGGAATCAAGTGTTTTGGCGACCACGCTTTGTAAGGAGGTCGGTGTCAGGACTGTTATTGTGAAGTGCGCCAGTGAAATGCATCGTAAGATTTTGCTCCGTGTGGGCGCTGACCAGGTTGTATTCCCCGAAAACGAATCGGGTATTCGCCTGGCAAAGAATATGCTCAGTGCCGGATTCATTGATATGCTTTCTTTGTCGAAAGATGTTTCCGTTGTAGAGATTGATGTGAAAAAGGAATGGGTCGGCAAAACGCTGATTGAGCTTAATCTGCGTAAGAAGTACGGCGTCAATGTTGTGGCAATTCGCAAGGGCGAGCGTGTGAATACGGAAATTGACCCTGCGGCAGTACTGGCAGCAGATGCAGTGCTGATTGTGATTGCACAGACTGCCAAGCTTGCGAAAATGAAATAAAAAATAAAGGGCTGACCGTGTCAGCCCTTTTGCTTATGATTCTTCATCTGTCCAGATGTTTTCGGGGATATCCTTGTACTTCCTTCTGAAAATTCTTCTGCGGAACAGAAAAATGGAGTATACCACCCACAGGGTAAAGAAAATGGCGCAGGTAATAATGGCGTTTCCAAGCGATTTGCTGGCAAAGCCGAGCAGGAAGAGCAGGGGTGCAATCATCACCATTGCAGGGAAGTTTGAGAGAATGTAAAGGCTCGAGGTGGGGGTGCGCAGGCCGGGGTCAACCTCTTTCATGAGAATCATACCGTTGGAGGCAGTGCCCGTCAGCGTGCCAAAGCTCATCAGGAAAAATTCGTGCTCGAAGCCCTTGAAGCATTGCTTTGCAACCAGGCGGACGTAGATATAGGTGATAATCATGCCAATCAGGCTCAGCAGCACAATCGGGAGAATGTAATTTTTAATATCGTTAATCTCAATAGCGGCAACACCTGCTACAATCATCAGGTCAAAGGAGAAGCCCGAGATGCGGTCCATCTGATAATTGTTGATGTACTGACGGCGCATCAGCTTGCTCTTGCGCAGGTTTTTGACAATGACCCTGATGAGTATTGCTGCAAGAGAGGCCCATAGGAAGTTGAAGCCCCAGGCAATGCTGTTGGTAAAGTCGGAAATCACGCCGAGCAGGCACATAAAGCCAAAGGAAATGGCGTAGGCAATGGCAACAAAGCCGACCTGCAGGGAGAATTTATCAACCGATTCGTTGTCGGGCAGCTCACCCTCCTCGGTATTGGCTGATGCCATAGGCTCCTCGTAGGGCTTGCCTGCGCGCACGCACAGACCGCTGCGCTTTTTATGGATATTGATATACAAAACGCCGAATACAGAGGCGACAACAAATCCAATTGAGGCAAGGGAAAGACCAAAGCTGCCGTTACCTGCGAACTGCGCTGCGGGGGTGTTGGTGAAATTAATATCCCAGCTGAGTGCGTTGCCGGGACCCTGACCGAAGCCAAGCGGCAGAATCAGACCGCAAACATAAGAGATGACGTTGCTGCCGTAGCGAGTAAGGAGAAAGAGGATAATGGTGATGCCAAGGCCGACAAATGCCTGCAGCATATAGGTGGCACCCTGCAGTGCGCCGAACTCAAAAACCTGAGATTTTTTGGTTTTATGCGTGCTTCTCTCGGTTTTGAGGGACATCGCAGCAAAGCCAATGGCAAGGCAGTGATAGGTAATGACTTGCATCAAGCGATTGTCAACAAGGAAAAAATCGAATTGCTTGCAAATGACATTGACAATAAGCAGCGCGGCACCACCCAGCAGTGCCGAGGGGACCAGGCAATTCCTGAACAGGGGAATCTTGCGTCTGAGCACGTTGCCGAGCATCAGGAATATTAACAAGAGACCAAGCTGTACGAGGAAGGCCCAGACTGCATCGTAATTGGCGAGGGTGAAATCCCAACTTGATGTGTTCATAAAATCGTCCTCTTTTCTTTGCTTGTGAAGGCTTTGATAACCTTCCTATTAAGAATTAAAAGATTTATATGCATTGCCATTATAGCACGCCGGGAAGGGTTTGTCAAATAGGCAATTTGGCCAACTTGTGCAAAGCAGTCAAATTGTGACAAAGGACGCCATTTTGTATGTTTATTTGTGTGGAGGTGCGTCGCGCGTATGATTTCAGAGAACTTGGTGTGGTGCAATTGAAAAAATGCTGTTTTGTGATACAATAAAAGCAATTATGATATGACTTGATTGGAGCAAGGCT
>JAFQMP010000022.1 GCA_017396225.1 Clostridia bacterium | reverse complement strand
TTGCAATTCAATTCATGGAGGAGGCAGCACGCCGACGAGAAATCATGGCGAAGCCAATTCATGATGCATCAGCATCAATTCATCTATAAAAACGAACAGAGCAAGAATAGAAGGATTTGTTTCCTTTTATTCTTGCTCTTTTTGCGTGTAATAAGGGTTTGGGCTTAGCCCATAAAGTATTTGACCGGTCAAATGCGATGCTCGCACTTAGCGGTATTTTTCAATTTCTCCGCTAAGAACATCACCCTTAATCGGACGGGGGTTGATTTATTGAATTTCTTGCTCAATATCGTCAAACAGGGGCGTGTTAAAGAACTCGCGCAGGGTGATGTCAAGCCCGTCGCACAGCTTTTTGAGGGATACAACGCCCGGATTTTGACTTTTCTCGTTTAACATACTGTAAACGGTAGAGGGAGAAACGCCCGAAAGATTGGCAAGCGCATTTGTCGCGATGCCTCTTTCCTCGCATAGCTCTATGATACGTCTGGCAACAGCTTCCTTGGTCGTCATAGATGCCCTCCCTACTTGATATGTCAATATTTTACCCGAATTTGCGACATATCGTGTGGGATATATCGCAAAAACGAGAAAAATGCGGTATAATATACGATATATCCCATATTTTAGGAGAAAACTATGATATCGTCGTTTCGTATGTTAATTTTGAAGCATCTAATTCTAATCGGCTTTTATGTAAGGCGAAAAAACAAGGGATTGATATCATTAACCTGGCGTAAAGAAATCCCCGCCACTATGCGTGTTATCCTTAACGGAGAACACGCATAGTCGGACGGGGATTGGTTTATTGATTTTTTGCGAAATGCCGTCAAATGGTGGCCTTCTCGGTGGTTATGAATTTTCCGCTGTATTCGCTGCTTCGGCCTTTTCAAACATCACCTTGCCGTCAGCGGCTTTTGCGGTCACGGTATCTCCCAACTTGACCTGCCCTTCGAGCATCGCACCCGAGAAGGTGTCCTCAACCAGGCGCACAATGGCGCGGCGCAGGGGTCTGGCACCGTATACAGGGTCAAAGCCCTCCTTGGCGACAAGGGCGGTCACGCTCTCGTCAAAGGTAAGGTCAATGCCCAGTGCCTTGACGCGTGCCGTCACGTCTGCAAGCATCAGCGTGGCAATCGCGCGGATATTGTCCTCGGAGAGCTTATCAAAGATGATAATGTCGTCGATGCGGTTGAGAAATTCGGGGCGGAAGGTCGCCTTCAAGGCGTCCATTACCTTGGCATCGCTTTCACGTTTGCCTGCGTCCGCACTTTCTGCCGCAAAGCCGAGTGCCTTTCTCGCGGCACCCGTGAGGTGCGCTGCACCCACGTTGGAGGTCAGGATAATCACGGTGTTCTTAAAGTCCACACGTCTGCCCTGTGCATC
Organism: Clostridia bacterium; assembly: GCA_017396225.1. Taxonomy (GTDB): domain Bacteria; phylum Bacillota; class Clostridia; order Oscillospirales; family CAG-272; genus Firm-07. Next base: position 26,500 of record JAFQMP010000022.1, on the reverse strand, counting down.
GGTCAGCACGCCGTCCTCCAATACCTGTAACAGAATGTTAAAGACGTCGGGGTGCGCCTTTTCAATCTCGTCAAAGAGCACCACGGAGTAGGGCTTGCGGCGGATTTTCTCGGTCAGCTGACCGCCCTCCTCAAAGCCCACGTAGCCGGGGGGCGAGCCGATTAATTTGGAAACACTGTGCTTTTCCATATATTCCGACATATCGAGGCGAATCATCGCATTACGGTCGCCGAACAAGAGCTCGGAGAGTGCCTTGGTCAGCTCGGTTTTGCCGACACCTGTGGGACCGAGGAAGATAAAGGAGCCAATCGGGCGTTTGGGGTCCTTGAGACCCATACGTCCGCGACGAATGGCGCGCGCCACGGCGGAAACGGCAGCGTCCTGCCCGATGACACGCTCGTGGAGCAAATCCTCAAGGCGCAATAAGCGCGCGCCCTCCTCCTCAAGCAGGCGGGAAACGGGAATCCCTGTCCACTGTGTCACCACATCGGCAATATCACTTTCGCCAAGCACAAGGGATTTATCCCCCACGCCGTCCTTCCACGCAGCCACGGCTGCCTCGTGGGATTCACGCAGGGTGCGCTCCTCATCACGCAGTGCGGCGGCGCGCTCAAAATCCTGTGCCGAAACCGCCTCCTCCTTTTCTCTTGCCAGCTCGGCAAGCCTTGCCTCACCTTCGCGCAGGTCGGGGGGCGAGGTGTGGCTGGAAATGCGCAGACGGGAGGCCGCCTCGTCAATCAAATCAATCGCCTTGTCGGGAAGAAATCTGTCGCTGATATAGCGCACCGAGAGGGTGACGGCGGCGGAAATCGCCTCATCTGAGATTTTCAGCTTGTGATGCGCCTCATATTTGTCGCGCAGTCCCTTTAAGATGAGCACCGCCTCCTCGGGGGTGGGCTCACCCACCGTCACAGGCTGAAAGCGTCTTTCAAGAGCTGCGTCCTTTTCAATATTCTTGCGGTATTCCGTGAGGGTGGTTGCACCAATCACCTGCATCTCGCCACGTGAGAGGGCGGGCTTGATGATGTTGGCGGCGTCCACTGCACCCTCGGCAGCACCTGCCCCCACAATGGTGTGAATTTCATCAATAAAGAGGATAATGCTCTGGTTTTTCGCCACCTCCTCCATGACCGATTTCAGGCGCTCCTCAAATTCGCCGCGGTATTTTGCACCGGCAATCATCGCGGCAATATCAAGGGTGAACACCGTCTTGTCCTTCAGGGTTTCGGGCACGTCACCCTCGGCAATTTTCTGGGCAAGCCCCTCGACCACGGCGGTCTTGCCCACACCGGGCTCACCGATGAGGCAGGGGTTGTTTTTGTTGCGGCGGGAAAGAATCTGTATGACGCGCTCGGTCTCCTTTTCGCGCCCGATAATCGGGTCAAGCTTTCCTGCGCGCGCCATGGCAGTGAGGTCCCTGCCAAAGGTGGAAAGGGTCGGGGCGCCTGCCACGCCGCCCTCGCGTCCGCTCGTGTCCTTGCCCGATTTTGGGGCATTCCCCAGCAGGGCAGTGATTTCTGTTGCAAGGTCCTCTGCATCTGCGCCGAGGTCGCTTAAAATTTTCACGGCAACAGCGTCCTTTTCCCCAAGCAGGGCAAGCAGGAGATGCTCGGTGCCGATGTAATTCTGTCCTGCGCGGGCTGCCTCAATGGCGGAGCCCTCAATAATCTTTTTTGTGCGCGGGGTCATATCCGCGGGGGTCACGGCACTTTCGCTGCCGACGCCAACAGCCTCGGCAATCTTGGCACGCACCGCCTCCACGGTCACGCCGTGCTTGGCCAGGAGCTTGGCGGCAACACTGTCGCCCTCGGCGGCAAGGGATAAAAGCAGGTGCTCCGAGCCGATATAGGTGTGCCCCAGAGCGCGTGCGAAGCGCAGGGAATTGTTCAGGGCATTTTGTGCTTTGCCTGTAAAGCGATTATTCATGTGTTTTCACCTCCAGAGCTTGTTTGATGAATTTTGCGCGCAGGGCATCACGCGCTGCGGGCGTTTGGGGGTGCTCACCGCTATGCTCGGTGAGCATGGCGGGCATCGCGGCAATCAGTAGAGCGTTCAGCGTTTCTGATGTGATGTCGGTGACAATGCCAAGCGCGATGCCCTGCTTGAGGTCGCGATAGAGCGAGAACAATTCCTCGCTTGTGAGACGTCGCGCATAGCGCAGAGTGCCCTCTGCACGGGAAATGCGGTCTTCGCGCAGGAGCGCAGCCTCACCTGTTACCGCCTTGCGCAAACGGCGCTCCTTTCCGATGATATTCTCGACGGTTTCGGTGAGCTTATGCAGAATATCCTCCTCGGACACGCCAAGCGTGACCTGATTGGAAATCTGGTAAAGTGCGCCGTGCGCGGCGGAGCCCTCACCGAAGGTGCCGCGCATCGTCAGCCCCAGCTTGGCGAGCTGCTCGGCAAGAGAGGGGATATACCCCGCATCGGTCAGGGCAGGGAGAAAGAGCATGACCGAGGCACGCATACCGGTGCCCAGGTTGGTGGGACAGCGCGTGAGGTAGCCAAGCTCCTCGTCAAAGGCAATCGGGAGCTTTTCGTCCAGACGGTCGTCACACGCTGCTGCCAGGCGATAGGCATCGTAGAGCGAAAGACCCGGGAGAATACATTGCAAGCGGATATGGTCCTCCTCAAGTGCCATGAGGGAAAGACTTTTTCCGTCAGCGCGAAAGAGCGCGCGGGGGCCGGTGGCTGCGGCAAAATTCGGGCTGATAAGGTGCTGCTCGGCAAGGGCGCGTGCCGCAGTGGGGGAGAGGGCGTTCATATCGGTTTTCAGGAAATCAAGCCCCTCCAGTGCCTGTTCAATCATAGAAATAATCTCGTTTGCTTTTTCGGGGGAAAGCCCCTTTCCAAAGGGGTAGCCCTGCAGGTTTCTTGCAAAGCGGATACGCGAGGAAATGACGGTATCCTCGTTGTTACCCTTTACCTGATACCAAGCCATACTGTCACCTCCTTATGCCTGCTCCGCGGCGCGGATTTCGTCACGGAGCCTTGCTGCTTCTTCAAAGTTTTCTGCGGCAATCGCGGTTTTCAATGCTGCGCGCAGCGCAGAAATGCGGTTTTCCTTTTCTCTTGTCGCACCGTGCTTGGCGGGGGCACGTCCCACGTGCCTTGTGTTGCCGTGCAGCCGTCTGATGCTTACCCCAAGCTCCTCGCGAAAGGTCTTGTAGCAATCAGGGCAACCGACCATGCCGTTTGCCGTAATGGTCTGCCACGCGGTGCCGCAGGTCGGGCAAAGCTTTTGGGTGTGGGGTTGCTTTTTTTGAAAAAGTGCGCTGTACAAATCGTTTTCAAGCGCCGTTGCGGCGCTCCCCATAAAAAAGCCTGCCTTGGTGGCGCAATCTGCACAGAGGGCAAGCGATTTCTTTTTGCCGTTTACCGTTTCATTATAAAAAAAGCTGGCATCGTTTTCGCATCTTTCGCACTTCATAATATCACTCCTTTACTGCATCAGGGAAAGCAGAATACGCTTGAAAATATCGGCACGCACAATGGCGCGCCCTTCGGGCGCGATGCTGCCAAGGGCGGCATCGGAAGCAGCGTTTGTGATAATGACCGCCTCGCGCTCTGTAATCACATCGTTGTCAAGCAGGTTGACAAGATAGGCGCGCGCCTCTCTGTCCTCAAGCCTCTTGCCGATTGCATAGAAAAAATGCATCAGATACTCGTCGCGGTGCATTTTTTTGCGCACGATACGAATGTGTCCGCCACCACCGCGGCGCGATTCAATCAGGTAGCCGCGCTCAGGGGTAAAGCGGGAGGTAATCACGTAGCTGATTTGGCTCGGCACACAGCCGAGGCTCTGCGCCAGCTCGTTGCGCTGCAGCTCCAGCGAGCCCCCGCGCTCATCAAGCATTTGCTCTATCATTCTTGCAATCTGATCGGATAACATAGGCAATCTCCTTTGACCTTCTTTGACTTTCACCAACAGTATAAAATGAAAGTCAGGGAAAGTCAAAGTCAAAGAAAGTCAAATATCGGAATTCGATGACGGTTACAGCCGATTATTTTAATTTATGCTTGGGTTTCCTTCGATTTTCTCGTTTTTTTCAAAAATTTAATGTTGCCGAAAACGGCTGCACCACACGTGTGACGCGGGCGCGTTTTCAGATTATTATAAATTAAAGCAAAAAAACTCTTTACAAAATCCCCCCATTGTGGTACAATATGCATATAAATATAATGCAATGCTGTCGGCATCTTGCGGATATACACGCAAAAACGCTTACGGCAGGGCATTAGGCGTTACCTTTTTGTCTCAAGGAGGAAGAAATGAAAAAGAAGATTTGTGTATTGGCGGCACTCCTGCTCCTGCTGCTTTCGTTGGTGGTTCTCGCCTCGTGCAACAAGGAGTGTGAACACACCTTTGGTGAGTGGAAGACCGTAACCAAGGATACCTGTGGCAGACAGGGCAAGCAAAAGCGTGTTTGCTCCGAGTGTGGCGCTGAGGAAACCAAGACTATCAAGATTACCAAGGATCATGACTGGGGCGATTGGGAGCTTGTGACCAGCCCCAACTGCTATATTGACGGCGAGGAAATCCGTACGTGCACTGTTTGCGGTGAGGAGGACACTGAGATTACCCCTCGCTTGGGCGGTGAGCACGTTTATAACGAAAACGATAAAATCTGCGAGATTTGCTATGAGGCTATGGCGACCGTCGGTCTTACATACGTTTACTATGATGGAGAAACCTGCGGCGTGACCGGCATTGATGCGGAAAAGCTTGCGGAGCTGGAAATTACCGACCTGACTGAGATTATCGTACCCGCTACCCACGACGGCCGCAAGGTCATTGCTATTGAGGCAGGTGCCTTTGCAGGGAACACCAAGATTGAGCGTTTGGAGATTTCTTCCAATCTGCAGCGTATCGGTGAGGGCGCATTTGACGGCTGTACCGTACTTGAGGTTGTTTGGCTTAATAACGGTGCTGCCGAATCCGAGGCAGGCTTTGTGATTGAGGCTGAGGCGTTTGCAGGCTGCATCGCACTGAATGATGTTGACCTGCCCGAAACCCTGACCGAGCTTGGCGTAGGTGCCTTCCTTGGCTGCACCGCACTTGAGAGCATCGAGATTGATGCTGCCGCCGCTATCGCCATTGGTGACAGTGCATTTGCTGAGTGCACCGCGCTCGCTACCCTGATTCTTCCTGAAAACTTGACTAAGATTGGTGCCTGGGCGTTCTACTCCTGCACCGCACTGGAGGAGCTTTCCATTCCCGCAAGCACCACTGCTATCGGCGAGAGCGCATTTGAGTTCTGCATCAATCTGAAGAATGTGCTGGTTCTGGCTAAAGAAACATCTGCAGGCTCCGGCGTTTACGTCAGCAATCTTTCTGCCATTGGCAGCCGCGCCTTCTATGCTTGCCGCAGTCTGACCAATGTTGACCTGAGCATTGATTTCACCAAGCTTGAGACCATCGGCACATCTGCTTTTGAAAACTGCAGCGAGCTTGCCGATATTTCTCTGCCCGAAACCCTCAAGACTGTTGAGGCAAAGGCGTTCCGTGGCTGTGACAAGCTGGCTACCGTGCATTTCTATCTTGCAGAAGATGCAGAGGGCTATGTCTGGTACGTGACCAATGCAGATGATACAACCGACACCGTTAAGCTTGAGTTTAACAGCACTGCGTATGCTGCAAGATGCCTGAAGGACACCTACGTAAATTACATCTGGACGCAGAAATAATCAGGCGTCCCACCAAAAAAGCCGCACCGAAAATCGGTGCGGCTTTTTCTATTCTGCGCGATAACCGCCAAATTCACGGTTGTAAACGGTGGCAAGCGCGTCCCAGGTGGCGCGGTCAACCTCGCCCGTCTCAGGGAGTCCCACGCGCCCTTGAAGGCTTTTGACACCCGCCATGGTTGCCTCGTCATAGACGCCTGTTTCCCTTACTTCGTCAAGGTCGGGGTAGAGCGTTTCCAGCTCGGAGAGTGCGTACTGTATCAGCCTGACAAGAAAGCTTTCGTCCCCTGCGCGCAGCGCATACCCTTCTGATAGTCGCGGGAACCCTGCCAGGGGCACGGGCGCCCCCTCTCGCACCAGCGATTTTTCGTAGGCAGCAAAAAGCCTTTCCCACGTGACAAGGTCAACCTGACCCGTCTGGGGCAGCCCTTCGCTTTTTTGAAAGGCGTTGACCGCCTCACGTGTGCGTGTGTCATAGATACCGTCAAGCGGCGGCGTGGGTATCTCCTCATTGACAAAGGAAAGCTGCCTGAGGTAGCGCTGTAAATTGCGAATGGCATCGCGTTCATTGTTTCTTGCCATTTTACCCTCCTATCGTAAAGCCGGGGAATTGTCCCTCGCGCAGCGAAAGCCCCCCTGCAATGTCCTCATAGACATCGGTGATTGCTTCCCAGGTGATAGCACCCACCGTGCCGCTTGTCGGCAGGTCAGCAAGCTCCTGAAAGGCGATGACCGCCTCGCGCGTGCGCGGACCGAAATAGCCTGTCACATCAACCGTGGGAATGGTGGGAAAGCTTGCACCGATGCCGTTCAGGTATTGCTGCAACAGGCGTACGTCCTCGCTTTCCGCCCCGATGCGCAGCACCACGCCGCCAAAGGGCAGGGTAGCGCCCTCTGTAAACGTGCGGGGAATGGTATCCACAATGCCACGGTAGGCATCGTAAATGGCGTCCCAGGTAACCTCACCCACAATGCCGTCGGCAACCAGACCAAAGGTGTTTTGTGCATCAATCACCGCCGCACGCGTGCTTTCGCCGAATACGCCGTCCACAGCAAGGGGCGGAATGGTTTGGTAAAAGCCCGCGAGATAACTCAAGAAGTATTGCAGATTGGCAACGCCGATGCCGCTGTCCCCCTGGCGGAGCACCCCTGGATACTGCTGTGTAATCTCCTCCAGCGTCACGCCCTCGGAGTCAAGCTCATTCAGGCGCTTGACCGCGTTGTAAATGCGGCGGATATAGTACCAGGTCGATTTGCCGACAACGCCGTCAACCGTCAATTCAAAAATTTCCTGAAAGCGTCTGACCGCCGCCTCGGTATCGGTGCCAAAGATGCCGTCCACTACCTCAATTTGGGGAATGGAGGGGTAGTTTTTGCCAATGCGGTTGAGGCGGAGCTGTACCACACGCACCTTGTCGTTGACCGCACCCACGGAAAGCGGCACAGTGGGGGCGCTTTCGGTGTCGCCCGCGGTAGGTGCGTCCCGAACCAGCTCAATGTCGTCCCCATAATAATAGGTAAGAATTTCATAAGGCGTCAGTCCCTGCTCGGCAAGCTCTACCGTTCCCCATTGGGAGAGACCGTCGCAGGTCACACGTCGTCCGTCACAGTAGGCGGCAAGCAGCGGCTCAATGTTCCCTTGACGGCGGATATAATCGTTAAAGAGCTCGCTTGCGAGCTCGCGGATATTCTCAAAAATATCACGCCCCTCGACAAAGGATTGGTCTACCGTGGTGGAATTGGTGATGTCAAAATCATAGCCGCGCGAGCGATAGTATTCGGTGTACACGCGGTTCAGGGCAAATGAAATTTGTGCGTAGAGATTGGCGCGTATGGCGTTCTCGGGCCAGGTGGGATAGATTTCGCTGGACGCCACATTGGCGACATAATCAAGGAAGGGAAGTGTCACATTCCGCGCATTCTCATTCGGCCTGCCGAGGTGTACTGTAATTTCTTGTGGAATGAATGGTGTCGTTGGCATAAAATCCCCCCTTACAGTGCTGAGGGCGGCGTTTCAAAGAGGTCAGGGCGCCTCCTTGTAAAGCCGTCCGGGTAGCGGTTGTCGGGGACGGGAATGAGGTTTGCCTGCTGAATGGAAATAATGCCGTCAAAGATAGGCACCTCACTGTATTCCGTCTTTTGGTAGCCCGCGAGTGCTACTGCAATATGATAGGCGCTTGAAACAGGCTGGTCACCGGGGCGCTGCGAGTCGGCGCGCGACGGGGCGGGGAGTGATACACGCGGTGTTTTGCCGTCACGCCCCGTGGTCAGCTCATAGAGTACGTCCTGACCGTTTGCTCTTGCCGATATTGTGACCGCCGCGCCTTCCAGGGGAATGGCGCCATTCGCCGTGGTTGCCTGTACCACCAGATAGCCGGTGCCTACGCCTGTCTGCGGTGCTTTGTTTTGCTCCATAACGGTCGCCTCCTTTCATTCCTTTTCAGTGTATGAGGGGTGCGCCTTTTTGGTGCAGCGTGTAGAAGGATATATTTCCTCGCAGGGGAGGGGTCCCCCTCCCGTGTCCGCGACTCACCGTAGGGGACGGCGCCCCCGACGTCCCGCATCCGCGACCAATCACGGAATAACGCACCCACCGTAGGGGAGGGGTCACCCCTCCCGAAAAACAAAAGATGCTGAAGCAACGGACCCCCGATGTCCAAAGCACCAACCAAAAAGAACCCCCACAAGGAGGGTTCTTTTTGGTTGGTGCCGGAAGCGGGGGTCGAACCCGCACGGTATCGCTACCACTGGATTTTGAGTCCAGCACGTCTGCCAATTCCATCATTCCGGCGAGCACTCCGTTATTATATCACAACAATTTTCAAAAATCAAGTCTTATATCAAATATTTTTCTGTTGTTTTGTTTTGTCTGTCCTTCTTGCAAAAGCATCGCTTTTATGCTACAATAATAAAAACCTTGCGCGCGCACGCATATGATTGCAGAAACTTAAAATAGGAGAACTCTATGAAAATTGTTTTGCTCACGGCTCTCGGTGTCGGCGGTGCCACCGTCATCGGCGCCGTTATCGGCTTTATTTTCAAGCGCACCTCGCATCGCTTCAGTGATATCGTTCTTGCCTTTGCGGCGGGCGTGATGCTGGCTGCAGCGGTTGTTGGACTGATCTTGCCCGCCGTGGAATATGGAGAGGCGCTGGTCGGAAAATGGACGATTCTCGTTACCGTGGCGGGCATCTTTGCGGGTGCCTTCTGCCTCGTTCTCATCGACAAGCTGGTACCGCATCAGCACGATATCGTCAGTGCGGATACCGAAACGCACCGCGGCAATGAGCGTATGAATAAGGTCTTTTTGTTTGTCATGGCAATTGCCATTCACAATCTGCCGGAGGGCATTGCCGCAGGCGTGGGCTTTGGTGCGGGCAATACCGCAGAGGCACTGATTATTGCGGGTGGTATCGCCTTGCAGAATATTCCTGAGGGTATGGTTATCATAGGTCCGATGCTCGCGGCAGGCATCAAGCCCAAGCGCACCTTCTTTTATGCGGCGCTGACGGGCGTGGTGGAGATTGTCGGCACGGTTATCGGCTATTTTGCCGTCAGCGTGGCAACCGCCGTGCTGCCTGCGGCGCTGGCTTTTGCGGGCGGTACGATGCTCTATGTCATCAGTGATGAGATGATACCCGAAACGCACGCGCACGGCAGCGAAAAGGGGGCGACCTTCGCGCTGCTTGTTGGCTTTTGCCTGATGCTTTTCATGGACGTTTTATTGGCATAAGGAAAAAGGGCTCTCAGAGCCCTTTTTTGTATTCGGACGGCATCACGCCCATGTGTTTTTTGAAGAACACCGAGAAATAGTTGGGGGAGGAGAAATTCATCTCTTCGGCAATCTCCGAAAGCGCGCGCTCCCCCTTTAGGAGCTTGGTCGCGTGCTGTACGCGCAGGTTGGTGTAATAGGTTTTGGGGCTGATGCCCGCATATTTCTTGAAAAGCTGCTTGATGTAGCTGACACTGATGTTACATTCTCTTGCAAAATCGGCAAGCGTTTTGTTATCGCAAACGCTCTTCGCCATGGCGGAAACCACCTTGCGGTATTCGGTTGCGGGCGGGGAGGTGTCGGGGCGGCGCTGTGCGGTTTCCGCACCCAGACGAATGAGAAAGGCAGAAAGCAAATCGGCAATTTCCTGCCCCTCATAGGCGGGCAGCTCATCATTTTCAAGAAAGTGTATCACGCGCTCGCAAAGGTCACGGTATTCGGCGCGCCCCGCGTCATCTAATTCAAAAATACCCTTGCGCAGCTCGGTGGGCAGCTTGCCCTCGGTGGCAAAGGTCATAATAAAGCCCGTGGGAGAGGTGCCCGCCGCACTTTTGATGCGGTGGAATTCCATTGGTGCGTGCAATATCATATTGTGCCCCTCAAGGGTGTAAATTTTCTCGTCCTCGGTCACCTCGGTGCGCCCCGTATCGAGATAGACAATTTCCCATAAATCGTGGCTTTCGCCGTGAAAGACAAAGTGCTCGTCCCAAGCAAAGCGAAAGGCAGAGTAAAAGCCCTTGATAGAAAAGCGCCGTTCCACGCTTTTGTAGTTCATTTTGCACCCCCCCGTAACTAAAAGTGTAAAATTTGTGTCCTTTTGTGTATTGATTTATACTTTTAATCTTGTTAAAATGATTATAATGCATTACCCCTATGATGTCAATAGAAAGGTGAGAATTATTATGAAAAAGGTTAAAATCGGTTATATCGGTCTTGGTCGTCGCGGCACCTATGTGCTGAAAAAGAACTTCTCCTGCATGGAGGAGGTTGAGGTCACCGCCATTTGTGACCGGTCTACGGCGCGTATGGAGGAGGCAAGAAAGTTCATCATTGAGAACAATCATCACGACCCCATTATGACGACTGACTACAAGGACATTATCAACAATCCTGAGATTGACGCCGTTATCATTATGATTGGCTGGTCGGGCAGACCCGAAATGGCAATGGAAGCAATGCGCGCGAGCAAGTATGTTGCCATTGAGGTTGGCTGTGCCGACAATCTTGATATTTGCTTTGACCTTGTCCGTACTTATGAGGAGACGGGCAGTCCCGTTATGATGCTGGAGAACTGCTGCTACGGTCGCCGTGAAATGGCTGTGCTCAATATGGTCAAGCAGGGTCTTTTCGGTGACATCATTCACTGCACGGGCGGCTATCACCACTACCTTAACGAGGTGGAGCTTTTCAAGGATATTGACGCAGAGGAAATTCCGCACTACCGTCTTGCCCAGTACCGCGATTACAACCGCGAGAACTATCCCACCCACGAGCTTGGCCCGATTGCCAAGGTGCTGAACATCAACCGCGGCAACCGCTTTACCACGCTCACCTCCTTTGGCTCCAAGTCCCTTGGCATCAAGACCTATGCCCGCGACCACCTCGGCGCTGACAGCAAGTACGCGCAGCAGGATTACGCACAGAGCGATATTGTCACCACCATGCTCACCTGTGCAAACGGTGAGACCGTTATGATTACGCTTGATACCACGCTCCCTCGTGCATTTTACAGCCGTAACTTCTCGGTACGCGGTACCAAGGGTATGTCCTCTGAGGAGCGCCGCGTGCTTTACCTTGAGGGAATGGAGGAGGGCATCTCCGACAACGAGGAGGAGATGTTTGCCAAGTATGACCACCCCCTGCACGCCGAGTATGTCAAGAAGGGCGTCAAGGAGGGTCACGGCGGTATGGACTGGCTGGTATGCAAGGCGTTTATCGAGGCGGTCAAGAATGGCACCAACACCCCCATTGATGCCTATGATACCGCAACCTGGCTGGCAGTCGGTGCATTGTCCGAGATGTCTATCAAGAACGGCAGCACCCCTGTTGAGTTCCCCGATTTTACGGGCGGCAAGTGGCAGAACCGCGAGCCGATTGTTGAGTGCAAGTTCTGTCTTGATGCAATTATTGAGGACAACAGCGTTGCTGTTTACTGATTACACAAAAAAGAACCGCTTATATGAAAAAGAACCGCCGAGGGCGGTTCTTTTTTACTTGACATAGGGCAAATTTTGTAGTAAACTGTTCATATTATGTGAAAGGAGGTTTGCCATGGAATTTTGGACTGTCACACACGCGAGAACGCTGTTGCCTTCACTGGCGGTGATGCTGGTGCTTGCGTGGGCTCTGCGCCGTCTGCTTTCGGGAAAGGAAGAGCGCGTGCGTATCATTCCGCTTCAGGTCGTGGCAAGCCTGATTGCCGTGCTTGAAATTGTCAAGCAGGTGCGCAGCATGATAGTCGGCTACGACTTGTATCATCTGCCCCTTCACGTTTGCTCGCTGATTGCCGTTTTGCTGCCCGTGGTGGCCTTTTACCGTGGGCGGTACAAGGAGGGGCTGCGCGCCGTCACGGTCGCACTTTCCACAGGGCTTTTTGCGCTGATGATGATTGCCCCCAATGCCATTTACAGCGATGAGTCAATTCAGAGTGCTTTCCGCGATTTCGGCGATTTTCACACCACTGCCTTTCACACGCTTGCCATATTTGCGCTCGTGCTCTTGTTTGCGCTCGAGCTTTACAAGCCGCAGCTTCGCCGCCACGCAAGGCTCGCGCTTGTATTCACCTCGGCTTATTGCGTGATTGCCGCCGTGCTGGCAAATCTGCTGCAAACCAATTTCAACAATTTTTACCGCTGCGTGCTGGAGCCTGCCGAGCAGGCGCGTATCGCCTTTTGTACCGCGCACGGTCAAATCGCAGGACAGGTGCTGTATGCCTTCCTTGTATCCCTTGTCAATATTGGTGGTATTCTTGTCGCCTACACGCTTTATGCTTTGCTTTGTCGCGCGCTGCAGCGCAACGCAAAGCAATAAAAAATCCCCACGTTATGTGGGGATTTTTTGCTTGGCGCGTGCTTCTCTTGCCAGCACGCGCTTGTAAAGCGCTTGCAGCCCAGGGGTGTTCGCGCGCAGCGCGCCGAAGGGCATCAGGCTGAGCACGAGGTTGACAATTGCCACAGGCAGGGTGACGGTGGGAAAGCACAGGAGCAGCAGAAATCCCGTGAGAGCGTTTGTCAGGTGAATGGCAACACCGTAGTTGGATTCCAGCAAGAAGCGTGCCAGATAGGCGCTGTTTCGCGGCTCGCGCACGTGGTCCTTGTGAAAGCCCGAAAAGCCGCCGAGCTCAGGGATTTTATGGCACCAGAGCCTTACGCCAAGCGCTCGCCAGAGGCGACATTCACCCTTGGTGACGGCGAAGCATCTGCGCTCAGCCGTAAAAAAGCGCTCAGGCAGATGGCGAATGAGAAAGGCGCCCAGACCGTCAAGCAGAATGACCGCCACCACCGCACCGAGGACAATCAGCACCGTGGGGAGAAGCCCCCACGCGGTGGCGGGCGTTTTTGTCAGCCAGTTTGCCAGTGTAATGCCCGCGGCGGACAGTGTGATAATAAAGAGATACAGTATCATACGACACCCTCTGCACCCGAATCATACGAGAGGGGAATGCCGTAGACCTCCTCGTATTTCGCCTTCATCAGCTCGTAATTTCGGTCGCGCATTGCCGACACGCGCGCACGCAGCGGCAGGTCTTCATCGGGGTAGATAGCAGGCATAATGTGCACCGTGTAGGCCTGTATGGGAAAGCCCGCAGCGTCTTTTTTGTCGGTATCCTCCATGGAGATGAAGAAGGGAATGACAGGCACCTTGTTTCTGGCGGCAAAGCGGAAGGCACCCTCCTTGAGGGGGCGGGGCTTTTTGTAGTTCCACCACATACCCTGCTCGGGGTAGATGAGAATATGCTCACCGCGCGCCAGCAGGGTACTGACACCCTTGGCAAGCTCGCCCATGACGTGCAGATTGGCACCGAGGGGCAGGGTGTTGCAGTGCCTGAAAAAGTAGCCATACAGCCCCTCAAACGAGGTGTAATTGCCCTCGCGGATAATCTTAAAGAGTGCCTTTTTCGGCATATCCTTTTCAATTGCCTTGAGTACGGCGTAGTTGTCAAAGGGATTAAAGTGGTTGCAGGTAAGGATTGCGCCGCCCTTTACCGCACGGTAGTTTTCAAGTCCCTCTACCGCCTTGATGACAAGCTCGCCCTGCCTGATTTTCTTTTCAAAAAAGGCCTTTGCCACGCGGTTGGCAAAGAAAGCACCCACACGTGTGCGGAGCTTTTTGTAGGCATAGTCCACCTGACCTGGCAGAAGCGGCGTTGTCGGTGGGTCGTCCTCTACGTCAAGGTCAAACCAGCCGCGCTTTTCGTAACACGTAATTTTTTCCTTTATGGCAAGGCGCGCGGCGCGCGCAGCTTCGTCTATCATCGCGTTCTCCTTCGGGCTGTAATGGGCTTTGTTGTTTTCCCCGCGCGGTGCGCGCAGGCGGCGTGCTGCGGCGGTTTCGGCACGCGCTATTTCGATAAGGCGCTCTCTTGCTGCCACATCGCGTGCCTGCTCCTCGGGGGTGTAGGCCTTTTTGATGGCGCGCAGCGTGTCGGAAAAGCTGCTCTCATCGGCATATTGCCAGAACAGTTCGGCAAAAAGCACACCGTCGTGATGCCAGGGCTTCCAATCCATTTTGTAGTGAACAATCATCGGCTCATTGCCGTCGTTGAGCGCTCCTCTGACGGCGGTGTGGTTCCATGCAGGGTCAAAGTAATAGACCTTGCCGTGGCAGAGTACATTGAGGTAATCCTGGTCCTGTGCTACGGTGAAGGTGCGCTCGCGCATCAAATCAACAAAGCGCTTTTCAATCTCCATAGCGCGGTATTTTTTCAGGTTGATGAGGAGAATGCCCGCGTTGAAATATTCCTCGGCGGGGACGCCTACGACGGCCTTTGCGTAGTCACCAAACACCTTTTCCATTGCCATCACGTCCTCGCGGACGGCGCCAAGCAGTGCGTTGCCGATGTCGGTTAGATACATCTTTGAAATGTCGCCTGCAAATATGGCGTCACAATCCAAGTAGAGTGCGCGGTCATACTCGGGATAAAGACGACCGATAAAAATGCGGTAGTAGGTGGCGGCAGAATAGTAGTCGCGCATATGTAAGCGCGCCGCTATCCGCGCAACCTCCTTACTCACGTCATCAAAGGTGAGTGTGGCATTCTCGGTAACCTCACGTAAAATCCTGCGCTTGTTGCGGGTGGAAAGCCCTGCGGTCAGCACGTGGATACGGTAAAAATAGCGGCTGTCTGCATTGGCGAGGAGCGAGCGAAGCGCCACGCCGAGCAGGGGTGCATAATTGTCGTCCACTGCAAAAAAGACGGGGATTGTATCCTTGTAAGCCTTCATCAGGATTCCTTTCTTGCGGCGCTTGGCAGCGCACCGCAGGTTGTTTTCATCACGTTTTCCATTATATTGATGAGCGACCCAAAGGTCAAGGGAATACACTCTCCATTTTTTGCGGGATATTCTCCGAAGCGGAGAACAGGGGAAACGACAATTCTCCGAATGGGAGAATTGCGAATTTTTCTTGACTTTTCCACCTTTTGGGTGTATAATGGTATTACTATGAAAGACTTACAGGATATTTTAATCAAAAACTTAATCTCTCTGCGCAAAGCGCGGGGGCTCACGCAAATTGAGCTTGGTGAGCGGGTCAATTATTCCGATAAGACCATCAGCAAATGGGAAAACGGCGATTCCTGCCCGAATATTGAGGCACTTTACCGCCTGGCGGAATTTTACGGTGTCCGTATTGACGATTTGCTGTGCGCCGATTTTCAGGTTGACCTTCCTGCCAAGCAGGAGAGTCCGCGCCGTCGATACAGCAAGCTTGTTATCACCTTGCTGGCAGTTGTCGCCGTTTGGTGCGTGGCGCTCCTGTTGTTTGCTGTTCTGTCGCTTTCTCCCAATCGGGTGGGCGAATGGCTCTGCTTTATCTACGCTGTGCCGCTTTCCGCCGTGACGGTGCTTGTGTTCAATTCGCTCTGGGGCAATCGCCGCTATAATTATCTCATTATTTCGGTGCTGCTCTGGTCGCTGTTGACAACGGTGTTTTTGCAGCTGCTTTCTTATCAGCTGTGGATTGTCTTTCTCCTCGGTGTGCCGATTCAGATAGCGATTATTCTTTGGTCGCAATTAAAGAAGCAAGTATAAAAAAGCCGCACGTTGTGCGGCTTTTTTGCTTATAAAGGGTTATGCGGTGGCTTTTTTTGTATCCTTGAACAGGATTGCGGCAAGCGTAACAGCTGCAACGCCTGAAACCAGCTTTCCGACAATCATGGGCAGCACGTAGCGCTCGTCAAGTGCCATGGTAAAGGCAAGATGGCTGCCAAGTGCAAAGGCGGCGGAAACTGCAAAGGCTGCGTTTAATACTACGCCCTTTCTGTTCATCTTATCCATAACACCGAAAACGGTTGCGCTTGTTACAATTGTTGCCAGCAGAGAAATGGTTGAAATGGCGTTCAGTCCCACTTTGTTGCCCAGCTTGTTCAGCGGCTTATCAAGAAGGGTAGAGAGAACGTGCATGAAGGGGAGCATGCCGGCCAGCACCACGCAGGCGTTCACGCAAACCATAGCGGCATTTTCAAGCGTATCGAAATAGGGGTTGATTTCAATTTTTGTCAGGAAGGTGAACATGGAGAGCGCAAGGCCGACAATGGCAAGCGCCTTGATGAAGGTGCCAAATATCTCAAAGCATTTGACGCAGATTTTTGGGACGAGGATAAGGGCTGCACCGACCAGCAGCGAGAAGAGAATGACGGGCAGCAGGTCAAGCAGAACGATAAGCGGAGAAAGTCCGCACAAAAGGCCGCCCACAAAGCAGCCAAAGGGCACGGTGGCAATACCGCAGAGCAGGCCGAAAAAGAGGTCCTTTTGCTGCTCCTTTTTGACAAGTCCCAGCGAAAAGGGAACGGTAAAGGAAATCACGCAGCCGAGCATAGAGGAAACCACATAGGCGTTGAAGCCGCCGATTTCAGGCGTCAGGCAGATGCTTGTTGCAAGGCTGGCGCCACCCATATCGTTTGCGAGGATAGAGGCAGGCAGGATAGAGGGGTCAATGCCGAAAGCGTTGTAAAACCAAGTGAAAAAGGGGTTGAGCCATACACCGATGGCAGGCGCAAGCACAATCATACCCAGCATAGTCAGTGCCATGGGGCAAAAGATGGCAAAGGCCTTTTCAAAGGCGGCACCCATGCCTGTTTTGTTGCCGATGATGAAATCAATGGCGCCCAAAGCGGCAAAAATCAGTACGATAACCGTAATTACACTCATAAAGCAATCTCCTCAAAGCCATTATCCGTTAAAACAAAACGCGTGGTAAAGCCTGCCTCTGCCAGCAGCGCGCGGGATTCTTCAAAATGGCAGTCCAAAAAATTCTTGTTGTGACAGTCTGATGTGATGACCGCGCCAAAGCCGCACGCCTTGAATTCCTTTAAGAATGCAAGCTGCGGATAGGGAATTTGGCGATAGCCTGCGGCGACCGCACCCGTGTTCACCTCAAAAAGCGGCACGTGACCGCGCAGGGCGTGAATTGCGGCGTAGCCGAGGTTAAGGTATTCCTTGCAGCCCTCATCAAAAAAGCGGCAGGTGTCGTTGTTTTTGGCAATCAGGTCAAAGTGGCCAAGAATGTCAACCTTGCGCCTTTCGGGGTAGGAGGAGATTGTTTCAAAATACTTTTTCGCAAAGCGAAGTCCGTCACCGTCGAAATATCTGTTTATATAATCCGTTGTCCGTGCGGGATTGCTGTCAAAGGTGTAAATGCCCTCGCCGCAGTCAAGATAGTGGACGGAGCCGATGATATAATCGTAGGGTGTTATGTCCACGTCAGAATAATAGTGCGTTTCCAATCCGCAGAAAATTCCAATTTTGCCGCGATATTTTTCCTTAAGCGCGGCAATTTCCGTGCGGTAAAGCGATTCCTTTTCCGCGGTCAGCTGGTTGGGATAGGTGGAGTGGCAAAGGTAGGTGTGCTCGGAAAACCCCAGACTGTCAAAGCCCCTTGCAAGGGCTTCCTTAATTAATTCCTCGGGGGTGTCCCTTCCGTCTACGTAGGTGGTATGTGTATGTAAGTTTTGCTTGTAATTCAAGGTTATACCTCCTGACAGCAAGTGTGACAATTATATCATAGAAGAAGGAAAAATTCAAGATGCTTTTTCCTGTATTTTGCCACCTTTTCCATATAGTTTGCCTTGAAAACAGGGCGAAAGTGCGGTATACTGGTGACATTAAGAAAAGGAGGTACAGCAGTATCAAGGTTATGAAAAAAATCCTACTTATTTGTCTTGCAGCCGCCCTGATTGCAGCTTGCTTTGTATTCGGTGCGGCAGCCGCTACCACGCACACTGTGGTAAAGGGCGATACGATGTGGCGACTTGCCGTCAGGTACGAGGTTGGACTTGATGAAATCAAACGGGCAAATCCGCAAATCAAAAATCCCGACCTGATTTATCCCGGGCAGATTTTGAATATCCCCGGTGTGACAGACGCGGTGCGCAGCTTTGAGAGTGAGGTTGTCCGCCTTGTCAACGAGGAACGCACCAAGCGCGGGCTCTCACCTCTGCGTGAGAATTGGCAGCTTTCGCGCGTGGCACGCTTTAAGTCGCAGGATATGCGCGACAATCGCTATTTTTCTCACAATAGCCCGACCTACGGCACACCCTTTCAGATGATAAAAAGCTTTGGCATTTCCTATCGTGCCGCAGGCGAGAACATCGCCAGAGGGCAACGCACACCTGCGGCGGTGGTCGCAGGCTGGATGAATTCCGCCGGGCATCGCGCCAATATTCTCTCTGCTGCCTTTACGGAGATTGGCGTCGGCTACGTGGCGGACGGCAACTATTGGACACAAATGTTTATTGGTTGATAAAAAGGGCCGAGAACGCAATGCGTTCTCGGCTTATTTGATGTTATACCTTTTCAAAGTCCTCACGCGGGTGCTTGCAAAGCGGACAGACAAAGTCGGCGGGCAGCTCCTCTGCTTCTACCTCATAGCCGCAAATCTTGCAACGCCAGACGGTTTTGCCACCTACCGTAACCTTTTCAAAGTCCTCACGCGGGTGCTTGCAAAGCGGACAGACAAAGTCTGCGGGCAGCTCCTCTGCCTCGACCTCGTAGCCGCAAATCTTGCAGCGCCAGACCGTCTTGCCGGTGGGCTTTGCGGGTGCTTCGGGCTTCGGCTTGATGTGTGCGTGGTAGTAGGCGTAGGTTGCGGAGGGCGCGTCGGACAGGGTCAGTGCATCGGTGACATCTGCTACAAACAGGCTGTGTGTGCCGAGGTCGAGGGTGTAGAGCACCTTCGCCATAATGACGGCGTTTGTGCCTCGCGTCACATAGAGCACGCCGTTGTCGGCGCGCTTGCAGTCGGTAAAGTCAGCAAATTTATCCACGTCGCGACCGCTCTGGAAGCCAAAGTGCTTGAAAATATCAAAGGTTGCTTCTTCGGAGAGAATGGAAATGTTAAACACGCGCGATTTTACCAGCATATCGTGGGTGTAGTTATCCTTGTTAACGGCAAGGGTAATGCGGTTGGGGGTGGTTGTGACCTGCATAGCCGTGTTGGTGATGCAGCCGTTGTCCTTTCCGTCCCGTGCGGTTACCACAAACAGACCGTAGGAGAGTTTGAACATTGCCTTGTTATCCATAAATTCACCTCAAAAACAGATAAAGAATATTTACACGTTTATTATAAACCATTTTTTATCCAAAATCAACCCCTGCGCGCGTTGACATAAAAAAATTTGTGTGATACAATAAAGACAAGAAAGTGCGCATGCGCGCCGAAAGGAGCAACTATGGCTAATTTTGAAGATACAGATGACCTGCTTGCCGCCATGCAGGCAGCGCTTGGTGAAACCGCAGATGCGTCGGGTGTGACCGTTGGCAGTGACGGTATGATTGAGGGCACCTTTACCGACCTCTCCGCAGCGGAGACCCCTGACGAGGCCTCGGAGGAGGACGACCTGCTTGCCGCAATGAGTGCGGCACTGGGTACCGAAAGTACTGCAGAGACAGAGGAGGCAGAGGCAGAAGACGCCGCCACCGATAGCGGCGATGATTTGCTTGCCGCAATGGCAGCCGCACTGGGCACCGAAAGTACTGCAGAGGCAGACGACGAGGAGGCAGAGGACACCGCCACTGATAGCGGCGATGATTTACTTGCCGCAATGGCAGCCGCACTGGGCACCGAGAGTGCTGCAGAGGTAGAGGAGGCGGAGGACATCGCCGCTGATAGCAGTGATGATTTGCTTGCCGCAATGGCAGCTGCACTGGGCACCGAGAGTGTTGCCGAGGAGCCTGCAGAAGAACCCGCAGACGAGCCCGCTGAGGTGGTTGTGGATAGCTCTGAGGAGGTGCTTGCCGCCATGCTGGCTGAGCTTGACGCGCTTGACCTTGACGAAAAGGACAAGGACGAGGAGGAGGTAGAGGAAGAAACACCTGCTGTTCCCGAAACGCCTCGGGCACCTGCCGCCTCTCTGGCAGGTCCCACGCTGACCGCAACTGTGGCACCCACGCCTGCTCCCACCGTCGAGGAAGATGATGACGATTTTGACATCGTGCTCTCCACCGACGTTGAGGACGAGGAAGAAGAAGCAGAGCCCGTGGAGCTCGATGCTGACGCTGCCGCAGAATATCGCGAGCAGTTTGATACCTTGGTGTCCCTTCTCTCTGACGATGACGATGACAGCGAAGGTGATGAAGAGGACGAGGAAGACCTTGACCTTGATGATGAGGACATTGATTTTGATGCCATTGTGGCAGAAATTGCCGCTGAGGAGGCTACCGAGGCAGCGGGCGCAGAAAGCACTCCCGCAAGCGATGCCGCTGCCGATGATTTTGACCTTGACAGTCTGCTTGCTGACCTGGATAGTCTGCTTGGCGACCTCGGTACGGTTGCCGATGCCACTGAGGACGATGAGGACGGCGAAGCAGAGGAATAACGTGTGGCATTTTCGCCACTGAAGCAATATCAAAAAGGGGGGATAGCCTTGGTTTTGGAGAGGGACTTTTTTGAAAGACCTGCCACGGAGCTGGCCCCTCTTTTGCTTGGCAAATGGCTCTGCCGCAGGGCAGGGAATACCGTCATAAAGCGCCGTATCACCGAAACCGAGTGTTATTTTGGCGAGGAGGATACTGCTTGCCATGCGCACCGCGGCCGCACGCCGCGCACCGATACGCTCTATCTTGCAGGCGGCGTGACCTATGTTTATCTTTGCTACGGTATCCATAGCCTGTTGAATGTCGTCACAGGTGCAGAAAATCACCCCGAGGCGGTTCTCATTCGGGGTGTTGAAGGCGCCACAGGCCCCGGGCGCGTCACCAAGGCGCTCGGTATTACCTGCGCCGATAATCGCTTGCCGCTTACCCCTGAAAGCGGTATCTGGCTTGAGGACGACGGCACGCCGCCGCCCTCCTACCGCGCCACCCCGCGCGTGGGCATCGACTACGCCGCCCCCGCCGACCGCAACCGCCCCTGGCGCTTTGTGGTGGAAAACAAAAACCAAATATGAGAAAACCCAGCCGCACCATTGGTGCGGCTGGGTTTTTTCTATGCGTTCATTAGAACACTCTGCTAATTGCCCCCCCGCGCCTGTCATTCTGAGCGAAGTTGAACTGCGAAGCAGCGCCGCCTGGCGGCGGAATCTCGGCGCGGTTGGCAAATGGCGTGACTGTAAGGCTGTTGACGTTTTGGCTGTTCCAAATAAAACAAGCGTAAAATCCACCAGAAAGATAGATTTTACGCTTGGTAGGTTGTGGGTTTGGTAGTGGCTTTTGTGGTGGTTTGTATCTTGTGGGGGTACAGCAATAGAAATGTATATGATTTGTACTTCAATCGCCATTTTTTAGCATATAAAGTTCTTTAGAATTTTTTGATATAATAAAATCGTTATTTGTAGCAATTTCAGTTACCATCGCACAGTAATTATAATTCTTTATATTTTCTTCATCGTTTATGTTTATAACAGAGCAATTAACAATGTCGTTGAATTCCTCCGAGTGTTCTTTTTGTACAAATCTTATTGCAATTTTGTCCGATAAAACCATTATTCCTGTATTTCTGAAGGATTGAGGAACGTAATAGTATGTATAGGATGGCAACACAAATCCAACATCTGTGGTATTATACAAGAATTGAATGTTGCAATTATTAAAAATAGGGGTTGCATCCATTGTAGATAGCGGTGCAATTTCTCTCAATCCCCAAAAAGGATATTTATTGGTGCATTTGTGCGCTAAATTAAATTTAAAAAATTTGCTTCTTCCTACACTTAAAGTGAGAAATTTTTTTATAAAACAGCACTCATCTTCATTAATATCGAATCTGTCCGAGTCACCTCTTATCCCTTTTAAAATTTTCTTGTTTAATATGCCAAATTTGCTTTCCCAATTAGAATCTAAATAGTGCTCGAAATCTGAAATGTAATAATCTTTTTCGGCTCCAAGTTCTTTGATTTTTTGTGGTGTTATACTACCATCAATGCAGGATAAGCAATAGACTTTATATCCCTCGGTTGTTTTATGTTTAAAATTCCTCATCCATACTTGTGGAACTTGAATGTGATCCATATCTATAACATCTCCTTTACTTTGTTTCATTGAGGAGTTTTGCGTAGAGATATATATTTATAATCCACAGGTATTGCCTTATTTGATTATGGTCGGCATATTGTAATGTGTCATAGTTTATATTTAAAATTATGTCAGCGATTTTTATATTCCAATCCGAAATATGATGCTTACCAATTATTTGAATGGCCTTCTTTCTATCAAAACCGAAAGGATTATTTAACACATCGGTTATTTCTTGAATATCATTTGAAATTTTAATTTTGTCGGCTGTTTCCTTGTTTGTCATTTTTTCTTTTGCTCCATAAGGGATTTGTTTATAAAATTATAGCACAATGCGTATAAAAAATCAATGTGTTTTAAGGCACAAAAGCAATTTAATTTGTTTTTTTAGGGAATAGGATAAGAGGAGAGGCTAAATTGGCTTTACTGCGTCAATTTAACCCCTCCTCGATTGCTCAAAAGTGGGATACGCACCTTTAGATTTCTGCTGAGTTAATAGAAATACTATATCATTTCAGAATATAATACTAACTGCCCGTAGTTACAATTATCAATATAAGTAGTTTTTACTTTTCAGTTAGCCAAATTTTAACGGCATCGTTGTTGAACAAACTTTCGTTGGTGATTACAAGGGCAAGGTCGGACATCTGCACCTGCTCACCGACTTGAAAAAAAGCATCGTAGGTTTTGGTTGTAGTGGGAGACTGCGAAATATCATCAAATCCGTCTTCCCAATTCCTAATCAAGTTAATCTGTGCGATCCGCGCCCCGTTGTAGTTAAGCCAAATCTCGTTTCCCTCTGCGGAATATCCCTCGTTGCTATTGTTCACAACCTTAATCTGTAAAAGCACATACTTGTTTCCCTCGTCTGCTCGATGTGTTGCATAAGTGCCTTGGATTTCCGTTTGGAATTTCGCACTTGTGACGGTAAACTCCACCCCGTTCTCAAACGCTACAGTTTCTCCCAAATAGCATTCGTTCGATTTCTTCTGTTCATTTGCTGGGGAACAACTCACCATTCCTAAGCAAAGTATAGTTGCCAGTACCATTACAATCAGTTTTTTCATTGTGTTTCTCCTTTGATATGATAGATAAAATAAAAAGTGCGCCCCAATTGGAGCGCACGAAAAACGCACCTCCAATTGTTGCTACACAAATCTTTACCACTAGCCAGAGCACGCAGAAAAGGGAGTATGCATTTTTACCATAGATAAAAATGCCCACTCTGGACTAAAGGTATTCGATTTGTGTAGCGCAATTATTGTACCATATATTTGAGGATTTGTCAATGAAATTACGCATATACAACAAAAGCAGTCTTAAAAACTGCTTTTTTGCACCCCCGACGGGAATTTGCCGCGCCTGACAAGGCTTCTGACGCGGAAGCGGCGCGTCAATGCTTCGCCCCCATTTTTGCGGGTTTGGCACAAAATTCTCGCCGAGCGCAATTTTGTTTGAGGGTGCGAACATATCGTGTCATTTCCGCAGAACGGGTCGAAGGTCGGGGGTGCCAACGCAAAAAAGGCCTGCCAAAGGCAGACCTTGCGTTGGCACCCCCGACGGGAATCGAACCCATAACTAACCCTTAGGAGGGGCTTGTTATATCCATTTAACTACGGAGGCGTGCTATTTAATTGTTTTTGCTTCGTAAGCATTTAAGGGCAGAGGCGAATGGAACAGGGATAGTATAACATAAAAATTCTCAAAAGGCAAGGACTTATACAAAAAAGAACGGCGATATTTGCTTGCATTTCCCCCACCTTCGTGATATAATATATCATATCCGTAATTCACGCGAAAGGAGAACAGCTTATGGTGCGTAAAATCCTGAAATGGGCGCTGACGGCAGCGGTCGTTGGTTGGTGTATCTTCATCTGGCAGTTTTCCTTTGCCCCCGCCGCCAAGTCGGCGGAAACCAGCAGTGCCGTGCAGGATATTTGTAACGAGGTCTTGGAAAGCCTTGGCTCGGATAAGCAGGTCAGCAGCCACACGGTGCGCAAAACCGCGCATTTTACAGAGTTTTTCGTGCTTGGCATGCTTGCCGTGGCGGCGCTTGCGGCGCACGGCTTTCGTCACGCGCTCCTTCTCTCGCCCCTCGTGTTTGTGCCCGCCGCCATTGTTGATGAGTGTATTCAGCTCTTTACCCCCAACCGCGGGCCCTCCGTGCTTGACGTGCTGCTCGATTCGCTCGGCGGCATCTGCGGCGCCTGCCTGTTTTTCGCGCTTTTTTCGCTTGTCTTATATATATATAATAAAAGAAGAGAAAAAATTTCCAAAACCACTTGACAAACGGTTGTTTACCGTGGTATAATAATCTGCCGCATGTAAAGGGCTCCCCAAGATTACACGCCAATTCGCGTGTGACGCCCCCCTCAGCGAGTCTTAAAAGAAAGAGAGGTGCTTTTCGTGTTTGCAATCATCGAAACCGGCGGAAAGCAGTACAAGGTCAGCGAAGGCGACACCATTTTTGTGGAAAAACTCGCAGTCGAAGAAGGCGCAACTGTTGTATTCGACAGCGTAAAGGCTCTGTCCCGCGAAGGCGACCTTAAGGTTGGTACCCCCAACGTTGAAGGCGCAAAGGTTACTGCCACTGTTCTGAAGAACGGCAAGGGCAAGAAGATCGTTATCTTCAAGTACAAGTCCAAGAAGAACGAGAAGAAGAAGATGGGTCATCGTCAGCCTTACACCAAGGTTCAGATTACTGCTATTGAGGGTTAATCTCAATGACAACCATCACATTTTTCAGAGAAGACGGAATTTTTTACGGATTTGAGGAGAAGGGCCACGTTGGCTTTGGCGAGTACGGGAATGACCCGTTCTGCGCCATGCTTTCTTCGATTACCATGTACATCGTTGACGCGGTAGAGGATATCTACCACGGCAAAATCGTTTATGATATTAACGATGCTGATGCGGTAATTTCCGTCCGTTCCCCCTCCGCGCTCCCCCAATTTGAGGACGATGACCGCGTGCGCTTTGCCGTGTCGGGTCTGTTTCTCACCTACTACAAAATGTTAGAGGATATGCTCCTGCATGATGATATGTATGAGTTTACGGGTGACGGTGGCTTCAACGTCAAGGTTGAAAACAGGGAATACAAAGCATAATCCGTGCCGTTTCCGTAAGGGAACCTCAAAATTTTAAGGAGGATTACACCGCTATGTTGAGAATTAGCTTGCAGTTCTTCGCCCACAAGAAGGGCGTAGGCTCTACCAAGAACGGCCGCGATAGCGAGTCCAAGCGTCTTGGTGTAAAGGCTGCTGACGGCCAGACTGTTACGGCAGGCAGCATTATTGTTCGGCAGAGAGGTACCGCCATTCACCCCGGTGAAAACGTGGGTCTTGGCAAGGACCACACCCTGTTCGCGCTCATTTCGGGCAAGGTTAAGTTCGAGCAGAAAACGAAGGATAAGAAGCAGGTCAGCGTTTACGCCGACTAATCAAAAAGGGGCTTTGCCGCAAGGCAAGCCCCTTTTTGATTTCACCGACCTAAAAAAGCACCCCGTGTGGGGTGCTTTTTTAGTGATACATTAAAGCTTTTGAATATCAGCCTCGCTGACCATGTGGAAGCCTGCTGCCTCAAGGACGGCGCTTGCCTTTTCGTTGTCAGCCACGCGCAGCACCACGTAGGCGTGGCGCTCGGTTCGGGCAAGGAATGCATAGAGATATTCCACGTTCACGCCCGCCTCGTTGAGGGCGTGGAGCGCCTGGGAAAGCTTGCCGGGGGCATCGCCAATCTTCACGGCAACAACCTCGGTTGCCTGTACCAGATGACCGCTTTCGCGGAGAATTTGCAGCGCCTCCTCGGTCTGGTTGACAATCACACGCAGAATACCGAAATCCTGCGTATCGGCAATCGACAGGGCGCGCATATCCACGTGATGTGCGGCAAACAGGTCGGTAATTTCAACCAATGCACCCTGGCGGTTTTCTACAAATACGGTAAGTTGCTTGATAGCCATACGGATTCTCCTTTCAATCATGCAGCTTGCGCTTGTCTACCACGCGCTTTGCCTTGCCCTCACTGCGGGCAATGGTCTTGGGGGCAACCAGATGCACCACGGCACCGATGCCAAGCATCGTGCGCATCGCACCTGCCAGAGCCTTTTCACGCGAGGTGATACCGCTGACGGTATCGGTAAACTGGTCGGGAGAAAGCTCAACGTAAACGTCAAGTGTATCGTTGTTGCCAACGCGGTCAACCTCAATAAGGTAGTTGGGGGCGTAGCCCTCGTTCAGGAGCACGGTTTCAATCTGGCTGGGGAATACGTTGACACCGCGGATAATCATCATATCGTCGCTGCGCCCCATGGGCTTGGACATACGGACGTGGGTGCGGCCGCAAGCACAGGGCTCGTAATTCAGAACGCAAATATCGC